>DASZIT010000050.1:0-31652 GCA_035948855.1 Acidimicrobiales bacterium | reverse complement strand
GTCGCCGGGGACCACCGCCGACCCGCCAGCCACCGACGGTCCGGCATCGAACTGATCCTGGGCCACCCGGGGAAGGTTGACGCCTCCCTGTTGGAAGGCGGCCTGGGCCAGGCCGGAACAGTCGAAGCCCCCATTGCCGGTACCGCCCCACAAGTAGGGAGTATTCAGTTGTTGGGCGGCGAACGACAGCGCGGCGACAACGGTGCCGGAGGTCTGCGGCGCCTCCCCGAAGGCCAGGGCCAAGGTGAGCACGGTATCCACATAGATGTCGGAATGGTTGTAGTCGTCGATCGCAGTACTCAGGGTGGCCGGAGACCCCGCGCCGTTGGCACAGAGGAGCGCGGTTGCCGAATAGACGGCGTCCACCGGGTCGTAGGGTGATGCCGGCGAGGCTCCCGACGGTCCCACGGTGGCGTAGGCGGCGAAGGTGGCCGGCTCGAATTGCATGGGACCCTCTGCACCGGCACTGTTGGCCCCCGACCAGACGCCGGCGGCGTCCGACTGGCCGCTGCCGGTTTCGACGGTGCCGATGGCGGCCAGGACGGCCCAGGGGAGACCAGGGCAGTTCCCCGCGGCCTGCTGATAGAGCGTGAGCCATTCGGCCGGGATCGCCGGCCCCGGGCTGGTCCCGCCGGCGCCCGGACCCCCTCCGGTGACCGCCCCCGCCGCGCCGGTCAGACCGCTGCCCGACCCGGTTGCCTGGCCCATCACCACGGTGACCACCAGGACCAGCCCCGCCACTGCGGCGGCCAGCAGCCCGCCCAACCCCACTACGACTTTGCCCATTGCGGATGCCTCGCCTCGATCGCCGTTCAGCGTGAGCCACCCGACTCAGAGGGGAGGGGTGTCCGGATGTTCGGGCACAATCCTCAACCAACCGAAGTGAACCACCGATCTCCCCACCGTTCAAGGCTGGAGGCGGCCAAGCACCCCGCGGGAGGCGTCAACCCTGGTCCGGCCACGCGGCGTCAAGGTAGCTAGGCTCCATCTCGAGGCTCAGATCGCAATCAGGGGAGGTTCAACCGTGCTCAGCACCATGCAGGATGCGCCATTGCTGGTGAGTGGCATTCTGCGCCACGGACAGGAGGTCTACGGGGACAGTTCGGTGGTGACAATCACCGGACCGAACGGCGAAGCCAACCAGGCCAGCTTCCTCGACGTGGCCGAGAGGTCGGAACGCCTGGCGTCGGCCCTGACCCGGCTGGGGATCGGCGACAGCGACCGGGTCGGCACCTTCCTGTGGAACAACCAGACCCACCTGGAGGCCTATCTGGGGATCCCGGCCATGGGCGCGGTGCTGCACACCTTGAACATCCGCCTCTTTCCTGAGCAGCTGGCCTATGTGGTCAATCACGCCGAGGACAAGGCGATCATCGTCGACTCCTCTCTGATCCCCCTGCTGGCCCGGGTGAGGGATCAACTCACCACCGTCAAACACATCATCGTCGCCGGTGCCGGTGACACCGATGCTCTGGGGCCCACCATTGAGTACGACGAGCTCCTGGGGGCGGAGGAGCCGGGGTTCGACTGGCCGGAGTTCGACGAACGCCAGGCGGCGGCCATGTGTTACACCTCCGGGACCACCGGGAACCCGAAGGGCGTGGCCTACAGTCACCGGTCCACCTACCTGCATTCGATGGCCATCACCTCGGCGTCGTCGCTGGGCATCAACGAGCAGGACCGGGTGCTCTCCATCGTCCCGATGTTCCATGCCAACGCCTGGGGCACTCCCTACGGGGCGTACTTCACCGGCGCCGACATGGTGATGCCCCAGCAGTTCCTTCAGGCGGCCCCGCTGGCCGCCATGATCGAACGCCACCGGCCGACCTTGTCGGCCGGGGTGCCCACCATCTGGAACGACCTGATGCGCTACGCCGAAAGCAACACCGTCGACCTTTCGTCGCTTCGGGCCGTGACCGTCGGCGGCGCCGCGGTGCCCCGCCATCTCATCGAGCAATTCGACAAGCAGTTCGGGATCAAGATGATCCAGGGCTGGGGGATGACCGAGACCAGCCCGCTGTGTGCGCTGGCCATCCCGCCGAAAGGCACCCCGCCCGAGGAAGAAATGGATTGGCGGGCCAAGACCGGGCGCATCGTCCCCGGAGTGGAGATCCGGATCTGTGCGGAGGACGGCACCGTCCTCCCCCGGGACGGGGTTGCGGTCGGGGAGTTCGAGGTCCGGGGACCGTGGATCACCGCCTCCTACTACGGGGACCCGAGCCCCGATCGGTTCCATGACGGCTGGCTCCGGACCGGCGACGTCGGCTCCCTCGACAGCAAGGGCTTCATGCAGATCAGCGACCGCACCAAGGACGTCATCAAGTCCGGTGGGGAGTGGATTTCCTCGGTGGAGCTGGAGAACGAGGTGATGGGCCATCCGGAGGTGTTCGAGGCCGCGGTGGTGGCGGTGCCCGACCCGAAGTGGAGTGAGCGCCCGATGGTGGCGGTGGTCCGGGGTGAAGGCTCCAGTGTCACCGCCGACGAGCTGGTGAAGTACCTCGACGGTCGGGTGTCGAAGTGGTGGGTGCCGGAGCGGTGGACGTTCATCGACGAGTTGCCCAAGACCAGTGTCGGCAAGTTCGACAAGAAGGTGATCCGGGCCCAGCACGCCGACGGGAAGCTCGAGGTGATCGAAGTCGCCCTCCCGTCGGCGAAGCCGGGGAAGTGAGTGACGACACCCAGGCCGTCGCCGATCAGCTGGAGGTGATCTCGGCCAGCCTGGCCGACCTCGCGCTGCACCGCCTGTGGCGGGCGTCGGAGTCCTTCCAGGCCGGAGAGCCGCCGGATCCGGCCTTGGTGGCCGAGGAGAAGCGGATCACCCGGGCCCGGCGGGCGGTGGACAAGGCCGTCCAGCTTCTGGCCGGGGCGTCGGGGCCGGCCGCGGCACCGGTCGACGACGTCTAGCCCGGGGGCCAACCGCAGGCCGTCGACGCCCGTTGCATCAGGTCTCCGGGTTTCTGGCCACCGTGAGGTGCCGGAACGTCTCCCGGTCCTTCTCGAGCCCGGCTCGGATGGCGCTGAGCGAAAGTTCACGGGAGCGCAACTTGGTCGCGGCATGGGCCCGTCGGTTCAGTCCGGCGAAACCCGAGGCCATCGCGCTGGCCGTCGGGAGGAGGTCGGCGGCCTCCACCACCCGATCCAGGAGTCCGGCGGCCACCGCTTCCGAAGGTGTGTAGACCTCGGAGAGATTCACCACCCGGTTGAAGTGGGCGGGGGTCAACCGCTGTCGACAGATCTCGATCGCCGCCCACGGCATGGTCAGCCCGAGTGCGACCTCGTTGGCCACCACCTGGAACGGGCCGTCGACCCCGATCCGATAGTCACCGGACAGAACGAGAAACACTCCCATGGCGATGGTGTGCCCGTTGCTGGCGATGACCACCGGGGTCGGGTGCTCGAGGAGCCGGAGGGCCAGCTCGAAACCATCCTCGAGCATGCGGGCGGCGTCCGCACCGCCGGCGGTCAGTACCTTGAGATCGAAGCCCCCCGAGAAGACACCGGTTCGCCCGGTCAGCACCACTGCGGCCTCATCGGCAATCGACCGGTCGAGAGCCTCGCCGATGGAGCCGAGCATCGCACTGGAGAGCGCGTTCACCTTGCCGTCATCCATCGCGATGGTGGCGACACCGTCATCGAGTTGATAGGAAACGAGCGAGCCCATGCCATCCTCCTGGTTTGCCGCGATTCTACGGGCGGGAGGTGGTGGGGGTCAGATCCGTCGCCGATGATCTCGCCCCGGTAACTTGACCCCGGTGGCTGCGGTCCTGATCCCGATTCCCGAGCGTGATTTCGATCCCACCGAGGTGGCGGTGAGCTGGAAGGTCCTCTCCGACCTCGGCCACCAGGTGCGTTTCGCCACCCCCAACGGGACCGCGGCGGAGGCTGATGACCTGATGGTGACCGGCCGAGGACTCGATCCGTGGGGCTTCATCCCCGGCCTTTCCCACCTGGTCGGAATCGGGCGGGTTCTTCGGGCTGATGCCGTTGGGCGGGCGGCGTACGGGGAGCTGCTCCGAGCGCCGGCCTTATCCAACCCGATTGCCTGGGCCGAGGTCGACAGCGACTTCGACGGCCTCCTGCTGCCGGGCGGCCACCGGGCTCGGGGCATGCGCCCGTACCTCGAGAGCCGGGTCCTCCAGGATGTGGTGGTCGGGGCGTTCGGCGATCACAAGCCGGTGGCGGCCATCTGCCACGGCGTCTTGCTGGCGGCTCGCAGCATCGACCCGGCCACCGGTCGCTCGGTGCTGTACGGCCGGAAGACCACGGCACTCACCTGGGCGCTCGAGCACCGGGCCTGGAGTGTGGCTCGGTTCACCCGCTTCTGGGACGCCGGGTACTACCGCACCTACCACGAAGAGCCAGGACAGCCAGTCGGCTACATGTCGGTCCAGCAGGAGGTCACCCGAGCCCTCGCCCGTCCGGCTGATTTCCTCGACGTCGTCCCCGGTACGCCGGATGCCACCCGAAAATCCGGGGGACGGGCGCGGGACACCATCGGCGACCAGCGTCCCGCCTTCGTAGTCACGGACGGTAGCTACCTGTCGGCCCGGTGGCCGGGCGACGTCCACACCTTCGCCAAGCAGTTCGCGTCGATGCTCTGAGCTCGGCTTACCGTCGGCACCGGCATCCCGCCCCACGCGAAAGCGCCCGTCCCACAAGTTGACGGGGATCGGGCGCTCTACTGCACGTTGTTTCCGAGGACGGATCACATCAAGGAAATGGCACCCTCAGAAGCATCCTTGCTCCTTGCCGTTGCAACGCTCCTGCTTCGAGCCGCTTGCCTGTTGTTCAGAGGGGCCTACCGGGATTCCCTCCCGTACAATCCTCCGCCATTCGTTCTCAGAATGGGTCACCTTGATTGCTTCGCATAGGCGCCTCCTTCCGGACCCTCCCGGATCCTTCTACCCCGATTCTATCGACGAGGCCGGCTTCGGGAAAGTGTCGACCCCTTCCCCGGTCAAGCCGCCCGACGACGCCCCTAAAGTGCGCACATGACCAAATGGACAGCTGCCGACATCCCTGATCAGACCGGGCGAACATGTGTCGTCACCGGGGCCAATAGTGGACTGGGGGCGGTGATCGCTACTGAATTGGCGCGGGCGGGGGCCAACGTCGTCGTCGCCTGCCGCGACACCGCCAAGGGCGAACAGGCTGCCGCCGCCATGCCCGGAAACACCGAGGTCCGCCGGCTCGACCTCGCGAGCCTGGCCTCGGTGCGCGAGTTTGCCGCCGGGTTGGGCGACATCGCGGTGCTGGTGAACAACGCCGGGGTCATGGCCACCCCGAAGCGCCAGACCCAGGACGGGTTCGAACTGCAGATCGGCACCAATCATCTCGGCCATTTCGCCCTCACCGGGCTGCTGCTGGGCCGGATCACCGACCGGGTCGTCACCATGTCCAGTACCGCCCACCGGAACGGCCGCATCGATCTCGAGGACGTCAACTGGGAGCGCCGCCGCTATCAGCGCTGGGGCGCCTACGGTCAGTCGAAGCTGGCCAACCTGTTGTTCACCTACGAACTCCAGCGCCAACTCACCGCCGCCGGGTCAACCCGGAGGGCCCTGGCCGCTCACCCCGGCTATGCCTCCACCAACCTCCAGTTCCACACCGACTCCTTCCAGGACCGGGCGATGGCAGTCACCAACCGGCTGTTCGCCCAGAGTGCAGAGATGGGCGCCCTCCCGGCCCTCTATGCGGCGACGTTCCCCTCGATACCCGGTGGTTCCTACGTCGGTCCGGACGGACCCTTCGAGCAGCGCGGCTATCCGAAGATCGTGAAGTCCAACTCCCGCTCCTACGATGAGGCGACGGCGGCCGCCCTCTGGAGCCTGTCCGAGCAACTCACCGGGGTCAGCTTCACCGGCTTCTGACCCCGGACGGCGCGCCGATGGCCCCGGCGGGAAGGGTGCGGCTACCGGCCGGTCTGGCCGTCGATGAGCTCACGGAGGATGTCGGCATGGCCGGCGTGCCGGGCCGTCTCCTCCAGCAGGTGCATCAGCACCCAACGCAGGTTGACCGGGGCCTCATCCCCGACCTCCCGGCACACCTCGTCGAGGCTCGGGGCGGCGTCCACCACCGCGTCGACCCGAGCCCAGGTGGCCCGGTAGGTGTCGATGGCGGTGGCCAGGGTGTCATCCGGGTGCACGGTCTCCTCCGGAAGGGCTGCGTCCTGGCCGGCGAAGCGGCGCAGGATCCACACTGATTCCGCGCGCGACAGGTGCTGCACCAGCCAGAGGAGAGAGGTGCCGCTCTCGACCAACGATCTCCGGGCCGCCTGGTCGTCGACACCGCTGACCTTGCGGACCAGAGAATCCCGCTGAAACTGGAGCAGGGCCTGGAGGGTCTCCCCTTCGCCACCGACCCGGCGGGGCGGCTTCTGGTCGGGCACCGCGCTACCCGTCGCCGCTACCCGTGCACTGGTTGAGCGCGTCGATCAGCTTGCGGAGCCGGCCGTAGTGGATGCGATCGAAGCGGAGGGCCAACCGGGGCTGATCCAGATGGTCACCGCTCGACCGTTCCGGGGAGAGGGGCTTGGTCGGGCGGATCCTCCCCTCCACGATGTCCCCGAACCGCCGGTTGAGATCGGCCAACTCCGCCTTGTCCGGTGCCACCAGCAGGCGTACCACCAACAGGTCGCCGACCCACCGGGCCGACTGGTAGTTGCGGTAGAACCCGAGCAACTCCGAAGTGGCGGCGGCGATGTCGTCGGTGATCATGAACAGCGCCCGGTCGTCGTCGGAGATGAGCCCCTTGGGGGCAACCTCCTCGTCGAGGAACCGGTCCCAGCCTTCCCAGAACGTGTCCCCGGGGGTGTCGAGCAGGACGACCGGGGCGGGCTCGGCCTTCCCGGTCTGGAGCAGGGTCAGCAACTCGAAGCTCTCATCCAGGGTGCCGAACCCGCCGGGCAGGGCCACGAAGCCGTCCGACTCCTTGATGAGCATGAGCTTCCGGGTGAAGAAGTAACGCATCTCGACCAGCTTCGGGTCCTGGGCGATGAAGGCGTTGGCCCCCTGCTCGAACGGCAGCCGGATGTTGACCCCGATCGACTGATCCCGGCCGGCACCTTCCATGCCCGCGGCCATGATGCCGGGCCCGGCCCCGGTCACCACCATCCAACCCGAGGAGGCCATCGAGCCGGCCAGATCCCGGGCCTGGGTATAGGCGGGGTGATTGGGGAGAGTGCGGGCTGAACCGAAGATGGTCACCTTGCGCTCGTGCCGGAACGGGCGGAACACCCGAAACGCCTCGGCCATCTCCCCGAGGGCGGCGTCGGCGATCTTGAGGTCGACCACATCGGTGCGCTCAGCCACCAGCCGCTCGATGGTGGCCAGGATCGAGCCGTAGAGCCGGCGTTCGGCGGGGGACGCCGCCTCCGGTATCAGCTCCTCGAGCATCCGGGCCACCGCCTCGGGGTCGATGGCGGCCCCGTCGGGATCGGGTGAGGTCATCGGTGGGCGATCAGAAGTTGGCGGCGAGAGCGGCATCGACGGGGGAGGGTGGCACCCGGCCGTAGAGGGTGGTCCGCTGGGCCAGGGTGCGCCCGAGCGGGGCGACGATCGATCGGAACCCGTCGGCATCCATCATCTGGCCGTGGCTGGCCCCCGCCGCCCGCGAGATGTTCTCGTCCATCAGCGTGCCCCCGAGATCGTTGACCCCGGCCCGGAGCAGCTGGCGCACCCCTTCGGCCCCCATCTTGACCCAGCTCACCTGGATGTTCTCGATGGTGTCCCGATAGGCGATCCGGCCCACCGCGTGCATCAGCAGCGTCTCCCGGAAAGTGGGGCCCCGCCGTGACTTCTTGGACAGGTAGATGGGGGTGGCCATGTGCACGAACGGGAGCGGCACGAACTCGGTGAATCCGCCGGTCTCCTTCTGGAGCGAGCGGGTCCGGGTGAGGTGGCGGGCCCACGACCGGGGTTGTTCGATGGCCCCGAACATGATGGTCACGTTGGAGCGCAGGCCCACGCCATGGGCGGTCCGATGGGCGTGGAGCCACTCCTCGGTGTTGATCTTGTCCGGGCAGAGCACCGCCCGGACCTCGTCGTCGAGGATCTCCGCCGCGGTACCCGGGAGGGTCTTGAGGCCGGCATCGCGCAGGGTGCTCAGGTAGGAGGACAGCGACACCCCGTTCCGCTTGGCCCCTTCGGTGACTTCCAACGCGGTGAAGCCGTGGATGTGGATGGTCGCCGATGCCTCCCGGACGGCCTTGATCACTTCCAGGTAGTAGTCACCGTCGAACTTCGGGTGGATCCCGCCCTGGAGGCAGACTTCGGTGGCCCCCAGCTCCTCCGCCTCGCGGACCCGGTCGGAGATCTCGCTGAGCTCCAGCAGGTAGGGAGTGCCGCGGAGGTTGAGGGACAGCGGGCCCTTGGAGAAGGCGCAGAACCGGCACTTGAAGGTGCAGACGTTGGTGTAGTTGATGTTCCGGTTGGCCACGAACGTCACCTCGTCGCCGACGATCTCCGCCCGCAGGGCATCGGCGACTTCGGCCACCGCCCGGACTTCCGGGCCGCGGGCGGAGAACAGGGTCACCATCTGGTCCTCGTCGATCTCGCCTCCGGCCACCACCGAAGCCAGCACTTCCCCGACCGCGCTGCCGGCCGAGGGGAGCGGCACCACCGGCAGGAGCGTGGTCACCGCCCCGGTGTACGGGCCGAGGAGCTCGGGCGGGTGGACCTCGCTGCCGGAGCTCCAGGGATGGTCCCGGCCCAGCAACTCGGCGTCGGCGGCGTTGAGCACCGGGAACCGCATCGGCTCGGCCAGCCAGCGGGCGGGATCGAGGGCGAACTCCGGGTAGATGGTCAGCCGCGGGGCCAGGGTGTGGCCGTCGGCCTCGGTGGCCGCCCGGAGGATGCCGAGGGCCGGCCAGGCGCGTTCGGGGTTCACGTGGTCGGCGGTGACCGGGGACACCCCGCCCCAGTCGTCGATGCCCGACGCCAACAGCAGGGACAGGTCGTCGGACAGGTTGGGCGGCGCCTGTAGGTGGATTTCCGGCGGGAGCAACAGCCGGGCGACCGCGATGGTCCAGAGGAACTCGTCGGTCGGGCACGGGGGGGCCTGGTGCATGGAGGTGCCCGGTTTGGGCAGGAAGTTCTGGACGATGACCTCTTGGACATGGCCGTGGCGCCGGTGGCTGTCGGCGATGGCCTGGAGGGTGGCGATGCGGTCCTCCCGCGACTCGCCGATGCCGACCAGGAGCCCGGTGGTGAAGGGGATCGATGCCGCCCCGGCGGCCTCCAGGGTGGCCAGGCGCCGGGCCGGGGTCTTGTCGGGGGCCGAACGGTGGGCGGCGAGGTCCGGGTTCACCGATTCGATCATCATCCCCTGGCTGGCCGACACCGCTCGGAGCCGGGACAGCTCCTCGCCGGTCAGGGCGCCGGCGTTGGCGTGGGGGAGGAGCCCGGTGTCTTCGAGGACGGCCTGGCAGGCCGCCACCAGGTAGTCGACGGTGGAGGAGAACCCGTGGTCACCCAGCCACCGCCGGGCATCGGGGTAGCGGTCCTCGGGACCCTCGCCCAGCGTGAACAACGCCTCGTGGCAGCCGGCCGCCCGGCCGGCCCGGGCGATCTCCAGCACCTGGTCGAGGTCGAGGTAGGGGGACTCGACCCGGGCCGGAGCCTTGGCGAACGTGCAGTAGCCGCAGCGGTCACGACACAGCATGGTGAGGGGAATGAAGACCTTGGGGGAGAAGGTGACCCGGTTGCCATGGGCGCGGTCACGGACCTCCCGGGCCCGGGCCTGGAGTACGGACAGATCGGTACCCAGCAGTTCGTCCGGTCCGGAACCGGCCGGGTCCGGGACGTGCGGGTGCGCCGAAGAAGAACCATGGTCAGCGGGCATCGCCGCCACCCTATCTGGGCTGGTCATGGCCCCGACCGATCGGTAGTGGGTCAGTTCGAAATTCCATGGATCGGCGGCCATTCGGCCGGCCACCAGTCTCCCTGTGGGTCGATGGTTTGCCCGACCTCAATGATGTAGCCGTCGGGATCTCGGATGTAGCAACGAATCTCATAGGCGTGCTGCTTCGGCGGCGTCAGGAACTCCGCCCCCCGGGCGCTCCACTCGGTGTACGCGGCGTGGATGTCTTCGACCCGGATATTGAGGAAGCTGCTGACCAGGTCGGGATCACTTGGTGTCGCCAGCGTGACCGTGGGCTTGTCATCGGTCGGGCCCCCACCGGAGTTGATAATGATCCAGGTGTTGGCGAGCGCGATATTGGTGGGCGCCGGGCCGAAGACCACCGTGCCCCCGAGCACTTCGGTATAGAAGCGCGCGGAGCGTTCAACGTCATCGGAAACAATGAAGTGGGTAACTACCATTCGTTGTGCGAGCTGACGGGGTTCGGCCACTGAACGCCTCCATTCATCATTGGGGCTGATGCCCCGCTTTCAAACTGACCCACTACCGACCGATCGGAACCCCGGCCGGTTCAGCGGACAACCACGCCTCCGGCGGTGTCGGCGTCCACCAGCCAGATCACCTCGTCGGCGGACACCCGGGCCGCCGGCAGGTCATCTCCGGCGACCACCCGGGCGAAGGCGTCGTGCTTGGACGCGCCGGCCACGGTGAACACCACCAGTCGGGCCCGGTTGATGGCCGGGAAGGTGAGGGTGATCCGGTCGTGGGGGTTGTTGGCCAACGGGTCGCGATTGGCGACCACCAGGACGTCGGGATCCTCGATGTCGAGGGCGTACGACTTCGGGAAGAGCGAGGCGCAGTGGCCGTCGGGACCCATCCCCAGGTGGATGAGGTCGAAGGAGGACAACTCCAGCAGCTGGCGCTGGTAGTCGGCAGCAGCATCCTCGGGCTTGCCCGATCGGTACATGGGGTGGTCCGAACCCAACGGCCCCACCCGGTCGAGGAGGGTCTGGTGGCACAGCCGGTAGTTGGACGCCTCGTCGTCGATGCTGACGCACCGCTCGTCACCCCAGTAGGCGTCGACGGTCGTCCAGTCGACCCGGGCCACCGACGTCTGGGTCAGCCGCTGGTAGGCCTGGCCGGCGGTCGAGCCACCGGAAAGGAACAAGGAGAAGCCACCGGGGCGGGGACCCGCCAGCCGATCCGTCACCAACTCGGCAAACGCATCGGCCACCGATGCCACCACCTCGACGGTGCCGTTCATGCCGGGCGGGGCGGCGTCATTGGGGGAGTTCGGCCAGACGACCCCCGGCGAGCTCGAGGTCGATCTCCGGGTTGCGCCAGGCGTTGCCCGACCGTTCCACCAGTATCTCGGCCATGTGCGGGCCCCAGAAGCCGGCCGGATAGAGCTGGAGGGCGCCGCCCGGTTCCGACCAGGCCTGGAGGTAGGGGTCGACGATCCGCCAGGCCTGGAGGACTTCGTCGGCCCGGATGAACAAGGTGGCGTCGCCGACCATCGCGTCGTGGAGCAGGCGTTCGTACCCGTCGGCGGCCTCGGTACCCGCGAAGGCCTCGGCGTAGGAGAAGTCCATGGCCACCGAGCGGATATGGAACTTCTCGCCGGGGACCTTGGCCCCGAACTCGAGGCTGATCCCCTCGTCGGGCTGGATCCGGAGGATGAGGGCATCGGGCCGGAGGTCGCGGCTGGTCTGCTGGTCGAACAGCAGGAACGGCGCCCGCCGGAACTGGAGCACCACCTCGGTGACCCGGGCCGGCAGCCGCTTGCCGGTGCGGACGTGGACGGGCACGCCCTCCCATCGCCAGTTGTCCACGTAGAGGAGCAGGGCCAGGTAGGTCTCGGTCTGGCTGTCGGGGGCCACGTCCGGCTCCTGGCGGTAGGCGATGACCTTCTCCCCGTCGATCTCCCCCGCCGCGTACTGGCCCCGTACCGACTTGTCGACCGCCTCGTCGGGGGTGGGGATCCGGATGGCGTGGAGGAGCTTGACCTTCTCGTCCCGGATCCGGTCGGCGTCGGTACTGGTCGGCGACTCCATCAGGGTGAGGGCCAGCACCTGCATCACGTGATTCTGGACGATGTCCCGCAGCGCCCCGGCCGTCTCGTAGAACCCGCCCCGGTGCTCCACCCCCAGGCTCTCGGCCACGGTGATCTGTATCTGCTCGACGTAACGGCGGTTCCAGATCGGCTCGAAGATGGCGTTGGCGAACCGGAGGGCGAGGACGTTCTGGACCGTCTCCTTGCCCATGTAGTGGTCGATCCGGAAGACTTCGCTCTCGTCGAACGCCTTGTGGATCTGCTCGTTGAGCGACTCGGCACTCTCCAGGTCCCGACCGAACGGCTTCTCCACCACCAGCCGGGCGAAGCTGCCGTCCACCCCGGGGCCGGCGCACCCGTGGGTGGCCAGAGCGCCGGCCACCAGCGCGAAGACGCTCGGGATGGTGGCCAGGTAGTAGAGCCGGTTGCCGGCGGTGCCGTCGACCTTGTCCGCCTCGTCGAGGTGGGTCTTCAGCTGCTCGAAGGTGTGGGGATGGTCGTACTCCCCGGCCACGTACTTGAACCGTTGGACGAGGGCCTTCCACTTGGGGCCGGCCTCCGGTGTCGCCTCGGCCACGTGGTTCTGGAAGTCCTGGTCGGACCACTGGGTGCGGGCCACCCCGATGATGGTGAAGCCGTCGTCCAGCACCCCCCGGTCGGCCAGCCGGGACAGCGCCGGGAGGATCTTCCGGGCGGTGAGGTCGCCGGAGGCGCCGAAGATGACCATGGCCACCGGGGGGGCCTTGGACAGCACCGGTGGCAACGAGTGCTGGTGGGCCGCGGCCCCGCTCGAGGTACCTCCGGGGGCGGTCATGAAGGTGTGGAGGTCTCGCCGCCCTGGGCTCCGCTGGCGGTGGTGAAGGCATGGCCGCCGAACTGGTTCCGGAGGGCGGAGATGAGCCGGAGTCCGAAGGCGTCCTTCTTCTGCGAGGCGAACCGGGCGAACAGGGCGGCGGCGAGGGCCGGGGCGGAGACCCCCCGGTCGATGGCCTCCTCCAGCGTCCAGCGCCCTTCGCCGGAGTCCACCACCACCGCCTCGATCTGGTCGAATCCGGATTCCGGCCGCAGGGCCCGTTCGGCGAGTTCGAGGAGCCAGCTCCGGACCACCGATCCGTACCGCCAGATGGCGGCGATCTGGTGGAGGTCGAGGTCGAACTCCGGTGCCTCGGACATGATCTCGAAGCCCTCGGCGTAGGCCTCCATGAGGCCGTACTCGATGCCGTTGTGCACCATCTTGACGAAGTGCCCGGCGCCGGGTGGGCCCACATGGGCGTAGCCGCCGTCGGGGGCCAGGGCCAGGAAGATCGGCTCGGCGATCGCCACCGCCTCCTTGGTGCCCCCGACCATCAGGCAGTAGCCCTCCTTGAGCCCCCAGATGCCGCCGGAGGTACCCGCGTCGACCAGGGCGATGCCCTTGGCCGCCAACTCGTCGACCAGGGGGGCCGTCTCCTTGTAGTTGGAGTTCCCCCCGTCGATGATGACGTCACCGGATTCGAACAGCCCGGCCAACGTGCTGATGGTGGAGTTGGTGGGCTCACCGGACGGAACCATCACCCACGCCACCCGCGGCGCCGACAGCTTGGCGGCGATGTCCTGGAGGGTGGCGGCCGGGTCGGCCCCGAATTTCGCCGCCGCCTCCCGGGCGGTCTCCGAGAGGTCGAAAGCGACCACCTCGTGCCCGTGCTCGATGAGCCGTTGGGTCATGTTGGCGCCCATCTTGCCCAGCCCGACCATGGCGATCTTCATAGCGTGTCCCTCTCTGGGTTCGGATTGGTGAGCGTCATGCCTTCAGCGCGTTGGCTTTGTCGTTCAGCGACTGCATCAGCTCGTCGAACGACTTGGAGAAGGAGGCGACCCCCTCGGCTTCGAGGGTGCGGCCGACGTCCTCCATGTCGATGCCGGCGGCGGCCAGCCCGGCCATCACCCGATCGGCCCCCCCGACGTCGGCGTCGATGGTTCTGGCCACGGTGCCGTGGTCGAGGAAGGCCTCGATGGTCTCGTCCGGCATGGTGTTGACGGTGTCCGGGCCGATGAGGGTGTCGACGTAGGCGAGGTCGGGATAGGCGGGGTTCTTGGTCGAGGTGGACGCCCACAACGGCCTCTGGACCTTGGCCCCCTTGGCGGCGAGGGCTTCCCACCGGTCACCGGAGAACCGCTGGGTGAACAGCCGGTAGGCCTGGCGGGCCTGGGCCACCGCCGCCTTCCCCCGGAGATCGAGAAGGGCGCCGGCATCCCCACCGGCCGCCTCGGCCGCGGCTTCGATCCGGCGGTCCACCTCGGTGTCGACCCGGCTGACGAAGAAAGAGGCGACGCTGGCCACCGACGAGAGGTCGGTGACGCCGGAGGCGGCATACTCCTCCAGGCCGGAGATGTAGGCGTCGATGACCTGGTCGTAACGGGAGACGCTGAAGATCAACGTGACGTTGATGCTCCGCCCCTCCGAGATCATCGTCTGGATGGCCGGGAGCCCTTCGAGGGTTCCGGGGATCTTCACCAACAGATTGGGCTGATTGATCTTGGTATGGAGGTCCCGGGCGGCGCGGATGGTGCCGTCGGTGTCATGGGCCAGCGACGGCGCCACTTCCACCGAGACGAAGCCGTCACCGCCATTCGACGAGTCGTAGACCGGACGGAGGATCTGGAGGGCGTTGTTGATGTCGTCGATGACCATTTGCCAGTAGGCGTCCTCCACGGTGATGGTGGCGATCAGCGACTTGAATTCGTCGTCGTAGGTGTCCTGACCGGAGATGGCCTTGGCGAAGATGGTGGGATTCGAGGTCACCCCCCGGATGCCGTCGCTCACCAGTTGGGCGAGCTTGCCGTCCTGGAGCCAATCCCGGCGGAGGTTGTCCAACCACGGGCTCTGCCCCTGTTGGTCATAGAGATCGTTGAGCTTGGTCATGGGAAATCCTTTCGGCGGCGACGAGATGCTGATGTCAGGTGGGTCAAGACGCCGGGCGGCCGGCCAGAAGCTGATTGGCCCGGTCCACGACATGCTCGGGAGTGAAGCCGAACTCGCGCATGTTGACCTCCCCGGGCGCCGACGCCCCGAAGTGGTCGATGGCCACGAAGGCGTCGGCGTAACGGTCCCAGCCGAACGAGCTGGCGGCCTCGACGCTGAGCCGGGGAATCCCGGCGGGCAGCACGCCGTCCCGATAGGCCGGGGTCTGCCGGGCGAAGAGATCCCAGGAGGGGAGCGACACCACCCGGACGCTCACCCCATCGCCGGCCAACGCCTCGGCGGCGGCCAGGCAGACGTGGACTTCGCTCCCGGTGCCGATGAGGACCAGGTCGGGGGCACCGTTGTCAACGTCGCGCAACACGTACCCACCCCGCTCCACACCTTCGGAGGCCCGCTCCGCCGTCTCGGCCAGGACCGGGATCTTCTGGCGGGTGAGGATCAGCGCGGTCGGGCCCTCGCCGTTGACGGCCAGCCTCCAGGCCTGGGCGGTCTCGTTGGCATCCGCCGGTCGGATGACCCGGAGTTGGGGCATGGCCCGCATGGCGGCCAGCTGCTCGATGGGTTGATGGGTGGGCCCGTCCTCGCCCAGGCCGACCGAGTCGTGGGTCCAGGAGTAGATGACATGGGCCTCGGACAGCGCCGCGACCCGCACCGCGCCCCGCATGTAGTCACTGAAGACGAAGAAGGTGCCCCCCACCGGCAGCATGCCGCCATGGGAGGCGATCCCGGTCATGACCCCGCCCATGCCGTGCTCGCGGATCCCGTAGTGGATGAGGCTGCCGCCCGGCTCCTCTTTCTCCTGGGCCAACGCCCCCTCCATGGCCATACCGGTGTTGCCGGTGAGGTCGGCGCTGCCGGGGATGATGCCGGGGATGGCCTCCCCGGTGGCGTCGAGGCAGGCCTTGATGGCTTGCCGGGTGGCCATCGGTCCGTCGTCGGGGGTAAAGGTGGGCAGCTTCGACTCCCAGCCGGCCAGGCCGTGGCCCACCAGGCCGGCATCCCACCTGGCCTTGTCCCCGCCCCACTGCTCCATCCGCTCCTGCCAGGCGGCCCGGAACGCCTGGCCCCGGGGAATGCACCGGCGGTAGAGGTCGAGGACCGCGTCGGGCACCCAGAAGGTCTCGTCGGGATCGAGGCCGAGGATCTCCTTGGTCAGCCGGATCTCCTCGGGGGGGAACGGGTCACCGTGGGCCTTGGCGGTGTCCATCATGTGGGGAGCCGGGTAGCCGATGTGGCTGCGGAGGATGATCATCGACGGCCGGTCCTCGTCCGCCTTGGCCCGCAGGAGGGCGGCCTCGATGGCGTCGGTGTCGTTGGCGACCTCGCCGATGTCGTCCACCGCCCAGCCGTAGGCGGCGAACCGCTCGGCGACATTGTCCGAGTAGGAGAGCTCGGTGGGGCCGTCGATGGTGATGTGGTTGTTGTCGTAGATGTAGACCAGGCGGCCGAGGCCGAGGTGGCCGGCCAGTGACGCCGCCTCGTGGGAGATGCCTTCCTCGAGGCAGCCGTCCCCGGCGATGACGTAGGTGTGGTGGTCGACGACCTCGGACGAGTAGTGGGTGCGCATCCACCGCTCGGCGATCCCCATGCCCACCCCGTTGGCGAACCCCTGGCCCAGGGGACCGGTGGTGACCTCCAACCCCGGAGTCAGATGGATCTCCGGATGCCCGGCGGTGCGGCTCCCGAACGACCGGAAGGCCCGGAGGTCATCGAGGTTCAGCCCGTAACCGCAGAGGTAGAGCATCGAATACAACAGGATGGAGGCGTGGCCGTTGGAGAGGACGAACCGGTCACGGTCGGGCCAACGGGGCTCGGACGGATCATGATGCATCACCCGGGTGAACAGCACATGGGCCAGTGGGGCCAGCGCCATCGCCGTCCCCGGGTGGCCGGAGTTGGCGGCCCGGGGCCCGTCCATCGCGATCCCTCGGATCACGTTGATCCCGAGTTGCTCGAGGGCGGCGTCGCGAGGCACGTCGGGGGTCAGGGTGTCGGTCGCGGTCATCAAAGGCCACCCTATCGGCCCATGGCCGGAATGGTGAAGCGGAAATCCAGTGCCGGGGAAGGGTCGGGAGAGGGTCGCTCAGCGGTCCCGGAACAGGGCGATGGAGGCGGTGAAACTGTGGACGAAATTGCGGCCTCCGACCGGCCCGATTTCCCCCGCCGCGAAGATCCCGCCCACCGGAACCGGCCCGATCTGCCGGGAGAGGACCGAGGCATCGTGGTGGGCCTCGTCGAACAGCCGGGTGCCGCGTCCGTTGCAGGTGAACAACAGCGCCCCGTCGGCCTGTTTGCCGACCAGGACCCGGCGGAGATCGAGGTCGGCGGATTCGGCGTCCCGGAGATGGAAGCGCACGGTGCTGCCCAGGGGGATCCGGTCGTCGACGGCCATGGCACCGGTGTCGCGGTCCACCCCGACGACGGTGCGGACGAGGTAGTCACCCGGCCCGGGTTGGTCGAGGTGTTCGTCGATGAGCCGCCCAACATGGAGCCCGTTGTTCTCCAGCCGGCCGATGTCCTCGGCGGAGAGGCCGCTCTTCATCTGCTCGACCATGGATTCGATGGCCGGGGTGCCGGCCACCTCGAACAGGATGTTCCGGTCCGACTTGGTCACCGTCAGCGGTCGACCGTAGGCCCGGCAACCCTGGGACGTCACCATCTCGATCTCGACTCCGGATCCGACCAGCACCCCCACCGCGCCTTCCTGGACGATCCGGTCGTCGACGACCAGCCGGCTCCCGCCCGGCCCGAGGGCGGCCGACGCGTTCCCGCCGATGATCGGGAGACCCGGGTGGGCCTCGTCCATCCAGCTCAGGAAGTGGTCGGCCGGGAAGGTGAAGGGATCGGCCACCAGGATGAGGGCGGACGGCTCGAAGCTGATGTCGTCGGGCCAGCTACCGAACTGCCAGGTGTCGTCGACCAACCGGGTGGCGGTGAGGGTCACGGGCAGGAGGGGGCCGACCCGACCGGCCCACAGGCTGATGGCCGGGGTCTCCTCCACCTCCCGACCGGTGCCGACGACGGATTCCGCCGCGCACCCGATCATGGCCAGGGGATGGAGGACCGACGTCACCGTGTTGACGATGTCGTCGAGCGCCCCGGCGTGGGGACGGGTGACCGAGATGAACACCAGGTCCGGCCGCTCACCCATGGCTTCGAGGACGGCGCCCACCACCTCGCCGGTGGCCAGGGCGGCGATGGGGTGTTCGGATTGGGCGCTGGCGAAGGGCATCGACGTCAGCCGGGCCCGGGGGCGGAAATCATGCCTCCAGTATCGTGGTCGGAGGCGGAGGTAGGTTCAACGGATGCCCGATCCGCGGATCCAGGTTCCACCCAACTGCGAATTGACCCTGGGAATGACCTGTATCGACAAGTCAACGCCGGGGCGGACGGTCTGGCGGATGCGGGCCGACGAGCGATTCGCCAACCCGGCCGGCATCATCCAGGGAGGCTTCATCGGCGCCATGTGCGATTCGGCGATGGGTGCGTCCGCCATCACCTTCGCGGTCGCCTCGGGCCGAAAGGTCTTCTCCTCCAATGTCGAGATGAAGACCAGCTTCCTGGCCGCCGCCCGGGTCGGCGCCGTCCTCCACTGCACCGCCGAGGTGGTGTCGGGCGGCAAGCGCATCGCCTTCGCCGAGGCGGAAGTGACCGACGACGCCGGCAAGGTGGTGGCCCGGGCCAGTTCCACCTACCTGTTCACGCCGAGAGACTGAGGTACGGGTATCCGGCTTCGCCCGGGCATTGACGGAAAACCGGCGACCGGTTTGTCCTCGATCGCCAGCCTCCGGAAGCGGCGCCGGTAGGCTTGGGAGGCCATGCCCGCCTACCTCGACACCATCATTGCCGCCCATCGGGCGTTGGCGGCTGACGACCGTCGTGACCCCGACGAACTGATGGCCCGAGCCGGCGTGTTGCCGGAGCCCCGGGCCTTCACCCCGGCATTGGTGGCGGCGGGATCGGCCACCCGGCTGGCGGTGATCTCCGAAATAAAACGACGCTCACCGTCGAAAGGCGACCTCGACCCCGACCTCGACCCGGCGTCGGTGGCCAAGGAGTACGAGGCGGGAGGGGCCGCTTGCCTTTCGGTCCTCACCGATCGGGAGTTCTTCGGTGGCTCCACCCAAGACCTGGAAGCCGCCCGGGCCGCGTGTTCGCTCCCGGTGCTGCGCAAGGACTTCACCGTATCGGTGGCCGATGTCTGCGATGCCCGCCTGATGGGAGCCGACGCGGTGCTGCTTATCGTGGCCGCGTTGAGCCACCAGGAGTTGTCGGCGTTCCTGGCGGTGGCCGCCCAACTTTCGCTGGCGGCGTTGGTCGAGGTGCACGATGGTGCGGAGCTGGGTCAGGCCATCGATGCCGGGGCCACCCTCATCGGGGTGAACCAGCGGGACCTGCACACCTTCGAGGTCGATCCCGACCTGGCGGTGTCCCTCCGGGCCAACGTCCCTTCCGGAGTGGTGTCGGTGGCCGAATCGGGGATCCGGGGGGTGGACGATGCCGCCCGGCTGGCGGCGGCCGGCTACGACGCGGTGCTGGTGGGGGAGACCCTGGTGCGGTCCGGCGATCGCCGGGCGGCGGTGGCCGAGCTGGTCGGGGCCCCTTCGTGATCGGCAGCGGACTCGAGGAACCCGTCGACGGGGTGATGGTGAAGATCTGTGGCATCACCACCGAAGCTGACGCCCTGCTGGCCGTCGGCATGGGGGCCGCTGCCGTCGGCTTCGTCTTTGCCCCGTCGCCGCGCCAGATGCGCCCGGGGGAGGTGGCCGACATCGTGAAGCGCCTGCCCCACGAGACGATGACCGTGGGGGTGTTCCGGGACGAGGCACCCAAGCGGGTCATCGAGATCGTGAACCAGATCGGGCTCCACGCCGCCCAGCTCCACGGAGTCGAATCGATCGAAGACACCCAGTGGATCTCCCAGCGGGTGGGGCGCACCATCAAGGCGTTCCCGGCCGGGCATCGCAACATCGGCCGGTTCGAGGAGTACGGAGCCCAGTTCCTGTTGATCGACGGGGCCAACCCCGGGTCGGGTGAGCTGTTCGACTGGAGGCTGGCGGAAGGTGTGGTCGACCCGGATCGGTTGATCGTCTCGGGCGGATTGGACGCCACCAACGTGGGACACGCCATCGCCCGGCTCCGGCCCTGGGGAGTCGACGTCTCCAGTGGGGTGGAGTCCTCACCCGGCACCAAGGACCCCGGGAAGCTCCGGGACTTCATCGCCGCCGTCCGCCAGGCCGACCAGGACCTGCTGGAGTCGGCGGACGACATTGCCGGCGTCCGGTCCAACGATCGAACCGGTGACGACGATCCCGGCGCCGGGCTCTTCGATTGGCAGGACGATTGACCCGGTCGGCATCCGGCTCCGGTGAGCGGGCTGATTCCGAACTGATCATGGGCGACCCGGGCCCCACCGGGCGTTTCGGTGAGTTCGGCGGCCGGTTCGTTCCCGAGTCGCTGGTGCCTGCCTGCATGGAGTTGGAGGCCGCCTTTCGCCAGGCCTGGGTCGACCCCGGGTTCCGGAGCGAGCTCGATGGGCTGCTCCACTCCTACGGCGGCCGGCCCACGCCGGTGACCGAGTGCGAGCGGCTGTCCGAGGAGCTGGGCGTCCGGGTGCTGCTCAAACGCGAGGACCTGGCCCACACCGGCTCGCACAAAATCAACAACGTGGTCGGCCAGGCTCTGCTGGCCCGCCGGATGGGCAAGAAGCGGCTCATCGCCGAGACCGGTGCCGGCCAGCACGGGGTGGCCACCGCCACCGCCGCGGCGTTGTTCGGCATGGAGTGCGTGGTCTACATGGGGGCGGTCGACATCGAGCGCCAAGCCCTCAATGTCTTCCGGATGGAGCTGCTGGGATCCGAGGTCCGGTCGGTGGAGAGCGGCAGTCGCACCCTGAAGGATGCGGTGAACGAAGCCCTCCGCGACTGGGTGGCTTCGGTCGACACCACCCACTACTGCCTGGGGTCGGTGATGGGCCCCCATCCGTATCCCTGGATGGTGCGGGAGCTCCAACGGGTGGTGGGGGACGAGGCCCGCGAACAGTGCCGCCAACTCCTCGACGGCAAGGACCCCGACGTGGTGGTGGCGTGTGCCGGAGGTGGGTCCAACGCCGCCGGGACGTTCGCCGGCTTCGCCGATCAGACGTCGTCGGCGCTGGTCGGAGTCGAGGCGATCGGTGGCGCGGCGATGGACACCGGCATCCCCGGGATCCTGCACGGCATGCGTTCGAACCTCATGCAGGACGAGGCCGGTCAGATTCTCGAAGCCATGTCGATCTCCGCCGGGCTCGACTACCCGGGGATCGGCCCCGAACATGCCCACCTGGCCGCCATCGGCCGGGCCCGCTACGAGACCGCCGACGACGCCGAGGTGGTCGAAGCCTTCCAACGGCTGAGCCGGACCGAGGGGATCATCCCCGCCCTCGAGTCGGCGCACGCCCTGGCCTGGGTGATCCGGGTGGCCGGGACCAAGGCCCTGCCCACCGGTTCCACGGTGCTGATCACCTTGTCGGGGCGCGGGGACAAGGACGTGGCCCAGGTCCGGGACATCCTCAGCTCGGGGAAGGCGACCCCCCGATGACCGTCAAACCGGAAGCCGTCGAGCGGGGCGTGCTGGAGACCACCTTGCGGGACCGTCGCCAGCAGGGGCACAAGTTGCTGGTTCCCTACGTCACCGGGGGGATGGACGACGAGTGGTTGGTGACGGTGGAGGCGGTGGCCGGGGCCGGAGCCGATGCCATCGAGATCGGCATCCCGTTCTCCGATCCGATGATCGACGGTCCGGTCGTCCAGGAAGCGTCGCTGCGAGCGCTGGGCCGGGGGACCACGCCGGACGGGATCTTGGCAGACCTCGGGCGTCTCCAGCTGGGGATCCCGGTGGTGGTCATGACCTATTACAACCTCATCTTCCGGGCCGGGCACCGACGGATCGCCGGCTTGATGGCCGAGTCGGGGGTGTCGGGGGCAATCATTCCCGACCTGCCCCTCGAGGAGTTGGAGCCTTGGGCCCGGGCGGCCGACGAGGCCGGGATCGCCACCGTCCTGTTGGTGGCGCCGTCCACCCCGCCGGAACGGATCGACGCCATCTGCCGGCGCTCTCGGGGCTTCGTCTACGGGGTCGGGCGGATGGGGGTCACCGGGGAGCAGTCGACGTTGGCCGACACCGCCCGCCAGGTGGCCGAAGGGATCACCGCGGTCACCGATCTCCCGGTCTGTATCGGAATCGGGATCTCGACGCCGGAACAGGCGGCCACCGTGTGCCAGGTGGCCGACGGGGTGGTGGTGGGATCGGCGTTGGTCAGGCGCCTGCTGGAGGGTGACGGTCCGGTCGGGGCCGCCGAGTTCGTCTCCTCGCTGCGCCACGCCCTCGACGGCGGGTAGCTCCGATCGGCTACGGAATTTGGAGTCCTTGAAACAGGTCGACCAGGCGTTCCCTGTTCTCAAGAGGAGCGTCGGTCGCTTGCAAGACCAAATCGACACGGTCAGGAGGCGCCCAGCGAGTACGTGATCGCTGAACGTGATCCCAATCCAACTCGTACCAGTTTGGTATTCCCCGTTCTCTCCCTTCGATCCGGGAACGGTGTACTTCAGCGTCGGAGCATTCGGTAAGAATCACGACGAGTCGACCGGTCTCCTGTTCGGCGACCTGTCGACAGCGTTCGGCATCGGTGGATCTCGCCATTCCGTCGAGTACCACGGAGGAACCGCGTCGAAGGTGGGATCGGGCGAGAGCGCCGAGTATCGACCACCCCACTACTTGGTGTCCCGGTGGTTCCATTGACTCCAACTCACGCTGTATCGCTTCGAACGGTCGGAGACCGCTCATGACCCAGTCGTGGCTCAGTACCGATGCCCCGAGGAGTCCCGCCGCCTCCTCGGCAACGGTCGACTTGCCGGTACCTTGCAGCCCGGTCACGAGCACCAGCAGTGGTTCCGGTGATCGATCAGGATCGAGCATCGGGCTGGCTCCCGCTCAGTTCCGTTTGGGTCGCAACATCCGATACAGCGCCCGGATCGTCGGGGTGCGCCGCTGGGTCTCGCCCCGCTCGGCCATCCGGCGGGTGATGATCTCCCGCCGCTCCTGGAGATCCCGGAAGGTGATCGACTCGGACCCGTCGGTGATCCCCATGGCCGCCCGGTAGCCGTCGAGGTCGAGGGGCCGGTCGACCAGTTCCATCCCCACGTCCCGGGCGATCTGCTCACCGTGCTGTTCGGTGAAGTAGGTGACGATGGCCACGATCTCGCCGAGGATGTCGACATCGGGGGCCATGGTCGCCATCGCCCCGTTGAGGAACAGCATGTTCTTCACGAACAGCATCAGCTCCTTCGGGAGCTTGGCCCCGTAGCCGAGGAGCGCCTTGGTGATCTCCCGGATCTCGCCCACCATCTCGTCGGCGGTGAGGGTGGTCGGATCGATCGGCGGCCGGTCGAGCCCCAAGTCCTTGATCACCGCGGCCACGTCGATGTCCGCCGGCAACGCCCCGAGATCCCGCCACGCCTCGATCTGCGGTTCCAACGCGTTGGAGGTCGCCCCGACCTGCATCCGGAGGAAGGCCAGTCGCTTTTTCTGGTTGAGCCGGCCGGTGATCCCGAAGTCGAGCAGGGCGATGGTGCCGTCCGGTTGGACCAGCATGTTGCCGCCGTGGAGGTCCCCGTGGAAGACGCCGTAGAGCAGCGCCCCTTCCAGGAACGAGATGAGGGCGGCCCGGAGTACTGCGGCGGTGTCGACCCCGGCCTCCCGCATGCCGGCGGCGTCGTTCCAGGAGAAGCCCCGGAGGTGCTCCATCACCAGCACCCGCCGGGTGACGAGGTGGGGGTGGGGGCGGGGCACCACGATGGACCGCTGGCCGGTCTCGATGAGCACCGAGGCGATGTCGAGCATGTTCTGGGCTTCGAGCCGGAAGTCGAGCTCCTCGACGATGGTCTCGGCGAACAGTTCCACCAGGGCCGGAGGGTTGGTCAGGGCGGCGACCGGGATGCGGCCCACCAACATCGGGGCCATCCACGACAGGATGGCGATGTCCAGGTGGAACTGGGCCCGGGCCTGCCGGCGCTGGACCTTGACGACCACCCGCTCGCCGGTCCGGAGGGTGGCCGCGTGGACCTGGGCGATGGACGCCGAGGCGATGGGCACCCGGTCGAAGGAGGTGAACACCTCGGCGAGGGGTTTGCCCAGGTCTTCCTCGATGGTGCGGCGGACGGTGGTGAAGGACTCCGCCGGCACCCGGTCACGGAGCAGCCGGAACTCGTTCACCAACTCCTCGGGGAAGATCCCCTCCCCCGAGGACAGCAGTTGGCCGAGCTTGATGTAGGTCGGCCCCAGCCGCTCGAAGGCAGGTCGCAGTCGTCGGGACAATCCCGCCCGGGAATTGTCGGTGCCCCGGTCATGGGCCGACCAGCCGATGAGGGCCCGACCCAGCCGGTAGCCGACCGTCAGTACCCGCAGACCCGGGGGCAGCCGGTGGGGCTCGAGCAGCTGGCGGGCCTCCTTGGCCGAATTGGCCCGGATGACGTCGATGTCGCCGATGTCCGAGTACCGCCAGGACATGGTCTCGGGCTCGACCGTCCAGGGGCCGTGGGGGGTGAAGGCGCCGATGGCGAGGTCGGGTGACGTGGTGACCATGGGACCCCGACGGTAGCGGTTCGGCACGCCCGGACGCCCATCGTCGGGACCGCCGGGGCCGGCGGGCTACGGCGGGCTACGGCGGGGAGATCACCAGGCAGCCGTTGTGGCCGCCGAACCCGAACGAGTTGGACAGCACTGATCCCGGCACCCAGGGCCGGGCTTCCCCGGCCACGATGTCGAGGTGGATGTCGGGGTCGGGTTGCTCGTAGCCGGAGGTCGGGGGGATCAACCGGCGCTCGATGCTCAGCACCGCGGCCACCGCTTCGATGGCCCCGGCCGCCCCCAGCCCGTGACCGGTGATTCCCTTGGTGGAGGTGACCGGCGGAGCCTCGGCCCCGAAGACCTTGGTGATGGCGTCGGCCTCGGCCTGGTCGTTGAGCGGGGTGGAGGTGCCGTGGGCGTTGATGTGGCCGATGTCGCCCAGAGACACCCCGGCGTCCTCCATGGCCATGATCATGCAGGTGACCGCGCCCGCACCACCGGGTATCGGTGCGGTGATGTGATGGGCGTCGGCGGTGCTGGCCGAACCGGCCAGTTCGCCGTAAATGCGGGCCCCGCGGGCCACCGCGTGATCCCAGGCTTCGAGCACCAGCGCTCCGGCCCCCTCGGTGATCACGAAGCCGTCACGCCGGGCGTCGAACGGACGGGAGATCCCGGTGGTCGAGAGGGCGGTCATGTTGGCGAAGGCGGCGATCCCCACCTCGGTCATCGCCGCCTCGGTCCCGCCACCGATGGCCACATCCAGTCGACCGGTGGCCACCAACCGGGCGGCGTACCCGATGCTGTGGGTGCCGGCCGCACAGGCGGTCACGATCGCCTCCGATGGCCCGTGCCAGCCGGCCCGCATCGACACATTGGCGGCCCCGGCGTTGGACATCATCATCGGGACCAGGCGGGGGGAGACCCGACGGGCCCCCTTCTCCCCGTAGACGAGTACCTGGGTCTGCAACGACTCGAACCCTCCCACCCCGGTACCCATGATCACCCCGGCCCGGTCGGGATCGACGCCCAGCTCCCCGGCGTCCTCCAGCGCGAGCTCGGAGGCGGCCACCCCGAATTGGGCGAACCGGTCGATCTGTCGGACCTCTTTGGGCCCGAACCACCGCTCGGGTTCGAAGCCCGGGACCCGGCGTTCGCCCTCGGGCTGAGGGCCGTTCAACCCGGTCCACAGCGCCTCGGTCCCGACCCCGCAGCACGAGACCACCCCGATGCCGGTGATGGCCACCCGCCGCCCGACGATCGGGCCCTGCTCGCCGATGCCGAGCAGCATTAGAGCTTGGCGGTGATCAGGTCGTAGGCCTGACCGATCGTCTCGATCCCTTCGAGTTCGGTCTCCTCCACCGACACGTCGAAGGCCTCCTCGAGGGCCATCACCAACTCGACCAGGTCGAGGCTGTCGGCGTCCAGGTCCTCGGCGAACCGGGCCTCCTTGGTCACCTTGTCCGCCGGTACCTGGAGGACATCCACCGCACACTCGCGGAACTTCTCAAATGTGTCGTCGTTGCTCACCGCATGGCTCCTTTATTTCGGGTCTTGCTTGCGAATTGTCAGCAGGGTGGGGGGTCACATCCCCATGGCCAGGCCGCCGTCGACCGGTATCACCGCCCCGGTTATGTAGCCGGCGTCCTCGGAGGAGAGGAATCCGATCACCGCGGCGATCTCTCCGGGGCGGGCGATCCGACCCATCGGGACCTGGGCTGCGAATGCCGTCGTCCGTTCTTCCCCGAGTTCGGCGAGCATATCCGTCTCCACCAGCCCCGGGACAACGACGTTCACGGTAATGGAGCGACTGGCCACCTCGGCGGCCAGCGATCGGGCCAGACCCACCAGCCCGGCCTTGGCCGCCGCGTAGTTGGCCTGGCCGGCGGATCCGATGAAGGCGCTCACCGAGGACACCACCACGACCCGTCCGCGGCGCTGCCGGATCATCTTGGCCACCGCCCGCTTCGACACCCGGAACACCCCGGTCAGGTTGGTGTCGATGACCTCGCTCCAGGCCTCCTCGCTCATCCGCAGGACCAGGTTGTCCCGGGTGATCCCGGCGTTGGCCACCAGCACCTCGACCGGGCCCCAGGCCTCCTCGACCGAGGCGAAGGCCGCCTCGACCTGGGCGGGATCGGTGACGTCGCACACCAGAGACAGGAACCGGTCCTTCGGGCCGGGATCGCCCTCGACCGCCCCCGACCGGGAGGTGACGGCCACCCGGTCGCCGTGGTCGAGGAACCAATGGGCACAAGCCAGCCCGATCCCCCGTGACCCGCCGGTGACCATCACGATCCGGCCGTCGGGTTTGTCCTCCTCGGCGGCGGTCACGACGCACCGCCCGCGGTCCGGATCCAGGCCACCGGCTGGCCCTCACTCACCCGCTCGCCCCGCACCGCCAGCCATCGCACCAGAATCCCCTCGAACGGCGTCCGCACGTCGGTCACCCCGCCTACCGTACCCACCCGGTCGCCCACGGCCAGGATCGACCCGGGGTCATTGCCTCCGCCGCTCCCGGGCGCGGCGTTGGCGGCGGCCAGGGCGGTGGTCTCCAGCGCGGCCAGCTCCACTTCGGGCTCGAACACCCCGGCCGACGGGCTGACGATCACCCGCTCGGAGGTGTAGAGGTGCTCGCCCTGGTGCACCGGGGAGGCGGCATTCCAGACCTCGGGGCCGGCCACCGTGTCCATCAGTTTGTCGAGGTCGTCGGGAACCGCCACCGCCACCGCCCGGACGTCGGGGATGGTGCGGCGCACCAGCCCGGTCAACACCCCGCCCGGACCGAGCTCGGCGATGGCGGTGGCCCCCCGGCCGGCCAGCGTCTCCAGGCTCTGGCGCCACCGGACGGGGCTGGACAGCTGGGCCGACAGCAGGCCGGGCCACTCGGCGGGATCGGTGTGGACCCGGGAGTCGACGTTGGCCACCACCTGGACTTCCGGGGAGTGGAACTCGGCGGAGGCCAGCGCTTCGCGGAGGCGGGGGCGGGCGGACAGCATCATCGGGGTATGGAAGGCTCCCGACACCGGGATGGGCAGCACCTTGCGGGCCCCGAGTTCCTTGGCCTTTTCCCCGCCTTTGGCCACCCCTTCGACGGTGCCGGCGATCACCACCTGCCCGGGGGCATTGAAATTGGCCACCCATACCTCGTCCTCCGCCCGTTGGCAGGCCGACTCGGCATCACCGTCGGCGATCCCCAGGAGGGCGGCCATGGTGCCCGGCCGTTCGTCGGCCGCCACCTGCATGGCCTCGCCGCGCTCCACCACCAGGCGGGTGCCGTCGGCAAAGGAAAGCGCGCCGGACGCCACCAGGGCGCTGTACTCCCCGAGGCTGTGGCCGGCACAGGCGCCCGGGAACAGGCCCAGCCGCTCGACGGCGTCCAGCACCACCATGCTCAGCACGAAGGTGGCCAGCTGAGCATTGGCCGTCAGGGTCAGCTCCTCCATGGGCGCGTCGAGCAGGAGGCCGGCAATGTCCCGTCCGGTCAGTTCGGATGCTTCGGTGGCCACTTCCCACGACGGGTGGTCGACCCAGGCGCTCCCCATTCCCGAACGCTGCGACCCCTGGCCGGGGAAGGTAAAGGCCAACACCTACGGGCTCCTCTCGGGTGGGTTCGAACCTTTCGACCACGACAACCGGTCAAGTGTTACATGTTGGGGGCGTATCGATTCCTACCGGTCGGTCACCGCGACACGGCTTTTCGGGGCCCCGACCTGCTCGGTGCCCGGGGCGGGACTCGAACTTTTGCCGGTCCCATCCGGTCCTATCCGGCCAATCCGGCCCGGTCCTGGTGGGACGGGAAATCGTCCCGTCGGCGGGACGCTCCGTGATGCTCCGTCCGGGCCAATCCGCAAGCGTTTGTGACCCGCTTGTGACTTTTCGGGAGTCTCCGCGAGTCCGTCGATCTAGTGCGTCCGGTGGTACTTTGGCGGTGCCGATCCCCATTGCTCCGCCCACCACTCGTCGGCCGTGCCGTAGAACTCCGTGGGCACGATAGGTCCCCCCTCGATGGTGAATTTGAGGGTGGCGCCGTCGTCCCATAATCCCGTTGCCGAGATGAGGCGAAGGAACGCCGCGACCTCCGAAATGCTCATTGGGCCGTCGATAGCGAATCTCCGGCCTTGGGCGTCTCCCTCCCCATGAGCCCCGGTCGCTCGGATCGTGGCGACGGCCTCCTCGAAGGCTTCGCAATGGGGCATGACGAAACGGATCTTTGGTTCTTCGTGGTTGGACATGCCGACACCCTACGAATCGGCTGTGACAGCGGCCTCAGTCCCAGATGGTCGGCAATCCGGGCTGGCCGTCATCTGGCCACGAGACGCTCCCGTTCGGGTGGACGGTGCTCCCGGTGAGGCAGTCGTGCTGATGGACACCTGCCGACACGCGGCGCCTCTCGCGGGCCTCTGGGCTGTCCTCGGTGTGGGTGGCGATGACCACCTTCGGAGCGAACTCGGCTTCGAGGTCAGCGGTCAGCTCTTGAAATGGGCGGTCCGCCTCGTGGCGGCGCTGGTGGAAGCGGGCCAATTGTTCTTCGGCTCCGTCGAGTCGCTGGTCGACCGACGCCCACATGTGACCCTCCCATTCGGTCAGGTCCGGGTCGCCATCGGGACTGTGAGCGGCGGCGCTGTCGGCGAAGCTCACGGCGTCACCCTCGGCTCGGGCTTGGCTGCAAAAAGGATCTTGAACACCCGCTGACGGATGGCCTGGACGTCGACCGGGGCAGTCGGTGGTGCGAGCCGTTGGCGCCGGATGCGGTCCCGGATGCTCGCCAACTCCTCGTGGCTGATGGTCGGCTCGGGCATGGTCAAATCCTACCGGCGGCCCCGCCGCGGACCGGGACCCCTACGCACGGAAAGCCCGGCCCGCGGCAGATCACTCGACGTACCCGCTCGGGGCGATGGTCCCCGCGGATCCGCCGTTCGGAAGAATCGTGCTCTGCGCCTGGTAGCACTCCAACCCGCGGAACGCTAGCGATTCGAATGTCTCCACAAAGGTTTCGTAATCGTTTTGGCTGTCGAGCAAGGAGTCGCGGACCACGCCGAGGTCCAGGCGGCCACCATCGAGAAACTGATAAGTGCCCTCGACGAAAAGGAACCACGCGAGCACAAATGCTGCGTTGCTTGCTTGGCCGGGCCACTGTGCTTCGGCTCCGGCGGTGGCGACCGGAAACCACTGGTCGGTGATGGCGTGGCCGCCGGTCCCGTAGGTTCCGGCCTTCAATGCGTCGTGCGTCCAAATCACGTTGACGCCCCGGACGTTGAACCACGCTTCGATCTGCGGATCGGTGATCGCTAGAACGTTGACGGTCCCGGCGTTGTCGTGGCCTATCTCCCGGGCCAGGTCGGCGCGAATGACGCCCTTTGCCCACTCGGGGAAAACTGCGGTCATCGACGCGTTTTCCGGGATGCGGTGGCTGTACCTATACCCGCTCACGAGGAGGTCGACGCTCGAAAGCAGATCCCGGGTGGCGCCGAGGTACTGCGCCGCGAGCACCTGCTTGGAACTGTTGGCCATGAGGGTCAGCAGTTCGAGCTCGGCCTCCCGGGCAGAAATCGCGATCGCCTGTTGCGTGTTGGCGGCCACCTGTTCGGGCGCGAACCTCGCCGACATATTTCCGAATTGCACCCGAGTCGGAATCGCGTTGACGTAGACCAGTTCTTCCGTGCCGCAGGCGACGACCCAAACGGGTTTGGTCGCGCCCCCCGGCGCGGCATCCGTCGCTTCGGTCCAAATGCCTACGGACGTACCGGCACCGCTGGCGGTGCCTTGGAGGCTCGACACGCCAACGTCGGGCGGTGTCGTGAATCGGACGCCGCCTCGGGTGGCCTGGAAGGCGGGCAGGCCGTCACGGAGCGGCCGGTCGGCCGTCGACCAGGTTGGCACCGCGTAGTCGACGTTCACCGGCAAACAGATTCCGCCGGTGGCGACCAGCGCGCCAGAACGGTCGAACCGGCCGGAGTTGAGTCCGCAGACGTCTTCAATCCGCCGCGTGTTGGTCTCCGCATCGTCGCCGAGTTGGCGGTCCTCCGGGTAGTCCCATTTCGCCATTGCCACCAGGCGACGCCGAGGCTCGGGGGAGCCGGTAGGCGCGAGAGCACGCAACGCCTCGGACATGACCTCGCCCAACTCGGCGGAGCTGGTGAGCGGAGATCCGGCGACCACATTCCGGCTCGCCGATGCCGCAGTGATCGAGACGGCCGAAGGGGAACGTCCCGCGCTTGGCGACGGTGAAGCGGGTCCGGTGGCGGTTGCCATCCGGCCGACCATTCCGCCGGCGGTATCACCTCTGGCGGCGCCGCTGGCGGTCAGCGCGCCACTCGCTCGGGCTCTGTCGACCTCCTCGACGGTGGCGTACGTCTCAAGAAGTAGATCCATCTTGGCTTCGAGCTGCTCGGCGGTCAGTGTCACGTGGTCTCCCTAGGACGGAACGAAAAAGGCGTTTCGACCGGGCAGCAATGACCCTGACGTCTCGGCGGTGCGGCTATGCCACACCCGCTTGCCTCAATCATGGACGCCCACCTACGCCGACTCAACGGGCCGCAGGCGGATATCGCGGGCCGGATCGGTACGGATAGCGCCGCAGGTTGGGCAGGTCCTCTCGCCGCGGCACCAGTGATCGAGCATGAACCGGACCCACTCCCGATTGCCGACCCACACCCGGCGACGATCCGGCAACCACACCCGCGGCGCCTCGCCAGGGTCGCGGGTCACGACGGCCAGGTCCCGGTCGACCAAGCTCGCGATAATGGCGCGGGCCCGGCGGGGCTCGACGTTGAGCAAGGTCGCGACGTCCACTGTGAACATGCCGTGGCGCCGTTCGGCCAGCATCGCCAGGGTCGCGAGCTGTTGCGGTCCGAGACCCCGCGTCACTTGCGCCATCCTCGGAGCTTGCGCCGTTCCTTCTCGCTGGTGGCGCCCCAAATGCCGAACGCTTCCCGCGGGGTCGCCATCGCGTAGTCGAGGCAATCGGCGCAGACCGGGCATTTGGCGCAGATGGACTTTGCCGCCCACTGGCCCCTCGTGTCGCCGCGCTCGGTGAAGAACATGTCCGGGTCCAGGCCCCTACAGGCCGCCTCGGCGATCCACTTTTTCGGCTTTTCCTCCGCCAGCGCGTCCAGGAACCGGACCGGCCCCGGTGGCGCGGGCTCGGCGCCACCGGACCAAGGGAGTGCGCCG
>DASZIT010000049.1:0-40610 GCA_035948855.1 Acidimicrobiales bacterium | reverse complement strand
GACCATCCGAGGCGCCTGCCTGCCCGTCCGAATCAGGTGGCCGACGGCTCCCGGTACACCTCGGCGCCGGTCTCACGGAACTCGACCGACTTCTCCTTCAGGCCGATCTCCACCGCCGTGGCCAGGTCCATCCCCTTCTGCTCCGCGTAGTCGCGCACGTCCTGGCTGATCCGCATGGAGCAGAACTTCGGGCCACACATCGAGCAGAAGTGGGCCGTCTTGGCCGGTGCGGCCGGCTGTGTCTCGTCGTGGTACGCACGGGCCGTGTCTGGGTCCATGGCCAGGTTGAACTGGTCCTCCCAACGGAACTCGAACCGGGCCTTGGACAGGGCGTCGTCCCAGTCCTGGGCGCCGGGATGGCCCTTGGCCAGGTCGGCGGCGTGGGCGGCGATCTTGTAGGCGATCATCCCCTCCTTCACGTCGTCACGGTTGGGCAGGCCCAGGTGCTCCTTGGGGGTGACGTAACAGAGCATCGCCGTCCCGTGCATGCCGATCACCGCCGCGCCGATGGCCGAGGTGATGTGGTCATAGGCCGGGGCGACGTCCACGGTGAGCGGTCCGAGTGTGTAGAACGGCGCGTCGTGGCAGACCTCCTTCTGCAGCACCACGTTCTCCGCCACCTTGTGGAGGGGGACGTGGCCGGGTCCCTCGATCATCACCTGCACGTCGTGGCGCCAGGCGATCTCGGTGAGCTCGCCCAGCGTCCGCAGCTCGGCGAACTGGGCCTCGTCGTTGGCGTCGGCGATCGATCCGGGACGGAGGCCGTCACCGAGCGAGAAGGCCACGTCGTAGGCGGCCATGATCTCGCAGATCTCCTCGAACCGGGTGTAGAGGAAGTTCTCGGTGTGATGGGCCAGGCACCAGGCGGCCATGATCGAGCCGCCGCGGCTGACGATGCCGGTCATCCGGGTGGCGGTCATCGGCACGTAGCGCAGCAGCACCCCGGCGTGGATGGTGAAGTAGTCGACCCCTTGTTCGGCCTGCTCGATCAGCGTGTCGCGATACAGGTCCCAGGTCAGCTCCTCGGGACTCCCGTCGACCTTCTCGAGCGCCTGGTAGATCGGCACGGTGCCGATCGGCACCGGCGAGTTGCGCATGATCCACTCCCGGGTGGTGTGGATGTCCGGCCCGGTGGAAAGGTCCATGACGGTGTCGGCGCCCCAGCGGGTGGCCCAGGTCAGTTTCTCCACTTCCTCGTCGATGGAGGAGGACACCGCCGAGTTGCCGATGTTGGCGTTCACCTTCACCAGGAAGCGGCTGCCGATCACCATCGGCTCGGATTCGGGGTGGTTGACGTTGGCCGGCAGGATGGCCCGGCCCGCGGCGATCTCGTCGCGCACGAACCCGGCGTCCATCCCTTCCCGGGTGGCGACGAACGCCATCTCCGGGGTGATCTCGCCTCGGCGGGCATAGTGAAGTTGGGTCACCGGGGTGCCCGACGACCGCAGCGGGGCTCGACCCGGGGCCGGGAACACCTCGGGGTCGCTTCCGGTGCGGCGAACGGCGGCGCGCCCGTCATCCCGCCGGCGGGTCTCCCGGCCGGCGTACTCCTCGACGTCGTTCCTGTCCATGATCCACGGACGGCGGAGCGGGGGAAGTCCCACCGTCGGGGCCGAGCCGGGACCCGAGGTGTCGTACAGACGGAGGGGGAGGTTGGGCACCGGGCCGTTGCGACCCGGTGAATCCGAAAGCGAGACCTCGACGAACGGAACCTGGAGTCCCTCACCCCCGTCCACGTAGACCTTGCGCCGATTGTGGGGGTCGGCTTCCGGCTTGGAGGTGATGGTGATCGGCTCGGTCATGGATCAGTTCCCTTCGCACTTCGTTCCGCCCTGAGTCTCCCACGACGGCACCGCTCTCGTTCCACCGGAATGTGCCATGGTGAGGGCAGGAACGGACGAAAGGACATCACCCATGGCAAAACTGGCACCCGGCGATCGAGCACCGGCATTTACCCTGCCAGACCAGGATGGGAAGAAGGTCTCGCTCAAGGACTTCGCCGGCAAACAGGTGGTCATCTACTTCTACCCGCGGGACGACACCCCCGGCTGCACCAAAGAGGCCTGCCAGTTCAACGACAACCTCCACGCCTTTTCGAGGGCCGGTGTCCCTGTCCTCGGCATCTCCGCCGACTCCGCCGAGAAGCACCAGAAGTTCCGGGCCAAGTACGGGCTCACCTTCCCGCTGCTCACCGATGCCGATCACAAGGTGGGCGAGAAATACGGGGCCTGGGGAGAGAAGACCCTCTACGGCAAGAAGACGATCGGGGTGATCCGTTCCACCTTCCTGATCGGTGCCAACGGGAAGATCGAACGTCCCTGGTACAGCGTGAAGGCCGACGGCCACGCGGCCAAGGTGCTGGCCGAGATCCAGGGCTGACCCGCCGGACTCCCCCGGCGGCCCCGACCCCGGCAATGCGACGCGGAGCGATGAGGATCAATGCTGATGGGCCGGGCACCAATACGTCGTGCGTCCGCCGATGGTGGCTCGGGAGAGTTCGGTACCGTCCTTCGGGCATCGACCGCCCGGGTGGCGTTCCTCCATCAGGTCGCCGAGGTGGGACCCGCCCCGGGTCATGAGCGCAGCCAACGTCCGGCCCAGCCCGGTGTGGAGCCGTCGCACCTCGGCCGGCGACAGCGACCCGGACTGGCGTTCCGGTGAGAAGCCGGTCCGCCACAGCACCTCATCGGCGATCAGGTTCCCGATGCCGGCCACCCTCGACTGGTCGAGAAGGCGCGCCTTGAGCGGGACCACCGACCCGGCCAGTGCCGCCGCCAGCTGGCTCCGGGTGATCGAGAGGGCGTCGGGGCCCAGGTGATCGAGGGTCGGGTCGATCAGCACCCCGCCGAGTCGTCTCGGGTCCTGCACCTCGAGGGTGCCACCGTCCTCGAAGCCGAGGGCGAACCGGTCCCACGCCCGGTTGACCCGGCGGGGGGTGTACAGGAGATGCTCGACGCTCGACGATCCGTCGACGAACAGGGTGCCGGTCATGCCGAACCGGATGCCCAGGACCGGGCCTCCGTCGGTGTCGAGGAGGAGGAGCTTGCCGATTCGCCGGGCGGCGCTGAACCGGTGGCCGACCAGCATCCGGCGCAACGCCGGGGCGGTGGCCCCCGACTTCAGGTACCAGCGGTCCGGAGCCTTCACCGAGCGGATGGTCCGACCCACCGCGGTTTCGGCCAGCCGGCGGTAGGACTCGATTTCGGGGAGCTCGGGCACGGTCAGAGGGTAGCGACGCTGACGGGCCCATGAGCCGTCCCGCACCACCACCTAATGTAGGAATCCAAGCCGTATCGACCGCCAGCGCAGGAGAGGACCGGATGCCTACCGAAGTTCGCGGAGTGGTGGCCCGAGCCAAGGGCGAGCCGGTGTCGCTCGAGACCATCGTGGTTCCCGAGCCGGGTGCCGGCGAAGCCCGGGTGCAGATCCAGGCCTGCGGGGTGTGCCACACCGACCTCCACTACCGGGAAGGGGGAATCAACGACGACTTCCCCTTCCTGCTCGGCCATGAGGCGGCCGGCATCGTGGAGGCCACCGGTGACGACGTCTCCACCGTCTCGCCGGGGGACTTCGTGGTGCTCAACTGGCGGGCGGTCTGCGGCCAGTGCCGGGCCTGCCGCCGCGGCCGTCCGTGGTATTGCTTCGCCACCCACAACGCCACCCAGAAGATGACGCTGGCCGACGGCACGCCGCTGACCCCGGCACTCGGCATCGGCGCCTTTGCGGAGATGACGCTGGTGGCCGCCGGGCAGTGCACGCCGGTGGACCGGCAGGCACGGCCCGAGGCAGTGGGGCTCCTGGGATGCGGGGTCATGGCCGGGTTGGGGGCGGCGATGTTCACCGGTGACGTCGGCCCCGGGGATTCGGTGGCCGTCTTCGGCTGCGGGGGGGTGGGCTGCGCGGCGGTCACCGGCGCCCGGTTGGCCGGTGCCACCACGGTGATCGCCGTCGACCTCGACCCGGGCAAGCTCGAGCTGGCCCGCAGTTTCGGCGCCACCCATGTCGTCCACGCCGGTGCCGAGGACCCGGTGGAGGCCATCCGGGCCCTGACCGGCGGCAACGGAGCCGATGTCTGCATCGAGGCGGTCGGGCACCCGTCGGTGATGGAACAGGCGTTCTACGCCCGGGACCTGGCCGGCACCCTGGTCCAGGTGGGGGTCCCGACCCCGGCCATGCGCATCGACCTGCCGATGATCGACTTCTTCGGCCGCGGTGGACGGCTGAAGCCGAGTTGGTACGGCGACTGCCTCCCCTCCCGCGACTTCCCGATGCTGGTCGACCTCTACCTCCAGGGCCGGCTCGATCTGGATCGCTTCGTGTCGGAGACCATCGGCCTCGAAGATGTCGAGGAGGCCTTTCACCGGATGGAGCGGGGTGAGGTGCTCCGCTCGGTGGTCACCATGCCGGCATGATCGACCAGGTCATCACCTCGGGGACGTTCTCGCTCGATGGCCAGGACTTCGAGGTCGACAACAACATCTGGCTGGTCGGCGACGACCGCGAGGTCCTGGTCATCGACGCCGCCCACGACCACCGGCCCATCCTGGAGGGGATCGGCTCGCGCCGGACGGTGGGCATCGTGGCCACCCACGGACACAACGACCACATCAACGCGGCGGCGGCGCTGGCCGATCAGGTCGATGCCCCGATCTGGCTCCATCCGGACGACCGGCCATTGTGGGACCAGGTCTACCCGTCCCGACCACCGGACGCCGAACTGGCCGACGGTCTCGGCTTCGAAGTCGGCGGGCGGTCACTCCGGGTCATCCATACCCCGGGACACACCCCGGGTGGCTGCTCGCTCCACGACCGCGGCCTCGGGGTGGTGTTCACCGGGGACACCCTGTTCCGCGGCGGGCCCGGAGCCACCGGGCGGAGCTTCTCCGACTTCCCGACCATCATCGAGTCCATCCGCCAACGCCTGTTGACCCTCCCACCCGAGACCCGGGCCCTGCCCGGGCACGGAGAAGACACGGTCATCGGGGAAGAGGCGCCCCATCTCGACGAGTGGATCGCCCGGGGCCACTGAGCACGCCGAGCCACCGATGAAGGCTTTACGGCCTCCTGGCCTACGATCACGCCGTGACCCGGAGACTCGTCGAACGACCCGATCCGGGGCGGACATCCCGGCGCCGGGTCGCCCGTCCACTGTCGTTGCTGGCGGTAGCCGGCACCGCCGCCCATCACAGTTTCGAACTGGGCAACGGCGTCGGCCTGGTCTGGCAACCTGAACTGGGCCTGGGCGGGGCGGGGACGCTCTGGGTGATCCAGCTGGGACTGTGGTCGTGGATGGCCGCCCGGGGCGGCAAGCGGTGGGACAGGATTCTGGCCATGCTGTCCGGATCCGGGATCGCCGGGGTGGTCGTCCACTTCACCCTCTGGCCGTGGAAGCGGAACCGGTTCGGGATCCCGGTGCTCACCGAGGCGGAAGGGCTACCTGCTTCCCGCCTGCCGGCCTACAACGCCATTCTCGGCCTCTGGGGCCTGGCGTCGATGGTCTCGCTCCTGGAGTTGACCCCCTCCCGGCGCCGCTGGGCACTGACCGGACTGGTGGCGCTCCCGATCTTCCGGCTGTCGGCTCGTCACCATTTCAACTGGGCATCCGCGCAGGCGACGGAGAATCCGGCGTGGTGGAACCGGGGATTTCGCCATGTAGCCACCGCCACCGACAACTCCCCCGGGTAACTCTCCCCAATTCCACCCTGCCGAAGACCGTCGCTAGGGTGTCGTCATGCCTCCCGAAAAGCCTCAGTGGTTCGAGCTGTACAAAGAAGTCGTGACCTCCGGACTGTGCACGGGATGCGCCGGCTGCATCGTCGCCTGTCCGTACGACGTCCTCTCCTACGACGACACCGGGGGCAAGTACAAGCCGTTCCACATCGACGCCGACGGTGGCCCGGAGAACTGCACCCACGGCATCAAGGGCTGCACCATGTGCACCCGGGCCTGTCCGCGGTTCCGGCTGTGGGAGCCGGAGATCGACAACCACCTGTTCGGTCGGGAGCGCACTGCCGAGGAAGTCGCCGGGGTCTCCTCGGACATCCTGTTGGTCCGGGCCACCGATCCCGATGTCCTCGAAGTCGGACAGGACGGGGGGCTGGTGTCGGCTCTACTCATCTGGGCGCTGGAACACGATGTGATCGACGCCGCGCTGGTCTCCTACCTCGAAGGCGACGGCTCGACCTGGAAGGCGGTGCCCGGGGTGGCCACCACCCGGGAGCAGGTGCTGGCGGCCGCCGGGTCCCGCTACACCTATTCGGCCAACCCGCTGGCCTACCCAAAGGCCATCGAGGCCGGGGCGGAACGCATCGCCCTGGTGGGCATGGGCTGCCAGGCGTCGGCACCGCCGGTCATGCAGGCGAGGAAGGCCGGGAAGATCGCCCGGCGCCTCTCGCTGTCGATCGGGCTGCTCTGCTCGAAGACCTTCGACGACGCCATCTTCCCCGAGCTGTTCGAGGCCAGGTACGGCATCGCCCAGGCCGACATCACCAAGATGAACATCAAGGGCGTGTTCCAGGTGTGGACCCGGGACGGCGAGTTCCATGAGATCCCGCTGAAGGAGGCGCATGCCTGGACCCGTGAAGGATGCAAGTCGTGCCCGGACTTCGCCGCCGAGCACGCCGACATCTCCACCGGGGGAATCGGCGCCTTCAACGACTGGACCCTGACCATGGTCCGTACCGAAAAGGGCCGCGACCTCCTCAACGGCATGATCGCCGACGGCGCGGTCGAGACCCGGCCCGGCGACGATGACCCCGGGGCCATCGCCCTCCTCCAACGGTTGGCCCGGGTCAGCCGCAAGCGGTGGCCGGAGACCGCGGTGGACATGCCCCGACGGCTCCCCGACCCAGTCTGAACTGGGCCCGGAGCCGCGACCACGGCGGTTGGGCGCCAGGCGGGACAGAGTACGGTTAACAGGCGTGCCCAGCCGACGGACAACCCCTCCCCGACTCACGGTTGTCCTGTTGGTCCGTCACGGGACGACGCCGACAACCGGGAAGATCCTCCCAGGTCGGGCGCCCGATCTCCATCTGTCCGATCAAGGTGTGGCCCAAGCCGAGCAGGTGGCCGAGCGCATCGCCGAGCTGACCGGACCGGGAAAGCGGACCCCGGCGGCCGTCTACGCCTCTCCCCTCGAGCGCACGTTCGAGACGGCCAAGCCCATTGCCCGGAAGCTCGGGCTCCGGGTCCGGTCGGATCGGGGGTTGCTCGAGTGCGACTTCGGCCATTGGACCGGTGCCCAGCTGAAGGCGCTGGCCAAGAAGCCCGAGTGGACCCAGGTCCAACGGTGGCCGAGCGGCTTCCGGTTTCCCGGAGGGGAGTCATTCCTGGAGATGCAGGCCCGCATCACCTCGACCATCGCCCGCCTGGTGCATGTCCACCCAGGTGAGACCATCGTGGCGGTGTCGCATGCCGACCCGATCAAGGCGGCGGTGGCGGCGGCGGCCGGCACCCACCTCGATCAGTTCCAACGCCTGGTGGTGTCGCCGTGCTCGGTGAGCGCCCTGGCCTACGGCGAAGGCGGCCCCCACGTCCTCTGCGTCAACACCACTGCCTCGCTGTCCGGACTCGCCCTGTCATGAGCGACGGGTACGACCTCTCGAATCTGGATCGCTTCACGGTGGGTACGGTCGGACCGGTCGGCGAGCGGCTGTTTCTCATCCAATGCCGGCAGGGACCGCTGCTGCTCACCTTGAAGATCGAAAAGCAGCAGGTGTCGGTGCTGGCCGACTACTTGGCTCAGATCGTCAAGGATCAGGAACGCCCCGAGCACCTCCCCGACGACCTCTCCCTGGAAGAACCATCGGAGCCGGCCTGGGCGATCGGAACCCTCGGCGTCTCTTATGACAATGCCGACGACCGGGTCATCATCGTCATCGAAGAGCTGGTACCCGAGGACGAGAGCGGCGCCATCGCCCGCCTGTCGGTGACCCGGGAACAGGCGGCTGCCTTCGCCATCCAGGCCACTAGCCTGGTGAGTTCCGGTCGCCCGCCGTGCCCACTGTGCGGGTCACCCCTCGACCCTTCCGGACACGAATGCCCACGGACAAACGGCCACCGACCACCGACGACCTGACCGGCTGGAAACCCGACGTCGGCCCCAGCCTCGGGGACACCCTCGTCGAGCTGGCCACGTCCGAACTCGCCATCGAGGGACGGCTCCCATGGAGCTCCAACCTGACCTTCCTGGTGACCGTGGGTGACGGGCCGTTGCGGGCCGTCTACAAGCCCGGACAGGGAGAGCGAACGCTGTGGGACTTCCCCGGAGGCCTCTACCGACGGGAGGTGGCCGCCTACGCGCTGTCGGAGACGCTGGGTTGGGGGGTGGTGCCCCCCACGGTGGCGGTGGACGACGGTCCCTTCGGAGCCGGCTCGGTGCAGCTCTTCGTCGACGCCGACTACGAGCAGCACTACTTCACCCTCTACGAGGGTGGCGGTTTCGACGATCAGCTCCGGGCCATCTGCGCCTTCGACGTGGTGGCCAACAACGCCGACCGCAAGAGCGGTCACGTGCTCACCGGCGACGACGGCCATCTGTGGGGAATCGATCACGGGCTGTGCTTCCATTCCGAGCCCAAGCTCCGCACGGTGATGTGGGACTACGCCGGGGACGAGCTGCCGGAGGCGTGCCTGGCCGATCTAGAAGGACTGGCCCTCGGAGTTCCCGACGACGTGGCCCGCCACCTCACCCGACAGGAACGGGATGACCTGATGGCCCGCACCCGGGCCCTGCTGCACACCCGGACCTATCCCGAGCCCGAGGGTGACCGCCACCCCTATCCCTGGCCGCTCGTCTAGTTGGGACTCCGGCCATCCGGTGGCCGCCCATTACCTCTCTAGAACCCGATCTTCAAGGTGGAGCGCATGGAATTCATGACCGCCTGGGACAGAACCTCCCCACCGTCCGGGGTCAGGTGGATCCCGTCAGGGGTCCGGATGTTGATCTCGGAGCCGGCGCCGTTGGTCAGGTAGGCGGTGTAGTTGCCTTGACCGTTGCCGAGGATGGTCCGGCAGTTCAGGAAAGTCACGCCCGTCTGGCGAGATGCCGCCTGGGCGGCGACCAGCCCGTTCACCTGGTTCATCTGTCCATCGAGCTGGGTGCCGGCCATGGGTGGCATCCCCACCCACAACATGTGGGCTCCAGCATTGATGGCGATATCCATGAACGCCCCAGCCCGGGCCGAGTAGGCGACGTTCCAGGCATCGGTGCCGTAGGCCACCGCCGACCCGTTGACGACCAGGCTCTGGGGGTCGTTGGCGCCCATCATCACCACGACCAGTTGCGGATGGTGGATGGCGAGGTCGGCCTGCAGTTCGGCCGGCCAGTTGAAGTAGTCGGGTCGCGACAATCCAGTGTCGATCTTGCCGTCCAGAGTCGCCGTCACCACGCCGGTGCTGATCAGGTCGTTGGTCAGCGGTTGGCCGAGATCGATGCCGATCGAGTCACCGATCACCACCACCCGGAGGGGATTGGCCGCGGTCGGATGCTGCGGAAGGGGCGGCAAGGTCGTGGGAGTGGGTGGGGTGGTGGCGGAAGGACTGATCGGAATCGTGGTGGCGGTCGGGTTGGGCTTCGCCGGCGGGATCGGCGGTGGGGTGGCGACCGACAATGACGGGCCGCCACCTACCGAGCGTCCGAGGATGTCGTCGGTCCAGCTCACAATGTGTGACAGTCCCGTACCCCGACTGAAGGCGGCGATCGGGCCGACCAGATCCAGCGACACCGTGCGGCGGGTGCCGATGGGTGAATACTGGGCTGACTTCTGGAGGCTCGGGGCGTCGAGGATCAGCCACACGGCAAAACAGATGAGGCCGATCTTGAGGACGCGGGTCCAGGGCAGGACCTGGCGGGGCCCGGCCGGGTCGTCGCGAACCACGGCACCGGTCCCGTTGGTGTCGGTCGGTTGGGGGGACGGCAGGCCGGGCTCGGGTGGAGACGTCGGCGGGGTGGTGTCAGGGAGGGTCTTCACGTCAGAAGCGGTAGTAGATGAACGGGGCAACGCCGGCGGGCCCCAGGGTCGTGATGGCCAGAAGAATCACCCCAAGTATGCCCCCTTGGACGGCGAGTCGGCGTTCGGCAAACGTTCGCTTGGCCAATTCGATCCACCCGTTGGGCATGAACTGGGTGGCGATGCCGGCGGCGATGGCCAGCACGGCCAGGGGGGTCACCAGCGGGGAATTCCCCCACCCGTGGAAGAGCCGACCCGCCATCGACCAGGCGTCGGAGAACGACGTGGCCCGGAAGAACAGCCATCCGACACAGACCAGCTGGAAGGTGACGAATTGTGCCACCGCGATCCGGACCCAGCCTCCGGGCTCGAGCGGGAGCCCGTGGGCCTTTCGCCACCGACGCCGTTGGCGTCCGACGATCTGGCCGATGCCATGGAACAGTCCCCACCCGATGAAGGTCCAGGCGGCCCCGTGCCACAGGCCGCCGAGCAGCATGGTGATCAGGATGTTGAGCGAGATCCTCCACTCCGGGCCCCGGTTGCCGCCCAACGGGACGTAGAGGTAGTCGCGAAGCCAAAAGGAGAGCGTCATGTGCCACCTCCGCCAGAAGTCCTGGAGGGACACCGCGGTGTAGGGCCGGTTGAAGTTCTGCGGGAACCGGAACCCGAGCAACAGGGCGATGCCGATGGCGATGTCGGTGTACCCGCTGAAGTCGGCATAGATCTGCACCGCATAACCCCACACCGCGAAGATGACTTCCAGACCCGAATGCTGGTGGGGCGCGGCGAAGACCGGGTCGACCACATAGGTGGCCAGGTAGGAAGACAGGACCACCTTCTTGGCCAGTCCGGCGGCGATCAGCCAGAACGCCTCGGTGTACTGGATGTGGGCGGGATCGCGGCGCCGACGGATCTGGGGGAGCAGCTCGGTGCCCCGGACGATGGGACCGGCGACCAGATGGGGAAAGAACGAAAGGTAGACGGCCAGGTCCATCGGGCGAGCCGTCTGCAGGGTTCCCCGGTAGACGTCCACCACGTAGCTGATGGCCATGAAGGTGAAGAAGGAAATGGCGATGGGAAGGGCCACGTTGAGCAGGGGCAGGGGACGGCCCACGCCGAGCATGTGGAAGCCGTTGTCGACGTTGACGGTGAAAAAGACGTAGTACTTGAACCAGGCCAGGAGCCCGAGGAGCAGGGCCAGGGTCACCCACAGGGTGATCCGCTTGGCCTGCCCCTCCAGCCGGTCGAGGATGCCGGCGCCGGTATAGGCGATCACGGTGGAGGCGGCGAGCAGGAAGATGAACCGCCAGTCGGCCCAGGCGTAGAAGAAGTAGCTGGCCGCCACCATGAACATCTTCCACGGCGCGGAATACGGGTTCAGGAGCCAGTTCACCGTGAACACCACGGCGAAGAAGATGGCGAAATCGATGGTGGGAAAGAGCATGGTTCAGGTGTTCGAATCGAGCGGGCAAAGGCTGGCGCGGCGACGCGACACGAAATCCGACCCTACCCGTCACCGTGTCGGTTGCTGTTGATGTCTCCCACCACTGAACGGTGGCGGACAGATGTATCGAACGAGATGGTAGTCCCGTCGATGAGGCGGGTTAGGCGCGAGCCTGCAACGCCTCGATGAGTTTGGGGAGAACCTTGTGGACGTCGCCGACAATCCCCAGGTCGGCTACCGAGAAGATGGGGGCATCCTGGTCCTTGTTGATGGCCACGATGTTCTTGGAGTTCTTCATGCCCACCAGGTGCTGGGTGGCCCCGGAAATCCCGCAGGCGATATAGACAGTCGGCTTGACCGTCTTCCCGGTTTGCCCGACCTGGTGTGAGTAGGGAACCCACCCGGCGTCGACGATGGCCCGGCTGGCCCCGGCGGCGCCGTGCAACAGGGTGGCGAGCTGCTCGATGAGGGCGTAGTTCTCCTTTTCGCCGAGACCGCGTCCGCCGGAGACGACCACGTCGGCCTCGTCGAGCTTGGGACCGGTTCGCTCCTCGACGTGGCGGGCGATGATCTTGGCCGCATTGGTCGCACCGCTCTCGGATGCGGGTGCCGCCACCACCTCGGCCGGCGCACCGCCCGAGGCTTCGGCTGGGAATGATTTGGCCCGCACCACGAAGAGTCCCGGACCATCGCCGGTGAATCGGGCGGTGGCCGTCTGGGCGCCACCGAAGATGGCGTGTTGGGTGGTGAGACCACCATCGCCGGCCACCAGGCCGACCACGTTGGTGAGGACCGGCTTGTCGATCTTCGCCGACAGGCGCCCGGCAATGTCCCGGCCGTCGTAGGTGGCCGGGAACAGGATGGCGTCGGGACCGTTACCGGCCTGGATGGCGGCGGCGATGGCCCCGGCCACCGGCACCCCCGGGAGTGCGCCCCCGAGGTCGCCGACATCGTGCACGGTGGTGGCGCCGTACTCACCGAGAGTCCCGGCAATGGCGGCGGTCTCGTCGCCGTAGGCGACGGCCTCCACCGTCCCGGCCAGGGACTTGGCGTGGCTGATCAGCTCGAGGCTGGCGGTGACGGGCTTCCCGTCGGCCACTTCGGCCAGGACCCAGATCTTGTCGATTGCCATGGTGTGCTCGTTCTCCCTACCTGGTCCCTACAGGACCTTCAGCTGCTCGAGGAACTGGATGACGCGCTCGTAGGCGTCGCCTTCGTCGACGACGACCTCACCCGAGGCCCGCTCCTCGGAGTCGGCCACCTCGGTGATCTCCTGGCGGGCGCCGGTGGCCCCCACCTGGCTGGCATCGATGCCCAGGTCGGCGACCGTCAAGGTCTCCACCGGCTTCGACTTGGCCGCCATGATTCCCTTGAACGACGGGTAGCGGGGCTCGACCACGCCGGCGGTGACAGTGACCAGGGCGGGGAGCGGGCTCTCGACCTCGTCGTAGCCGGCCTCGGTCTGTCGCTCGACCTTTACCGAGGTTCCGTCGACTTCGACCTTCTTGGCGAAGGTGACGGAAGGAAGGCCCAGCAGCTCGGCGACCTGGACAGGAGTGGTGCCGGTGTAGCCATCGGTGGACTCGGTGGCCGCCAGGACCAGATCCGGCTCCACCCGCTTGATGGCGGCGGCCAGCACTTTGGCGGTCCCCAGGGCGTCGGTGCCGGCCAGGCTGTCATCGCTGATCAGGATGGCCTTGGCCGCCCCCATGGCCAATGCGGTCCGGAGGCCGGACGTTTCACCGTTCGGGGCCATGGACACCAGGGTCACCTCGCCCTCGCCGGCCTTGTCGACCAGCTGCAATGCCATCTCGACGCCGTAGGCGTCCGAGTCATCGAGGATGAGCTTTCCGGCCCGGGCCAGGTTCTTTGTCCCGGGATCGAGCGACGGCGGTGCGGCCGGATCGGGGATCTGTTTCACACAGACGACGACGTTCATGGCCGTGCATTGTTGACGAAAAACGCCTTGTCGGACCAATCGATGACGCGATCCCTGGTCAGAAGGCCTGCTCCTCAGCGATCCGGCCCGGGCGGGTCGGGTCCGGGCCCGGTTTGGCCAGGTCCGGGACGCAGGCCAGGGCGACGGGGACATCGTCGGTGATGATGGTGTCAACACCGCAGGCCACCATGGCCGTGACGTCGTCCGGTTGGTTGACCGTCCAGACCGCCACGGACAGCCCGGCGGCATGGACCTCGGCGACCAGGGCGGCGGAGGCCAGCGACCGGTGGAGGTGCAGGGCCCGACAACCCATGTCCCGGGCCATGGCCAGGCTGGCCGACGGATCAGCCCATTCGGGCACCAACAGGCCGGTGGTGAGCCGCGGGTCCACCGCCAGGACGGCGTCCAGCGACGGGGGCCAGAAGGATGACACCACCGTTCCGGCGCCCAGGTCGGCATCGGCGATGGCGTTGGCCGCCGCCCGGGCGGCGGCCTCGCCGGGGTCGTAGTTCCGCTCGGTCGGAAGGTTCTTGACCTCGATGTTGACGGTGAGGTCGGCCATGGCCACGAGCACCTCGGCCAGCAACGGCACCTGGTCGGGGAGGTCGTGGACCTCCTGGTCAGCAACGTCTCCGACCCCAGGAATGCTGGCGTCGTGATGCACGGCCAAGGCCCCGTCGGCGGTCAGCCGGACGTCGAGCTCGATCCCGTCGGCACCCAACTGCCGAGCCCGGGCAAACGCCGCCAGGGTGTTCTCGGCGATACCCAGGGACGGGTCGGGGCTCCCCCGGTGGGCCTGGATGGCGACGTGGAAACTCATCTCGGCCCTCCCGAGCACCACTGGGCGCGAAACAGCCCATCAGATGGTGATTTGCCGGTCAAAATTGCTTGCAACCATGCACTCCGATGGTTACTCTAGAGGGGAACCCCAAATGGACGGCGACTATTCGGCGCTGAGCCATGTGAAACAGATCACAATGGGCATATCTCGGAATCGGGAGCGGAGGAAACATCGTGGCCCTCGTGTGGAATCGGACAGTCGAGTGGGATGAGGGCGACTGGCGCGATTTGGCCGCCTGCCGCAGCACGGAACCTGACCTTTTCTTCCCTATCGGCACCACCGGTCCCGCCATCGATCAGATCGAGGCGGCCAAGCGGGTCTGCCGGATCTGCGACGCCCAGGAGCCGTGCCTCGACTTTGCCCTGGCCACCAATCAGGAGTCAGGCGTCTGGGGCGGCACTTCCGAAGAGGAGCGTCGCAAGCTCCGCAAGGCGTGGCTGGCGTCCCGCCGACGCGCTTCCTGAATCCGGCCCACTCTGAGCCTGATCGCCCGGAGATTCGCGGCTAGGAACCCACCTTTTGGGCTTCGCGCACGGGCAACTCGATCAGCACCGCCGTCCCCGTCGCCTCCGCGTCGGTGTCATGCCGGTTGCGCATCTCGATCGTCCCGTCGAGCTGGGTCCTGACCAGGTCTCGAACGATGCAGAGACCCAGGCTGGTGGTGCAGTCGAAATCGAACCCCTCCGGAAGCCCGGAGCCGTCGTCCGCGACTTCGACGCTCAAGCGGGAGCCGTCGGCCACCAGGTCGATGGCGATATGACCAACTGACTTCAGCCCATCCCGGGGGGTGCCGGCGCCCGGATGGTCGGGGCGGTCGGTGTCGCCATCGTCGAACTCGATGAAGGCGTGCTCGACCGCGTTCTGGAGGAGCTCGGCCAACACCACCGCCAGCGGGGTGGCGACGTCGGCGGGAACCTCCCCCAGCTGCCCGGTCACGCTGAATGCCACCTTGGCCGACGACACCACCGAGTCTTCGGCCATCCGGACGAGGGCGGAGACGATTTCATCGAACGGCACCTGGTCACTGGGCTCCCGGGACAGGATCTCATGGACGATGGAGATCGACTGGACCCGCCGCTCCGCCTCGAAGAGCGCGACCCGGCCAACCCCCGGCGGCAATCGTCGGGCCTGGAGCCGGAGGAGGGCGGAGATCGTCTGCAGATTGTTCTTCACCCGGTGGTGGACCTCGCGGATGGCCGCGTCCTTGGACAGCAGCAGGCGGTCGAGCCGGCGGACGTCGGTCACGTCCCGCAACAGCACCAGGCATCCGGTGACGTCGCCGTGGGAGAGCAACGGAACGCAGTGGAGCAGAACGATGACGTCGGGGCGGCGTTCGACCTCTTCGACGACGGGCAGGGCCGAGGCCAGCGCCCATTCGATGGCCGACTCCTCCAGCCCCAGGTCGTAGAGGCGGCGGCCCTCGAGCTGGGAGTACATCCCCATCCGGTGCAGCGCGTTGGTGGCGTTGGGCGATGCGTACCGGACCCGGCCCTCCTCGTCGACCAGCACGATGCCGTCGCCGACCCGGGGGGCCTCCTCGGTGGCGACCTCCTCGCTCGGGAACGGGAAGGTCGATTCCGACAACATGACCGCAAACCGGTCGAAGACGTCCCGGTAGGTGCGTTCGAGATGGCCCGGGCGGCGTCCGGCCCCGGCCACCAGCCGGGCCAGCACCGCCACCAGGGTTCCCTCGCATCGGACCGGGATGCAGTGCACCCGGACCGGCTCCTCCTCCGGCTCCATCTGCATCTCCCCGCGGGCGACCTCGCCCGACTGCCAGGAGGCGGTCACCACCGGCCAGTCGGCGGCGTCGACGGACTGGCCCACCAGGTCGTGCTGGACCACGGTGGCGCTGTTGGACGGGCGCATCTGGCCGAGGATCACCAGCTCCTGCTCGCGGGTTCGGAGCAGATGGGGGGGCGACGCCATGGGCGCCATCAGCACCAGGTCGGAGAAGGACAGGTCGGCCAGGATCCCCCAGGTGCCCATCAGCCGCTTCACGTGCGCCAGTTGGACCTCGTCGAGGTCGGTCCGCTCCAGGGCCAGCTCGGCCGGGGTGGCCACGGTCAGACCCCGGGTTCCGCGGCCGTCAGGGTGGCGTCGACCGGCGAGACCGGCACCGGGTGCGGTTGGCGGTCCCGATACCCCTGAAGCTCGGTGACGCCGGCCGCCGCCAGCAACTCCCGCATGTCTCCGGCCCGATCGGCCACGTCGGGAAGGGTGTGGGCATCGGAGGCGGTGGTCAACGGAACCCCGCGGGCGACGAAGCGCTGGAGGAGCGGCGGCGCCGGGTACTCCTCGCCGACCGGCTTGCGCCAGCCGGCCGACGACAGTTCGGCGGCCATCCCCGACGCCGCCGCCGCCTCCGCCATCCGGTCGTAGAACTCGTCGGGCACCGCCGGCACCTTCCCGGCGATCTTGATCAGGTCAGGATGGGCGAACACGTCGCAGACCCCCGAGGCCCCCAGTTCCTCCATGGCCCGGGTGTACTCGTCCCAGACCGCGTCGACGTCCCGGGTCTCCCACTCGGCCACCACCAAGGGCTCGTTGAGGACGTCGAACCGCCACGCCCCCAGCCAGTGCACCGAGCCGAGCAGCACGTCGAAGGGGTAACCGCTCAGCAGCCCGGCGACATCGTCCATCCGACCCTGGTAGTAGTCGACCTCGAGGCCGAGGACGACGGGGAGTCCCTCGGCCTTCACCGCTTGGACGACCTCGACGTAGCTGTCCAGGTCCACCCGGGCGTGGTGGTCCCAGTAGGCAGCCATTCCCGGGCGGAGCGCCTCTTCGGGGAGGTCGTTCCAGAACCCCCCGAGCAGGTCATTGGCCTGGGTGAACCGGAACAGGTGCTCGGTAAGGGCGATCTCGGTGACGCCGTGGGCCACCGCGTGCTCGCAGTAGGCGGCAACCTGCTCGATGGTGGCCTCGGCGTCGCTCTGGGAATGGGGCCACAGATGGAGGTGGTAGTCGAGCACCGATCAGCCTGCACGCCGGATGATGGTCACGCCGTCACGGACGGTGGTCTGGACGGCCACCACCCGAGGATCGGTGGCGACTTTGTCGTTGAACGCCCGCAGCGCCTCGGTGTCGGCCGAGGTGTCGCCGGGGTCGAGGATCTGGCCGCTCCAGAGGGTGTTGTCCGCCACGATCAGCCCCCTCGGCGACAGCTTGGCCAGGACGGCCTCGAAGTAGGCGGGGTAGCTGGCCTTGTCAGCGTCGATGAACACCAGGTCGAAGGGCCCGGGCAACCCGGCGATGGTGTCGATGGCCGGGCCGACCTTGACCTCGATCCGGTCGGCGTAGGGGCTGGCGGCAATGTGCCGTCTGGCGAACTCGGCGTGCACCGGGTCGATCTCGCAGCTGACGATGGAGCCGCCCGGCGGGAGCCCGGCCGCCATGGCCAGGGCGGAGTAGCCGCTGAAGGTGCCGATCTCGAGGACCGAGGTCGCCCCGGTGCCGAACACCAGGAGCTCGAGGAGCCGGCCCTCGAGGCGGCCGACCATCATTCCCGGGGCCTGCAGGGAGGCGCGGGTCTCGGCGGCGACGGCCTCGAGGTAGTCAGGGGGCGCGGTGGTGTGGGCTTCGGCGTACGCCTCGATGGCCGGAAAGACGATGTCGGTCATGCCTGCATCGTAAAGCAGGGCGGGTCGGCCGGAATCGCCGCCGGGCTCCGCGAGGCGCCTCCGTTGCGGTTGGCAAGGCGTGGAGGGATCGGCCCCGGCTGACGATACCGGCGGGCGGCGACGTCCGGTCGTATCCGGGACGCGCCTCATAGGCTGCCGAAAAGGACCCGGTTGGGTGAGCTCCCGTTCCTCGGGCGAGCCGCCGGGGCGGATGCAGGGATGCGGAGGGAATCGGATGGCGACGACGAAGGCACTGGTGCTCGGCGGTGGCGGCATCACCGGCATCGCCTGGGAGCTGGGGGTGATCGCCCGTCTGGCCGATGACGGGCTCGACCTCACCGACGCCGACCTCATCGTGGGCACCTCGGCGGGCGCGGCCGTTGCCGCCCAGATCACCACCGGTTCGCTTGAAGGGCTGGTGGCGGCGCAGCTGGCGGCGGATTCGAAAGAGCTGGTGGCGGAGCTCGACCTCGACCTGTTGGCCGAGATCTTCTCGAGGCTGAGCGACGGCTCGGCGTCGGATGACGAGCGACGGGCGCAGGTCGGGGCGCTGGCGCTGGGTACCGACACCGTGACGGAGGCCGTGCGGCGGGCGGTGATCGCCGCCCGACTCCCCTCCCATGAGTGGCCGGCGCATCGCCTGGTGGTGACGACGGTCGACGCCCACTCCGGCCGGTTCACCACGTTCGACGCCTCGTCGGGGGTGCCGCTGGTCGACGCCGTCGCCGCCAGCTGCGCGGTGCCCGGCGTGTGGCCACCGGTGAGCATCGATGGCCGCCGTTATATCGACGGCGGCATCCGATCGGCGACCAACGCCGACCTGGCATCGGGGTACGGCCGCGTGCTCATCCTCACGCCGATGCCGTTGGACATGACCCTCGGGACCGAGGGCGAAGTGGACGGGCTTCGCGGCGAGGGGTCGACGGTGCTGGTGATCAAGGCCGATGACGCCGCGCTGGCCGGCTTCGGTGACAACCCGCTCGACCCGTCCCGACGCGCCCCGGCGCTGGAGGAGGGACGACGCCAGGGGGCCGAGGTAGCGACCGCGGTCCGGAGGCTGTGGCACGACGGCTGAGCTGGTGGCGCCCGGCAACGTGAACCGAGCGCGTCAGTCCCAGATCTGCTCGCCCAGCCGGACCAGCCCGGCCAGGTCGTAGATGTCGGTGTCGAAGAAGGGCACGGTGGCCAGCACTTCGGGCACGTTGCCGAGCTCCGATTTCTCCTCGGCTTCGCGCATGGCCACCACCCGGAAGTTCATGAAGCTGTCGGCCACCTCGCCCAGCACCCGCCGGATCTGGTCTTCCTCGCCGAGCGGGGCGTCGACCGATGCCAATGCCGGCGCCAGCGCGGTGGCCAACTCGCCCGCCCGCTCCTTCATCGTTTCGGCGACCTGCGCCGCGTCGGCACCCTGGAGATAGGCCGGGAGCACTTTGTTCAAGACGATGGCACCGAGGTTGAGATGACGGGCGGTGAGCTCCTGGGCAAAGAACTCCGCCTCCCGGAGCGGGACGCCCTCGAGGGTGGACACCACCATGAAGGTGGTCCTCCGATCCGACAGCAGCCGCTGGACCGCACCCGCCCGCTCCACGAAGCCGTCGTACATCGACTGGAAGAGAATGAAGAACTCAGAGATGTCGGCGAGGAACTGAGTCCCGAGGATGCGGTCGGCGATTTGGTAGAACGGCTTGGTGGCCACGTTGACCAGACGGGAGCGGTAGGGCACGATCAACCAGCGCAACAGCCGTGACGAGAAGAAATCGGCCAACCGCTGCGGGGCGTCGAGGAAGTCGAGGGCGTTGCGGGTAGGAGGGGTGTCGACCACGATCAGGTCGTACTCACCTTCCGAGTGGATCTCGTAGAGACGCTCCATGGCGATGTAGTCGTGGCTCTGGACGAAGCGCCCGGAAATGTTCTTGTACAGCGGGTTGGCCAGGATCTCGTCCCGGGTCTGGGGGTCGGGGGCGTGCATGCGGATGAGAGAATCCCACGACTCCTTGGTATCCAGCATGGCCGCCCACAACTCACCCCGGGGCTTCAGCCCGGCGGACCGGAAGGCCTCGTCGGGCACCCGGGTTTCGGCATTGCCGATCCCCTCGAGACCAAGGGCGTTGGCCAACCGCTTGGCCGGGTCGACGGTGAGCACCAGCACCTTCCCGCCGTGGCGCAGCGTGGCCATGACCCCCGCCGCCGCCGCCGTGGTCGTCTTGCCGACCCCGCCAGGACCGCAGGCGATGACGATCTCCTTGGCGGCCAGCAGACCGTCGAGCGACCCGGAACCGGCGCCCGGTGACTCCGACAGGGAGGCCGGACCGCGGCCGGACCGCGGTTTCGAGCGTTCGGGTGGCATCAGTAGCCCAGCTCCTCGCCCAGGGAGGCCGCCACCTGGCGGGTGGTCCGGAGCCCGTGGGAACGAGTGAACAGATAGGGCAGGTAGAGAAGGGGCACGGTCGGGTCGATGCCTTCCCGCAGGCGTTCGAGGTGGGTGGAGCGGGTGCGCCTCATGGTCACCGCCAACCGGGCCGCCTCGAGCACCGGCTTCGGGTCACCACCGACCAACTCGGCCAGGTCCTCGCAAGGGCCGGCAGTGGCCAACGCGTCGAACACCAGCTCCTCCTGCCGACCGAACAGCTCGGGGAGGACCCGGTTCACCACCACCGCCGACATCTTCACGGTGGTCTCCTTCTTCACCCGCACGGCCAGATCGATCGTCTCGTTGACCGGCATCTCCTCGGGAGTGCACACCGCGACCAGACCGGTCTGAGCGGGGTCGGACAGGATGTCGAGCATCCAGTCGGTCTGGGAGCGGATCAACCCCACCTTCACCAGGTCGTTGATGGCCTGGGGAGCCGCCAGCTGGCCGACGATGTGGCCGGAGGCCGGCGCGTCGACCACCACCAGGTCGTAGTTGCGCTCCCGGACCTCGTAGCAGAGCTTGCCGACAGTGAGGATCTCCCGCACCCCGGGCGCGGCGGTGGCCACGAAATCGAACGCCTTGGCCAGGGGCCCGATCCGACCGATGACCGGGATCCGCAACTGCAGCTTCAGGTACTCCCGCAATGACGCCTCGGTGTCCATGGTCATCACGAACAGCCCGGGGAGCACCTCTTTCTCGGCAAATCCGGTCGGGGGCGCTTCGTAGAAGCCGGAGACGTCACCCTTGGCATCCACCTCGCACACCAGGACCCGCTTCCCCCGCTGCGAGGCGAACAGGGCCAATGCCGAGGCCACGGTGGTCTTCCCGACGCCACCCTTTCCGGTCACGAAGACCAGTTTCAGATCGAGGAGCGCTGTCACCTCGCCCGCCGTCTACGGCGAGACGTCACAGGGGCGGCCTGAGGAGTTGGTGCCAAGAGTGGGATCAGGAGACCCCGAAGCCGACCCGACGATCGGAGGTAGGCCCATCCACCTCGATATAGGCGACCTTGGCCGAGGGGACTCCCACCCGGCGGCCCTTGCGGTCGGTCAGCCAGAGCATCGAGCCTTCCTTGGTCAGCGCCCCCTCGATGTCGGCCAGGACCTTGTCGCGGTCAGCATCGTCAGGCAGCTCGATATCGAGCTCCTTTATCGACTGCACGATCCCGATACGCACATCCACCTGGCACGCTCCTCTCAAGGCTCTGCCGACGGACCCGGCGGCTCCCCTGACGATACAAGGTCAGCGATGCGGGGCGTCCCAGCGATACCGGCTGATACAGCTCTGGGGCACACTGGGGTCATGGAAGGTGAGAGCGAACGCAGCCGGAAGTGGGCGTCCACCATGTATGCCCACGGCGACCAGGACACCAAATTCGCCCACGCCGACAGTTCGGCGGCGGCGGACCCCGGCGGTGCCGTCTCCGGTCTCGACCGCACCCCCCGGGAGGTGGACGAGGACGCCCAGCTGGCGGCGGGGGCCACCCGTGCCCGGGGAGGTGGTACCCGGCACCGGCCGGAGGAGCCCGATCCCTGGCGCACCTGCTTCGAGCGGGACCGCGACCGGATCCTCCATGCCCCCGCCTTCCGACGGCTGGCCGGGAAGACCCAGGTATTCGTCTTCCCCGACGACCACCAGCGGACCCGGCTCACCCACGCCCTGGAAGTCGCCCAGGTCGCCACCGGCATCGCCCAGGCCTGCCGGCTCAATGTGGCCCTCACCGAGGCGATCGCCCTGGGCCACGATTGCGGACACGGTCCCGGCGGCCACGCCAGCGAGGATGCGCTCTCGCCCTACGTGGTCGGCGGATTCGACCACGCTCCCTGGGGGGCGGACGTGTCGCTGGCCCGGCTCAACCTCTGTCACGAGACGCTCGACGGCATCCGCAATCACTCGTGGTCCCGCCCGGCCCCGAGCACCCCCGAAGGGGAGGTGGTGAGTTGGGCCGACCGCATCGCCTATGTGTGTCACGACTTCGAGGACGCGGTGAAGAGTGGGATCGTCACGCCCCACGTTCTCCCGGCCCTGGTGCGTGATCGCTGCGGCGAGCGGCGCAGCCAGCAATTGGGGACATTCATCGACGCCATGGTGGCGACGGTGCTGACGACCGGCCGGGTCGGCATGTCAGCCACCTACGCCGACGCCCTTTCCGCCTTCCGGGCCTGCAACTACGAGCACATCTACCTCCGCCCCAGCTCGGTCGCCCAGGGGCGGGCCGTCATCGGGGTGCTCCGGGCGCTGGTGGAGCACTACGGGGATCGCCCCAATCTCATCCCCGACGGGGACGAGAAGGGCACCGACCTGCGAGGTGGCGATCCCGAGGCCATGACCGCGGCGGTCAGCTACGTAGCCGGGATGACCGACCGGTTCGCCTTCGGTCAAGCGGTGGCCGTCCTCGGATGGGATCCGGACAAGCTCCCGATCGGGGTCGGGATCAACCGCCAATTCTGATTGCCCGGCACGGAATTCCCTTCCCACGACGTCCAGGGACGCATCGGTCGGACGACCAATAAGATCGAATTTCAGTGGATCCGACAGGTCGGTAAAGGAGTGTCCAGTGGTCATCCGAGAATCGTCGCAGTCGCCACCCACCGGCTCGTCGAGCCCGGCCCAGCCTCCGGTGGTGCCGGAAGTCGGCCCCGGAGGGAGGTCCAGCGGTCGGGGTGATGCCGCCGGCGCGCTGGCCCCGCTGCTGCGGGCGTTCCTTGGCACCGAGCTACCGGTGCGGTTCGAGTTCTGGGACGGAAGCGGGGTCGGGCCGGTGGACAGCGCCGGGACGATCCGGGTCAACTCGGTCGACGCGGTGCGGCGGATGCTCTGGGCGCCCGGAGAGCTCGGGGTGGCCCGGGCATTCGTGGCCGGCGACCTGTCGCTGGAGGGAGATCTGTTCGCCACCTTGCGGGTGCTCCACGATGCCGCCCCTCGTGACCTTCGCAAGATGGGGTGGCGGGCGCTGCCACCGGTCATCGATGCCGCCCGGCGACTGGGCGCCATCGGGCCTCCGCTCCCGGCGCCGATCGAAGAGTGCCGGCCATCGGGCCGGCTCCACTCCCTCGGTCGGGACGCCAAGGTCATCAGCCACCACTATGACGTGGGCAACGAGTTCTACCGCCTGTTCCTCGGACCCCGGATGACCTATTCCTGCGCCCGGTTTGTCTCCGACACCACCTCGCTCGAAGACGCCCAGGACGCCAAGCACGAATTGATCAGCCTCAAACTGGGCCTCGACCAGCGCCCGGAGATGCGCCTCCTCGACGTGGGTTGCGGTTGGGGATCGATGGCGATCCACGCGGCCCGGCACCACCAGGCCACGGTCGTCGGGGTGGCCCTCAGTTCCGAACAGGTCGAACTTGCCCGGGAGCGGGTGAAGGCTGCCGGGCTCGACGACCGCATCGAGATCCGGCTCCAGGACTACCGGGAGCTGAGGGGCGAGCGCTTCGACGCCATCTCGTCGATCGGCATGTTCGAGCACGTCGGTTCGTCGGCCATGGCCCGCTATTTCTCCACCTTGCGCAACCTCCTCGGGCCCGCCGGCCGACTCCTCAACCACGCCATCTCCACCCCCGGAGGCTCGGTGCTCGGACGGCGCACCTTCATCGGCCGGTATGTATTCCCCGACGGCGAGCTCCTCGATGTGGGCGAGGTCATCTTGGCCATGCAACGGGCGGCGTTCGAGGTCCGGGACGTGGAGTCGCTGCGGGAGCACTACGCCATGACGCTGCGCGCCTGGGTCGGCAATCTGGAGGATCACTGGGACGAGGCGGTCCGGCTGGTGGGCGAGCACCGGGCCAACATCTGGCGGTTCTACATGGCGGCGTCGGCCAACGGATTCGATGACGCCGGGCTGGCCATCCACCAGGTCCTGGGGGTCATCTCCGAACCGGACGGCCAGAGCGGCATGCCCGCCACCCGGGCCGGTTGGTCCTGAACCGGTTACATCGGAGACCCCGATGACCCCGACCGACAACGCGGGCACCTTCAAAGACCTCCACGTACCTGGCCGTCCACTGCTCATGCCCAACCCGTGGGATCCGGGCAGCGCCAAGTTGCTGGCGTCGATGGGTTTCCAGGCATTGGCCACCACCAGCAGCGGCTATGCCGGCACGCTCGGGCAGTTGGACGGGTCAATCGGCCGAGAGGACTCCCTGGCCCATGCCGCCTCCATCGTCGCCGCCGTCGACGTGCCGGTATCGGCCGACCTGGAGAACGGCTTCGCCGACGATCCCGCCGGGGTGTTCGCCACCGTCCAGGACGCGGTGGCCGTCGGGCTGGCCGGCTGTTCGGTGGAAGACGCCAACCCCCGGTCGGAGTCCCCGATCTACGACCTCGGGCTCGCCGCCGACCGGGTCCGGGCGGCCGTCGAGGGCGCCGGTGCCGTGCTGGTGTTGACCGCGAGGGCGGAGAACTTCATCCGCGGGAACCCCGACCTGGCCGACACCATTGCCCGGCTTCAGGCCTACCAGGAGGCCGGCGCCGACGTGCTGTACGCCCCGGGACTGTCCGACATCGGGGACATCCGACGGGTCGTCGCCGAGGTCGACCGGCCGGTCAACGTGCTCGCCCGCGCCGGTCTCGCCCCGGTCGCCGAACTCGCGGAGGCCGGGGTGGCCCGCATCTCGGTCGGCGGGGCGTTCAGCCAGGTGGCGCTGGCCGCGGTGGTGGCTGCCGGCCGCGAGTTGCTCGACCACGGCACCTACGGGTTCACCGCGCCGGCCGCCGAGGGCCGCAAGCAAGCCATGATCGCCTTTGGGAGTCCGTGAGCCTCGGACCGACCGTGCTTGGTGGCCGCGGGCGGGGGAACCATACTTTCGGGGTGTCGTCGCCTTCGACGTTCGAGGATTTGCTGGCGGAAGCTGAGTCGGTCCCGGTGGAGGGCTGGGACTTCTCCTGGTTCGAGGGACGGGCCACCGAGGAACGTCCGACCTGGGGCTACTCCAGAATGCTCGCCGACCGGATGGCCGGCGCCACCGCGGGCCTCGATATCCAGACCGGCGGCGGTGAAGTACTCGCCCAGATCCCCGAAGCTCCCGCCGTTCTGGCCGCCACCGAGTCGTGGCCCCCGAACGTGGCGCTGGCCCGGGCCAACCTGGCCGGGTTGGGGGCAACGGTGACCGAAGTCCCCGACGAGGCCGACCTGCCGTTCTCCGCTGGTTCCTTCGATCTGGTGGTCAGCCGCCACCCCACCCTCACCCGGTGGGACGAGATCGCCCGGGTCCTGCAGCCCGGCGCGATCTATCTTTCGCAACAGGTCGGAGCCGGATCGGTCCGCGAGCTCACCGACTTCATGATGGGCCCCCAGCCGGTCAACCCCGCCCGGAACCCGGACCGGGCGGCGGCTGCCGCCGGCGCCAACGGCCTCGAGGTGGTCGATCTCCGCCAGCAGACGCTGCGCACCGTCTTCCATGACATCGGCGCAGTGGTCTATTTCCTGCGCAAGGTCATCTGGACCGTCCCCGGCTTCACGGCCACCGGGTATCGCGAGCCACTGGCGCGACTTCATCGTCAGATCCAAACCCAAGGGCCCTTCGTCGCTCACGCCCAGCGATTCCTGATCGAAGCCCGCAAGCCGCACTGAAGTACCGACCGGCGGCGACCCCAGTGACACCCGGCTCCGGCTTCGGCCCTTAGCGTCCATCCCGACGCGCTCGAGCCCCCGCGCCGCTGGGCCCCCCGGACGATTTCGTGAACTCGAGGAGCGGCCTCTTCCACCCTGGAGACTGAAGGGCTTGCGCTCGGATTTCGGTCATCGGACCCCCTCCCGCTCAACCGGACTTGATCCGCCGGCGAAACGTGTCGATGAGATGGGTACGACTGATGGAAGGGGGGCCACCATGGCCCGGATCTGCAACCAGGTGACCACCACAACGGGGGGTCGCTGCACCCACCCGGTCGACAACCAGGGCGACCACTGCGCCGCCGGGGCGCCGACCCGAGTTCGGGCCGCCCGCTCCGCCCCCATGGCCCGTCGGGTCCGGGCCCTCCGGGACGACGCCCTCTTCGCCGATGAGACGCCCGCGATCGTCGACGTGGGCCGGGTCACCCCCGAGGAGGCCATCGAGGCCATCGCCGGTGACCCAGACGACCGCTCCGCCCGCCGGGCCGTCGTCCAGACCTACGGCACCGTCGGGGCGTGGCTGGTGTGCGGCTACGAGGACGCCGCCCGCCGGACCGCCACCGGTGGGCAGCCGTGTGCCCCCCTCGACCGGCTGGTGTCCGGCTTCCCCGTCCTCGACGTCGGCCAGATCGCCTCGGCCCTCGACGCCCTCGACACCGCCTGTGGCGCCCCCGACGACGCCGCCACCCGGGCGTGCCACCGGATGGAGGCGGCCTACGCGGTCGCCGCCCGGGACCGCGACCCGCTCGCCCGGGCCAACTACCGGTCCGCCTGGACCCGGTTTCGCCAGACCACCCGGTCAGCGGCATGACCGCCCACCTCTCCGCCGCCGACCGGCAGCGGTATCTGGGCCGCTGGGTAGCGCTGGAGGGCCGACAGGTTCTCGCCGCCCGCTCCGGTCCCTTGGAGCTCTTCGCCGTGCTGGCCGAACTCGGGATCAAAGGGGCCACCATCGTGCACGTCCGGGATCGCGTCCGGGATCGCCGGGCCGCCTGATGCCGGAGCCGGGCGGGCACCTCGGCCCCAAAGCGGGCTGAGGGCGTAGCCGACCACCGCTCCGTCGAGTGGACCGAGGCAAGGTGGAACCCGGCCACCCGATCCCTTCTTCCCGACTCCCATCGGAGCGGGTCGGCGAACCGACCCGATCCGGTCAGCGAACCGTCAATTCCTTGCGGTAGACCCGGGCCGGGCCCATCTCGGCGATGGTCGACGCCAACGCCGCGAACGCCGCGGTCGCCTCGCCGTCGGGATCGGCTAGGACCACCGGAATGCCCACGTCGCCACCCTCCCGAAGCGCGGGTACCAACGGCACCTGGGCCAACAGCGGCACACCGAGCTCGCCGGCGAGATCCTTCCCCCCACCGGATCCGAACAGCTCGTAACGGACCCCGTCGTCACCGGTGAACCAGCTCATGTTCTCGATGACGCCTCGCACCGACAGCTTCAATTTGCGGGCCGCGTAGGCCGAGCGCTGAGCCACCCGCTGGGCCGCCGGCTGCGGCGTAGTGACCACGAACACTTCGGTCTTGGTCAGGTACTGGCCCAGGGACAAGGTGACGTCGCCGGTTCCCGGGGGCATGTCGACCAGGAGGAAATCCGGCTCCCCCCAGTAAGCGTCGACCAGAAACTGCTCCAACGCCTTGTGGAGCATCGGGCCTCGCCAGATGACCGGGGTGTCATCAGGGACGAAGAAACCCATCGAAAGGCAGCGCACGCCATGGGCGGTCGCCGGGACCACCAGGTCTCCGATGATCAGCGGATCCTCGGTTACCCCGAGCATCTTCGGGACCGAGAATCCGTAGACGTCGGCGTCGAGGATGCCGACGTCGTACCCCATCCGGGCCAGCGCCACCGCCAGGTTGACGGTCACCGACGACTTCCCGACACCGCCCTTGCCCGACGACACCCCGATCACCCGTGTCTTCGATCTCGGGAGCATGAACCGGTTGGGTCGGCCCTCCTCATGGCCGAGCGGCGCACCGTGATCGTGACCGGCGTGATCGTGACCCTCGCCGGCATCGGGAGCTTCACCATCCACCGGCTCTCCCCGGAGCAGCATCCGGAGCCGGGCCCGGTCCTCCTCCCCCATCACCGTCTGTTCCACCACCACCTCGTCGACCCCGGGTAGCACCCCGGCCGCCAGCCGGACCCGGGCCACCAGCTCGTCGACCTGGGGGTAATGACCGACCGGCAGGGCGAGATCGACGGTCACCCGCTTCCTCTTCACCCGCACTCCGCCGACCATCCCCAATTCCCCCAACGGGCGGCGAAGCTCGGGGTCGGTCACTGCGGCAACAGCCGCTCTGACCTGGGACTCGTCGGTGGACATGCAAAATCTCCTCGCGAAAATTCGGGTTCACCGTAGACTAGAGGACGTGCAAGTGGCCCCAGACAGACCCGTAGAGGCCAGTGCCACGCCGGCGCCGGAGGAGGGTCAAGGTCAAGCCGCGGACTCCAAAGAGTCCGACAGTCATTTTTCCGCGGCGGTCACCGCCGTCACCTCAGCGTTCGGAGATCCGACCCGCCGGGAGATCTACCTCTTCGTGCGGTCCAACCCCGGAGCCACCTCGTCCGAGGTCGCTACCCACTTCTCGCTCCATCCAAACGTGGCCCGTCACCATCTCGAGCGCCTGGCTACCGGCGGTTATCTCGAGGTCACCATGGAGCGGGCCTCGGGCACCGGAGCCGGGCGACCGTCAAAGCGTTTCCGGGCCATCGGCAATGATCCGACCCTCGACCTCCTCACCCGGCGGGACGACCTGCTGGTGCTCCTCCTCCAGGAAGCCCTCCAGTTGTTGGGGCCTCTGGCGGCCGAGGGCATGGCCGAGCGGGTCGGCGAGGAATACGGCCGGACATTGGCCAATCAGATGTCTCCCGGCGACGGGCAGCGGTCGCTACGGACCGCCATGCACGCGATTGCCGATACCTTGACCGCCCACGGGTTCGCCGCCCACGCCGAGGACCAGGGGACGTCCACCGCGGTGGTGGCGGACAACTGCCCGTTCGGGAGTACCGCGTCACAGTTCCCGGTGTTGTGTGCCGTCGACCGGGGCATGGTCAAGGGACTGCTGGCCGGATTGTGCGGCGAGAGCGTCGAGGGAAGCGTTCCGGTGGTTCTGTCGTCGTCGCGGGCCCGGGGCGACGACCAGTGCGCCGCCCTGGTCTGACCCGGGGGGCATCGATTGGCCCGTCACTATCTGGACTACGCGTCGACGGCGCCGCTTCGACCTGAAGCCCGTCTCGCCATGGATGCATGGGCGACCACCGGAGTGAGTGCCGACCCGGGAAGGGTCCACACCGAGGGGCGGATGGCCCGGGCGGTACTGGAAGACGGGCGGGACCAGGTAGCCGCGTTCTTCGGGGTGCGACCGCGCCAGGTCATCTTCACCTCCGGTGGCACCGAGTCCATCAACGCCGCGGTGTGGGGAGCCGCCCGCAACGCCCTGGGGCCGGTGATCTGCTCGGCGGTCGAGCACTCGGCCGTCCGCGACTCGTCGGCCCGGTCGGCGGAGGTGGTCATGCCCGAGGTCGACGGGTTCGGGGTCGTCCACCGGCAAGCCGTCGATGACGCCATCGAGCGGTGTCGCTCCGAGTACGGCCAACTCCCCTCCCTCGTCAACTGCCAGTGGGCCAATCACGAGGTTGGCTCCCTCCAGCCGGTCAAATCCATCGTCTCCCGCTGTCGTGAGCTTGGGGTGCTGTCCCACGTCGACGCGGTGGCCGCGGCCGGATATCTCCCGCTGGATCTGGGTGATCTCGATGCCGACCTGGTTTCGGTGTCGTCCCACAAGATGGGTGGGCCGGCGGGCATCGGAGCCCTGATCGTGCGACGGGGACTTCGGGTCGATCCGTTCCTGGTCGGTGGTGACCAGGAGCGGGCCCGGCGGGCCGGATTCGAGAACGTACCCGCGGCCATCGGGTTCGGTGCAGTCGCCGACGCGCTGTCCACGCCCGGCCGAACCGAACACGAGGCAGCCGAGGCGCGCCGTCACACCGCCCGCCTGCTGGCCACCGCCTGCGATGTCAAAGGGGTCACCGTCTACGGCGATCCCGAACAGCATCTGCCCCACATCGTCTGCGTCGGGATCGAGGGCGTCGAAGCCGAACCCGTGCTCCTCGGACTCGACCAGGCCGGGATCGCCGCCCACTCGGGATCGTCGTGCTCATCCGAGTCATTGGAGCCGTCGCCGGTGCTGGAGGCAATGGGGGTCGACGCCGAGCGTTCGCTCCGGCTGTCGGTCGGGTGGTCGACCGTCGACGCCGACATCGACGCCTTCGCCCAGGCGTTTGCGGGGGTGGTGGCCGGACTCCGGGCCCTCCGCGGTTGAGCATGCGACGCCTTCCGGCCCTAGCGTCTCGGACATGGTCAGCATGGCTGCTGCTCGACGGATAGCGCTGGCGCTCCCCGAGGCCACCGAGGAGCCGCACCACGACATGTCTTCCTTCCGGGTCAAGAAGAAGATCTTCGCCACCGTGCCCGACAGCACCCACCTCCACGTGATGGTCGATGAGGACGAGACGGCCATGGCCGTCGCCGAATGCCCGTCCGGCTGTGAGGAACTGTGGTGGGGCAAGCGGTTGAGTGGTGTCCGGGTGGACCTGACTCGTGTCGATCGTGAGCTGGTCACCGAATTGTTGGCTGAGTCATGGAGACGACGAGCGCCCAAGGCCCTGTTGCCCAGGTTGGAGAAGTAAGACCGACCGCCGATAGGTTCTCCGTGATGCGAACCGTCGTCTGCAAACAGTTGGGCCCGCTCTCCGGTCTGGTCGTCGAGGATGCTGAGCGGCCGAACCCGGGCGAAGGCCAAGTGGTGGTCGACGTCCGGGCCGCGGGGGTCAACTTCGTCGACGGATTGCTCTGTCAGGGCCAGTACCAGATCAAGCCCCCGGTGCCCTTCTATCCCGGCGGGGAGATCGCCGGAGAGGTTTCGTCAATCGGGGACGGCGTCACCGGAGTGGCCGTGGGCGACCGGGTCATCGCCTACACCGGCATCGGCGGCTTCGCCGAGCAGGTGGTGGTCCCGGCGCAGTCGCTGGTGGCCATGCCGGACGGTCTGGGGTTCGGGCAAGCCGCCACCCTCATCCAGAGTTACGGGACGATTCTGTTCACGCTCACCCGCCGGACTTCGGTGCAACCCGGCGAATGGGTCCTGGTGCTGGGAGCCGGCGGAGGGGTGGGACTGGCCGCTATCGACCTGGCTCGGGCCCTCGGAGCCCGGGTGATCGCCGCGGCGTCGACCAAGGAGAAACTCGACCGGGCGATGGCCATGGGAGCCGAGGCCACCATCGCCTACGAGGACGAGGACCTCAAGGTTCGGGCCCGGGAGCTGTCCGGCGGTGGGGTGGACGTCGTCATCGATCCGGTCGGGGGTCGCCACAGTGAGCCGGCGCTCCGGGCTACCGGACCCTTCGGGCGATTCTGCGTGATCGGATTCGCCTCCGGCCCCATCGCCTCGGTGCCCCTCAACCAGGTGCTGCTGAACAACCGCACGGTGGTGGGCGTCGACTGGGGCGCCTGGACGTTTCGGGATCCGACGGGAAACCGCGAGATGCTGGCCGAGCTGGTGACGATGATCAGCGACGGCCGGCTCCATCCGACGGTTCCGACCGAGTACCCGCTCGAGGAGGCCGCGGCCGTGATGTCCGGACTCATCGACCGGAGCCTGTCCGGCAAGGCGGTCCTGGTCCCCTGAGCCGCGGGAGGCCCGCCCCGATCAGGCGGCCGGCACCGCGGCCGGCACCGGCGCCCCGGCCTGGGTATAGGCCTGGCGGAGGATCGTCGCCGCCTGTTGGAGCAGGGAGGCGGGGGGGTTGTCGGCGAGGAACGCCTGGTACTGAGCCACCGCGGCGGCGGCGTTGTTGTCCTGGTCCAGGATCACGGTGCCGAGGTACAGCCGGGCCGCGTAGTCGGTGGGATTCAGCTTGATGGCTTGGTCGAGCTTCGCCCGGGCGTCGGCGATCAACGACGCACTCTTCCCCTGGACCCCGGTGTTGTACTCGAGCCATCCCAGTTGGGCGGTGGCCACTTCGTTCTGCGGATCCTCGGTCAGCACCTTCTGGTAGAGCTGCGCCGCCTCCCCCGACTGCCCCTGGTTCTCCAGGGTGGCCGCCTGGGCCAGTGACTGTTGGATCTGGGCCTGCTGGCTGAGGGTGGGATTGCCGGTCGGGGTCTGGCCGGGGAGGCGGTTGGCGGCGAACAGGGCCACCACCAACACCAGCGCGGCCCCGAACGAGACGGTGGCCCCGGTGATCAGAAACCGTTGACGGCGGCTCCTCTTCGGACCGGGAACCGACACCGGCCGAGGCGCGACCGGCTCCACAAATCCGGCCAAAATTGCCTGCTCGGGTCCGTGCGCCACCGCCACCGAGACCCCGGAACCAGCCGAGGCGAGATCGTCGGCTTCGACCATCCGGATGTCGAGGGCGGCCAGCCGGGCGGTGTCCCGCCGGCGCAGCGCCTGGTAGTCCTGGTCGGACAGATCCCCGGCCCGGTGCTCGGCGAAGGCGTCGGCCAGCGACTGCTCGAGGAACTCACGGCGGGCGTCGAGTTGGTCAGCGGACGCCCCGGCATCGAGGGATGCCTCGTCCCTGGCCGCATCGACCGGGTCCTCGATCGCATTCCTGCGCTTCCGGATAAGGACGATGGCCAAGCCGGCCACCGCCAACGCCCCACCGCCCAGCGGGAGCACCCACACCAGAAGCGACCATCCGCTGGCCGGCGGCACCAGCACGATGGCCGACCCGTACCGGGAGACCAGGTAGGCCTCGATCTGCTGATCGGACCTCCCCTCGCTGATCTGTTGGCGCACGGTGTTCCGGACTATCACCGCGGTCTGGGCGCTGGAGTTGGCGACGGAGAGATCCTCGCAACTCGGGCACTTGATCCGGGTCTCGATCCCCACCGCCCGCTGGGCCGGCGTCATCGGCGCGGAGTTGAGCACGCCGCTCCCGATCACCAGGGCCACCACCAAGACCACCCCGAGAACGATCCACAGCGGGAAGCGGAACCGTCGAGGCCCGGTGCTCACGCGTGGGTCGCCTTGGCCGCGGCGATCACCCGGTCGAGGCCCTTGACCGTCACCGCCCCGACGATGTATGCCGTCACCCGCCCATCGGGCGCGATCACGAAGGTGGTCGGCCGGTCGCTCACCCCGTAGGCCAGGGCCAGCTTCCCGTTGCTGTCAGTGAGCGTCGGCCAACTCACCCCCAACGTCTTCTGGTAGGAGCGGGCCGCCGACAGCGTGTCGCCGAAGACCACGCTCACCATCGAGGCGTCGCCGGCCTGCTGGTGCTCGAACTGGAAGGCGACCAGGTCGGGTCCTTCCTGTTGGCACGGGGCGCACCAACTGGCGAAGAAGTTGAGCACCACGAAATGACCGGGGGCAGTGGGAAGCGAGAGCCCGGTGCCATCCAGGGTGGTGCCGGTGATGGCCGGCGCCGGGTGGCCCACCAGCGGGCTCTGCACCTCGGCCACCGAGGCCGACGGCCGGCCGGCGAGCACCGCGATCAGTCCGGCGGCGATGACCAGGACGGTGATCCCGATCCAACGGGCCCGATGCCGTCCCATCCCTAGTTCCCGACCTGGACCGGCTCGGGGTCGGGTGACGGCTCCGGGGCCGCGCCGCCGTCAGCCCCCGCACCCACCCTCGCGCCGGCGCCCACCCCGACGGCCGGCGCCGGCTCCCGCTCTTGACCCGAGGCCACCGAATCCGGCACCGCCGACACCGGATCCGTCGGGCGACGCCGGCGGCCAGGTACCGCCGACAGCAGCGAGCCGAACACCAACAGGGCGCCACCCAGCCACAGCCACATCACCAGCGGCTGGACGACCACCCCGAAGGTCAGCCGGGATCCCGACGTCGAGGTGGCGTCGATGGTCAGGTAGACGTCGTCCCGCCAACCGGCATCGATGGCCGGGGTGCCCACGTCCTGGCTGCCCGCCCCGAACTGGGTGATGGCCGGCAGGTAATTGCCCTGGCCGTCAACCCGGAGCACCGCCTCGAAGGCCGACCGGGACGGAGACTTGACCGAACGGGTGCCGACGAACTGGATGGTGTGACCGGAGAACGAGGCGGTCTGCCCCGGTGACAGCGCCACCTCGGTGCGGTGCCCGAAGGCGGTGGCGGCCGCGAGTCCGACGGCGATGATCACCACCCCGATGTGGACGACCATGCCCCCGTTGGCCCTCCCGACGAACCCTCGCCATCCGGCCAGGATCGATCGGGTCGACGACGCTCCCGACAGGCGGGCGCCCCGCCACGACAACCGCACCGACATGGCCAGGGCTCGGCCTGCGGATGCCGCGGCGAAGGCGCCCAAACCGAAGGCGGCCAGCGGTTCGATTCCCCGGATCCCGCCCAGCACGCAGGCCACCACCACCAGTACGGCGAGCACCGCCGGCACCGCCAGGCGTCCGCGCATGACCTCGACCGAGGTCTTCCTCCACGGGAGAGCCGGCGCCACCGCCATCAGGAACAGCAGCCCCAGGGCGATGGGGATGACCAGCCGGTTGAAGTAGGGAGCCCCCACGGTGATCTGCCGGCCTCCGTTGAGCGCCTCGTACAGGAGGGGGAACACCGTCCCCAGCAGCACCACGAAGGCAAAGGCCACGAACAGCAGGTTGTTGGCCAAGAAGGCGCCCTCCCGGCTGATTGGCGAGTCGATGCCCCCGACCGAGCGGAGGTTGTCCCCCCGCCAGGCGATGAGCCCGAGACCGGTCACCAGGGTGAGACCGAAGAACCCCAGCAGCAAGGGCCCGATGGTCGAGTTGGAGAAGGCGTGCACCGACTGGATCACCCCGGACCGGGTGAGGAAGGTCCCGAGGATGGTCAGGCTGAAGGCGGAGATCACCAAGGCCAGGTTCCAGATCCGGAGCAGGCCCCGCCGCTCCTGGACCATCACCGAGTGGAGGTAGGCGGTCCCCACCAGCCAGGGCAGGAACGAGGCGTTCTCCACCGGGTCCCACGCCCAGAAGCCGCCCCACCCGAGCACCTGGTACGACCACAGGGCGCCGAGGACGATGCCGGCGGTGAGGAAGGTCCAGGCGAACAGCGTCCACCGGCGGGTCTCCCGTTGCCAGGCGCTGTCGAGCCGCCCGGTCACCAACGACCCGATGGCGAAGGCGAAGGGCAGGGTGAACCCGACGAAGCCGAGGTACAGCAACGGCGGGTGGATGGCCTGTAGCGGATTGTCCTGCAGCAGTGAGTTGGGACCGGCGCCGTCCACCGGAACCTTGCCGACCACATGCTGGAACGGGTTGGTGACGTGGAGCATCAGGCCGAAGAAGAACGCCGCCACCACGTAGACCACCATGGTCGCCCACGCCACCAGCGGCTCGGCCGCCCGCCGGCGGAACCTCCAGACCATGGCGGTGGCGTAGCCGCCGAGGATCAGGCCCCAGAGCAGGATCGAACCCGACAGCGCCGACCACAGTCCGCAGATCGAGTACATCAGCGGCGTCTCGCGGCTGTTGTTGTCGGCCACGAAGGCCAGGGAGAAGTCGTGGGTGATGAGGGCGTGCTCCATGGCCACCGCGGCGATCACCCCGCCCAGCAGCACCACCGGCGCGTAGATCTGCCCGGCCCGGATGAGGGAGTCCCGACCCTTCACCAGCCCGACGGCCAGGACGACCACGCCCACCACTGCCGCCGCGAACCCCAGCAGCACCCCGGTGTCGCCGAAGGCGGCGTTCACCGGGCCGATCCGGACCGAGACCCGACGCTCCGACCGGTCATCGCTTGCTCCCGTTCGGGGCGGTCACCCGCCCGGGGTTGGCGGCGATGTAGTTCGCCGAATGCTTGACCAGGATCTGGTTCGAGAGGAAGGTGCCGCCCGACCAGTGGCCGACGGCGATCACCGGGATGTTGTTCTGGAACAGCTGCGGCGGGCTGCTGGTGTTGACCACCCGGACCGAATCGCCTCCCGCGGTCAGGGTGAAGTCCACCCCCCGGGTGGTCGACTGGATCGAACCCGGCATCACCAGGCCCTCGAGGTTGAAGGTCTGGCTGCCGAGGGTGGATTTCTGATGGAGGGCCTGGTCGACCGGGAGATAGAAGTTGATGGCCGAGCTCAACCCCTTCACCAACAGGAAGGCGAACGCCCCGATCAGGACCACGCCGACGGTGGCGTAGCGGAGTCGGTGGCTCGGGCGCCGGGGAGTCGTCGTGGCGGGAGCCGAGGGCGGGGGACCGGTCACCACCGGCGCGGTGGTCATCCGGTCCCCGTCTCCGGGCGGTCAGGGGCCCGGGACGCCTCGACGTCGGCCACCAAGCGGTTGAGCCGGCGGCGTCGCCACACCAGCTGCGCGCCGTAGAGGAAGAGGATGGCCAGGACCACGGTGTAGCCGGAGATCACGTACCTCATCGGGTCACCTCCGCCGGGGCCCGCGGGCCCGGCGCCGCGCCGGCATCGTCCACCGGGGCGAGAGCCTCGGGCTTGAGATCCGGCGCCGGCGGCGCCACCCCCTCGGACTGCCGCTCGAGGAGGGCCATGTCCAGTTCACCGGAGCCGAGGTAGTCCTCCAACGCCCCGATGCGATAGCGCACCAGCAGCATCCAGACGAAGGCGAGGGTCAGGGCGACGAACCCGAGCAGCAGGGTCCAGGCCATCGATCCGTGGATGCTGGGCGACAGGTTGGCATTGAGCACCGTCGCCCCCTGGTGGAGCGTCTTCCACCACACCACCGAGAAGTGGACGATGGGCACGTCCACCACCGCGAACAGGGCGGCGAACGCGCTACGCCGGGCCCGGACCTCCGGCTCCGCCGGTACCCGCCGGAGGGCCAGGTACCCGAGGAACAACACCAGCAGCACCGCGGTGCTGGTGAGCCGGGCGTCCCAGGCCCACCACACCCCCCAGGTCGGCTTGCCCCAGATCGATCCCGAGATCAACGTGCAGATGTTGAACACCACCCCGACCTCGACCGACGCCGCCGCCAGCCGGTCCCAGAACAATGAGCGGGTCCGGGGCCAGAGGTACAGGAGGCTGCATCCGGCGGCCAGGCCGAAGGCCAGGTACAGCGCCACCCAGGCCACCCCGGGGTGGATGTACACCAACCGGACCAGATCGCCCTGGGTCTGGTCGGGTGGGGTGACCCAGAGGCCGAGCCACACGGTGAGCCCGGTGCCGACCAGCGCGAGGATGCCGATGATCCGGGTGGTCCAGATGACCCGAGGAGATTGCACGATTGTCTTCGTTGTCACGCGGTCTCCTGGATCGGTCCGTACACGACCACCCCGAGAGCCAGGTAGACGGCGTCGAAGGCGATGAGGAGGTGGAACCACGGGGTGCCGTTGGTCGGGGTCCCGCCGGAGAGGGCCGCCTGCCACATGCGGGTGCCGGCCAGCAGCACCGGGGCCACCACCGGCAACAGCAAGAAGGGCAACAGGGTCTCTTTGATCCGGAGTCCCGCCGACAGGGCCCCGTAGAGGGTTCCGGCGGCGGCCAGCCCGATGGTCCCGAGCAGGCAGGACACCGCGATCAGCCAGAAGGTCTGGATGCTGGCCCCGTAGAGCAGCACCACCCCCACGCCCAGCACCACTTCGAGCACCAGCAGCTGGGCGGCCACCGACAGCGTCTTGCCCAGGAACTGGCCGGCCGGGTCGAGCCCGGAGAGCCGCAGCCCGTCGCGGGCGCCGTCGGTCGATTCCACCGACACGCTCCGCTGGATGGCGAGCACCGAGGAGAAGAGCATCGCCACCCAGAACAGCCCCGGCGCCCCCTTGACCATGGGGGCCCGGTCGGGGCCGAGGGCGAAGGCGAACAGGACCAGGGCGACGATCCCGAACGGCGCCACCTGGCTGAGGGCGACCCGCGACCGGGCTTCGATGCGCAGGTCCTTCCCCGCCATCAACAAGGTGTCACGCCACATGGACGATCCTCGCCGGCGGATCCACGGAGGTGAGGATCCGGCGTTCACCGGTGACCCGGCCCCCGGTGAGGGTGACCGACCGGTCGGCCAACGACACCACCAACTCCGGCTCGTGCGACGCCACGATGGCGGTGGCTCCGTTGGCCGTCGCCTCGGCGATGATTTCGTTGAGGAGCGAACGGGCCGACGCGTCGAGGCCGGCGTGCGGCTCGTCGAGCAGCCAGAGCTCGGGGGCCCGGGCCACCAGCACCGCCAGCGCCACCCGGCGGCGTTGACCGGCCGACAGTTTGGCCGCCCCGGTCCGGAGCAACCGACCGGTCAGCCCGAGCCGCTCACAGGCGGCTGCGATCCGCGAGGTGTCGGCGCCGGCGGCCTTCACCGCGAACCGGACGTTCTCCCGGACATTGAGGTCGTCATAGAGGTGGGAGGCATGGGCCAGCATCCCGACCCGACGGCGCACCTCGGTGCGGTAGCGGACGGGGTCGAGGCCCAGCACCGATGCCTGGCCCGAGGCCACCGGGACCAGCCCGGCGGCCACCCGGAGCAGGCTGGTCTTTCCCGCCCCGTTCGGGCCTTCGATCAGCACAGTCTCTCCCACCGCGACCTCGAGGTCGACGCCGGCCAGCAGTGGAAACCGTCCGGACAGCGCAACCACGTCACGCAGGGACAGTGCAGAGGGGGGGGAAGAGGCAGGGGCCATGACCGCCGTTCATGCTACGGGGGCCAGCCATTTCGGGCCAGGCGGGGAAGAAGCCGGAAACCACCCGGGCCCGGGCCCGGTTGCCTCAGCTGGTGGCCAGCCGTCCCAGGTGCAGGTCGTGAAGCCAATTGGAGATGTGCACGGAGATCACGTCGACGTTCCCGGTGACGAGCAGGATGCCGAAGGCGATCAGGACCGCCCCCCCGACCAGGTCCACCAGGCGCAGGCGACCCCGGAACCGGGCCAACAGGTCGGTCATCCGCCCGAAGGCCAGACCGAAGAGGAGGAACGGCACCCCGAGTCCCAGCGAGTAGGCCAGCAGTAGGGCGATCCCGCCGGTCGTCGTCCCCCCGGTGCCGGCGGCCAGGGTGAGCACGCTGGCCAGGATCGGCCCGATACACGGGGTCCAGGCAAAGGCGAAGGCGGCCCCCATGACCGGGGGGGCCCACGCCCCGAGTAGCGAGGGTCGGATCAGGAACCGGCGCTCGCCGGTCACCGCGTTGGGCAACCGGATGCCGGAGGCCATGGCCACCAGGATGAGGCCGAAGGCCACGATGAGGAAGCCCGAGACCCGGGTGAGCTCGGGAAGATGGGTGTGGAAGGCGTGGCCGACCGCGGACGCCGACGCCCCCAGGATGGTGAACACCACGGTGAACCCGGCGATGAACAGAAGGATCCCGCGGAGCAACCGGCCGCGTTCGCTCCGGAGGTCGCCGGCGGTGGGAGCCGCAACCGTCTCCGCGGCGGAGACTCCCGAGACGGAAGGGCCGGAGGCCGAGACGGAGACCAGCGGCGCCAGGACCGACGACCCGCTGGTCGCGGTGGCCGGAGGCGACGGCCGGAGGGAGTCCAACTCGGCGGCCGACAGCCCCGACACCATCGACAGGTAGCCCGGGACCAGCGGGAGCACGCAGGGCGAGAGGAAGGAGAGCATGCCGCCGCCGAAGGCGATCAGCAGGCCGAGCGGATCCGCGTGAATGTTGCCGACCAGCATCATCAGTACGGCGTCGGTGGTCCACCGACCGGGTCGGCCACCGACCGACCGGTCAGCTCTGCTCCCTCTTGACCAGCGCCAGGTCGGACTCGACCATCATCGATACCAGGGAGGGGAAGTCGACCTGGCGGTGCCAGCCGAGCACCTTCTCCGCCTTGGACGGGTCCCCGACCAGCAAGTCGACCTCGGCCGGCCGCAGAAAGCGCTCGTCGACGACCACGTACTTCTCCCAGTCGAGATCGACGGCGGCGAAGGCCAACTCCACCAGCTCCTTCACCGCGTGGGTCTCCCCGGTGGCGACCACGTAGTCGTCGGGCTGGTCCTGCTGGAGCATCATCCACATCGCCCGCACGTAGTCGGCGGCGAATCCCCAGTCGCGTTGGGCATCCAGGTTGCCCAGCGCCAGCCGGTCTTCGAGGCCCGCCTTGATCCGGGCCACCCCGTAGGTCACCTTGCGGGTCACGAACTCGAGGCCGCGGCGCGGCGACTCGTGGTTGAAGAGGATCCCCGACGTGGCGTGGAGGTCGTAGCTCTCCCGGTAGTTGACGGTGATCCAGTGGCCGTACACCTTGGCCACCCCGTAGGGGCTCCGGGGGTAGAACGGGGTCGCCTCCCGCTGGGGCACCTCGTGCACCTTGCCGAACATCTCCGACGAGCTGGCCTGGTAAAAGCGGATCTCCGGGTCGACCGTCCGGATGGCGTCGAGCACCCGGGTCACCCCGAGGGCGGTCGTCTCACCGGTCAGCATCGGCTGACTCCACGAGGTCTGGACGAACGACTGGGCGGCCAGGTTGTACACCTCGTGGGGCCGGTGGTCCCGGAGGATGTTGAACATCGACACCTCGTCGATGAGGTCGCCGGCCACCAGGGTCATCCGATCCTGGATGTGGGCGATCCGTTCGAAGTTCACCGTGCTGGACCGACGCACCATGCCGAACACCTCGTAGCCCTGGTCGAGGAGGAACTCGGCCAGATACGACCCGTCCTGACCGGTGACGCCGGTGATCAGTGCTCGTCTGGCCATGCTGGACTTCTCCTCAGGTTCTGTCGGGTCCGGCGCCGGAGCCAGGGGGAACCTGCCATTCCGGCGTTCGCTTCTCCATGAATGCCGAAATTCCCTCCGATGCCTCCGCCGTCTGACTGGTGATCGTCAGCATGGCGTGCAGGTGAGCCAACGCCTCGGAGGCGGCCGAATCCCACACAGCGTAGAACGATTCGCGCCC
>DASZIT010000048.1:0-23929 GCA_035948855.1 Acidimicrobiales bacterium | reverse complement strand
GTTCCGGGTGGAGTGGGAAGGTCTCGAGAAGATCCCCACCGACGGCGGGGCGTTGATGGTCGCCAACCATGCGGGCGCCATCCCCTCCGACGCGCCGGCCATCATGCACGGTATCGAAAAGGAGCTGGGTCGCCCGGTCTATGGGATGGCCGACTACTTCTTCCGCACCGTCCCGGTGGTGGGCACCCTGTGGGCGCGAACCGGCGGTCTTCCGGCCCACCCGGACAACGCCTATCGGCTGTTGCACGACCAGGGGCAATTGGCGCTGGTGTTTCCGGAAGGGACCAAGGGGCCCTCCAAGACCTACTCGGACCGGTACCGGCTGCGCCGGTTCGGCCGCGGGGGTTTCGTCGAGATCGCCATGCGCTCCGGCGTGCCGGTGATACCCATCGCAGTGGTGGGCGCCGAGGAGTCGATGCCGATTCTGTTCCGCATGAACGGGCTGGCCAAAACCCTGCACCTGCCCTACTTCCCAGTGACCGCCAACGACTTCGTCTTCGGCCCGATCCTCGGGAAGGTGGCCTACTTCCCGGTCAAGATGAAATTCCGGGTGCTCGACCCCGTCTACTTCGATGTCGAGCCCGGCCTCGAGCGCTACTCGAAGAGCCGGGTCATGGACGAGGCGGAGCAGATCCGGGGCAAGCTGCAGGACACCCTCCACGACATGCTGCGGGAGCGCCGCAGCGTCTGGTTCGGCTGAGACGGTGGGACGTCGGGTACTGATCACCGGACTGGACACCTTCTGGGGTGGCCGGATGGCCCAGGCCCTCGAGGCCGATCCCAGCGTGGAGATGATCCTCGGCCTCGGTACCGGCGAACCCCGGGTCCCGCTCGAGCGCACCGAGTTCGTCCGGGCCGACCAGACCTATTCCATCTTGAACCGCATCGTCCGGGTCACCCAGGTGGACACCATCGTCCACACCTTCCTCAAGACCAACTCGGTCGGCATCTCCGGTCGGATGCTGCACGAGATCAACGTCATCGGGACCCTCAACCTGCTCGCCGCGGCCGGAGCCCCCGGGTCGTCGGTGCGACAAGTCGTGGTCAAGTCGTCCACCCACATCTACGGCGCCTCCGAGAAGGACCCGATGTGGTTCAGTGAGGACGCCCGCCGCAACGCCCCGGTGCGCACCCGGTTGGAGGGCTCGCTGATCGAGGTCGAGGCATTGGTGCGCGACTTCATCGTCGACAACCCGCATCTGGTGGTGTCGGTCCTCCGGTTCGCCAACGTCCTCGGCACCGACATCGTCACCCCCATCAGCATCGGTCTGCGTCGCCGGCTGCTCCCCTGCATCGCCGGATTCGACCCGCTCGTCCAGTTCGTCGAGGAGGACGACGTCGTCCGATCCCTGGAGTTCGTCACCCATCACCGGATCCCGGGAACCTTCAACGTTGCCGGCGCCGGCAAGCTGCCATGGAGCGAAGTGGCCTCGATCGCCGGTGCCCGCCTGTTTCCCCTGTCTCCGATCAGCACCCACTCCTTCGCCGCACCTTTTCGGTGGGTCGGGCTGCTCCAGGTCCCGGTCGAGATGGAATCGGTGATGCGCTTCGGGCGGGGGGTGGATACCTCCCGGCTGATCGACACCGGGTTCAACTACCGCTACACCAGCGCCGGCGCCGTCGAGAGCTTCACCCGGGCCAACAACCTCCGGCGAGCCGTCGGGGGGAACGATCCGACCTACCGGTACGAGCAGGATGTGGAGCAGTTCTTCCGGCACTCCCCGGCCGTGGTGCGAGGCAGCGAGAGTTAGCCGCGACGGCTGATCGACCCGGGGGGCCCCGGCCTCAAGGGTGGCGCCCGAGCGCGATCCGCATCCAGGTGGTGCCGATCACCCGGGCGTACTGGAGCCCGAAGAAGACGTTCCCGCCCTTCTTGGACTTCCCCGACGCCCGCGGGTGCCAGACGGTCGGACGTTCGGCGATCCTCCAGCCCCGGTGGGCGGCGGTGATCACCACTTCCGCCGTCTGGTACTGGTCCTGACGCAGGTACGGGAGGATGTCCCGGAGCAGATCGCTCCGGAAGGCCCGGAACCCGTTGGAGGTGTCGGTCAATCCCTCTCGGGTGATGGCATTCAGGATCCGGGCATAGAGCCGGACTCCGGCCTGCCGGAACCGGTCGGTGGTGTGGTCGACCCCCAACCGGCGCGAGGCGATGACGAAGTCGGCTACGTCGGCCACCAGCGGCTCGACCAGATTGTTCAACTCCGATGGGTCGTTCTGCCCGTCGGCGTCGAGGGTGACGACGTAGCCGGCCCCGTGGGCCAGGGCCAACTGGTAGCCGAGCCGGAGGGCAGCGCCCTGGCCGAGGTTGACCGGCAGCACGCAGGTGAACACCCCGGACTCGATCGCCACCTCACGGGTACCGTCCCCGCCCCCGTCCACCACCACCAGGACGGAGACCTCGAGGTCGCCGGCCAGGCGCGGCACCTTCTTCAACACGTCGCCGAGGTTGGCTTCCTCCTCGTAGGCGGCGATGAGCACCAGGACCGGGCCGAAGGCGGCCTCCGGGTGCCGTTCCTCGAAATCGGACCGGGCACTGTCGAGTGTCTTCTGCCGGAATTCGGCTTTTCGATTGTCACCAGAGATGGCCCGCTCAAGGTGGGTCATCAACGGGGTCTAGTCCTCGGCAGTCGCGCCGACCGAAGATGCCTCGCCAGGAAGGTTCACGGTGACATCGAAGTTCCTGTCAGTCGAGAGATGGCTGCTGGTGCTCCTCCACTCGACCCTGGATTGGATCACGGTCGGGTCCACGTTTTCCTTGTGGCGCTCGGCCACGTCCAGCATGTTGCGGATCACCGACGGCTCCAGCAGGTGGGGCACCAACCCGAGGTCGAGCAGCTTGGTGTGGGCGGCCCGGTAGTAGTGCTCCTCTTGTTCGACCCGGGGGTCCAACGCGTGGTCGATGGTGGCCTTCCCCGAGTACTCCCCGGCCACCAGCGTCGCCATCTCGCCGACGGAGAAGGACTCGGTGAACTGGTTGAAGACCCGGTACTCGCCGGTTTCGGCCGGGTGGTCGAGGGCCAGCTCGACGCAGGCCAAGGTGTCGACGATGTTCAGCACGCCCCGGGTCTGCCCGCCGCTGCCGTAGACGGTGAGGGGGTGGCCGGTGACGGCCTGCACGCAGAAGCGGTTCAGCACTGTCCCGAACACCCCGTCGTAGTCGAACCGGGTGGCCAGTTCCGGATGGAGTCCCGTCTCCTCCGTCTGATGGCCGTAGACGATTCCCTGATTGAGATCGGTGGCGCTCACTCCCCAGGTTCGACAGGCGAACATGATGTTGTGGCTGTCGTGCACCTTGGACAGGTGGTAGAAGGAACCCGGTTGCTTCGGGTAGGGAAGGACGTCGGTCCGCCCCCGGTGGGTGATCTCGATGAATCCCTCTTCGATGTCGATGTTGGGGGTTCCGTACTCCCCCATGGTTCCCAACTTGACCAGATGGATGTTCCGGTCCTGTTCGGCGATGGCATACAACAGGTTGAGAGTACCGACCACGTTGTTCACCTGGGTGTAGACGGCGTGCCGGCGATCGATCATCGAATAGGGCGCCGAACGCTGCTCGGCGAAGTGCACCACCGCGTCGGGGCGGAACGACGCCAGTGTGTCCGACGCGAACACCGGGTCGGTCAGGTCGCCGATGAAGGTGTCGATCTCCAGGCCGGAAATGTCCTGCCAGCGGCGAACCCGCTGGTGGAGGTCGGCAATGGGGACCAGGCTGCCGACGCCCAGTTCGAGGTCGTAGCGGCGCCGGGCAAAGTTGTCGACGATGCCCACCTGATGGCCCCGCCGGGATAGATAGAGGGCCGTCGGCCATCCCAGATAGCCGTCACCTCCCAGGACAAGCACCTTCACGCGTTCGTTCTCCTCAGCGACTCGATTTCACCGCAACTCTGATTCCCGCCAATCCGGTGAGTGTAACAAATGGACTTTGGCGGTTTTAAGGATGGTCCTCGCCGGCTCGGAATCCGAGCATAAACGGGCAGTTCCCTCGGGCGTTCTCGTGGTTTGACCGACACTCTCAGCGTTTTCACAGGTTTCAATCCAGGCTCACGGGATCGAAGAATCCCTCGACCAGGGGTGGGTCTCCACTCTCGGTCACCGAGAATTGGCTCAAACGGGAGGGAAAGCTTCCAACGATCAACCGCAGCCACACGCCGAAGGCGACCAGCAGCACGATGAACGCCACCGCGATGGCCACCGTGCCGAAGGGTGGGTGCCATTTCCCCCCAAAGGGGATGAAGGGCCCTCGCAATCCGACGGTGTACCGGCGCAGCGCTTGGAAGAAGATGGCGAACTCGGCGATGACCAGTATCACCGGGATGACCGTCGCCACCCGGCGGTGCATCCGATCGGTGAGATACCCGTTGACCACGGCGCCGGCCGCCACCAGGGGTATGCCCGCGGCCAGGGGCAGCGTGTACCGCCCCTGCCACACGTAGCCCAGGTTGTGGGCATTGGCCGCCTCGAAGACGATGGGGATGACGACGGTCAGCACCAGCAGGCCCACCAGCACCACGACGTACGGCCTCCGGCCCAGGAACAGGCCGAGACCCAGCAGCATGAAGATGATGGCGATCCAGCCGTAGTACGCCACCGACGGGATGGGCACGTCGAGCCATCCGACCACCCCGATCATTTCGCGGACGAACCCGTCGGAGAATCCGATGCTGTTGGCGATCACGCTCGAGGCCGACGCATGCTTGGGCGGCAGATGGCCGGTGGGCAACAGCGCCAGCGGGTCATAGCGGATCAGCCACCAGGCGGTGAACGCGCAACTGATCGCCAGCACCGCCGCCCAAATCCTCGCCACCCGGTCCCGGGACAGTTCGACCAGCTGGCTCCTCCCGGCCAGGACGACCAAGGCGATGGCGATGAGAAACAGCCAGAGCGGCGACAGCCCGCGTACCTGTACGAGGACGGCGGCAGAGATGCCGACCCGCGCCAACAGCCTCCGGTCGGCAACCACCGACTGTTCGGCCAGCAGCGCGATCCCCGACGTCCACAGGCAGATCGCCGAACTCGCCTCCAGACCGTTGGGGTTGATGGTCCCGGCCATGAACAGCACCATCGGTGTCATCGCCCCGGCCACCCCCCAGACCAGCAGGCGACGCTTCTTGCAGGCCGCCGCCGATTCCAGCGCCGACGCCAGGAACAGCGCCGACAGCAATCCGCTGACCAGCCGCATGAGCCAGATGCCGGTATTCGACGGCCACAGCAGGCTGGGAAGCCCGACGATGCCGTAATACAACGGCTCGTAGCGACCCGCGGTGGTGGCGATGTTGACTTCCCGGGTCGACGCCCCCGGGGTCGGAGCACAGGAAGCGGGCACGTTGGGATGGGTCGCGTAGCAGCCGGGCAACGCCCCGAGCCCGGCGATGTTCTCGGGAACCCGCACGGTGATCTCCGACGACGGGCCCTGCTTGGTCGCCCGCGCCGGGGTGCCGTAGAACTCGCCGCGGGCCACCGCGGCAGCTTTGATGGCATGGGCCGGCTCATCGGGTGAGGCCATCAGCGGGGTGGCCAGGCTCCACGCCTCGATCAACAGGAACAGAAGGGCGAAACTGGTTGTCCAGCGAACCGCCCGGCGCGGACGACGGGTGGGGGTGCTCAGCGACTCGCCGAGGACCGGCTGGTACTCCCGGTCATGATCGGCGTCCCGGGCCCCGGAGAAGCTGAAGGTCGGCCAGTGGGCACGAGCCCAGAACCCCGGCCGCTGGGGTCCGAAGGCCGGCTCGAGGTCGGGCTCCCACCCCGGCTCGAGGACGGGCTCCAGGTCCGGCTCGAGGACGGTCTCCACCTCGGCCACCGGGTCCGCCTCCATCGGGAGCACCGCGGCGGTCTCGAAGGCGGTGAGATCGAGGTCGAGCTCCGGAGCCGTTGTCGACGCCACCGAGATGGTGTCGGGGATCGGCGCTTGGCCTTCACCTTCCCTGACGTCGGGACCCTCGGCCCCCGGGGCGGACGCCACCGCCGGGGCGTCGGGCGGCCGGGGCGGCGCCGAAGACAGGATCCCCATCTCCTGGGCCAATTTGGTGTTCTTGTCGTTCAGTCGCGCCTGGCCGATGGAGAGCTGGAAGCTGAAGGCGAACAGGAACAGCACCGCGATGAGCAGGATCAGATCCGGGGGGTAGGCGATCCCGACGAACCGGGCGGCCCGGTCCAGCAGGTGGAACGGCAGGGTGGCGCTCAGGAACACCATGATCAGGCTGACCCCCAACCACAGCATCCCGGTGTGCTCGCTGAGCCGATGCTGGCGGATGGCCCGCACCGAGAGCGCCAGGAATCCGATGCTCACCACCAGTGACAGGGCAAACAGCCTCATGCCACACTCCGGCGTTGGGCGCCGTCGACCAGCAGGTCGACCACCACCCGCATCATGTAATACGCCGATCCGAGGCCGGCGATGCTTGACCGCCCGTGCCGGCGGGGCTCCATCTGCACCGGGACTTCCGCGACGGTCAAACCGGAGTGACAGGCCAACACGATGGTCCCGACTTCGGGGAAATCGGTGGGGTAGCTGGAGGCGAACAGCTCGATCCCCCGGCGGCCCACCGCCCGGAAGCCGGAGGTGGTATCGGTGAACGATCCCCCCGTCTTCCAGCGAACCAGCATGGCCAGCACCCGCATACCGAGACGGCGTCCGGCGGGAGACTCGAACGCCCCCCGTCCGAGCCACCGCGACCCGATCGTCACATCTGCCGTCCCGTCGAACAGTGGCTCGAGGAGGCGGGCGGCTTCGGCCGGGTCGTGTTGTCCGTCGCCGTCGATCTGCATGGCAAAGTCGAATCCGTGCCGGAGGGCGTACTGATAGCCGGTCTGGACGGCACCGCCGATTCCCAGGTTGATGGGCAGCGACACCACCGCCGCGCCGGCCAGGTAGGCCTGCATACCGGTGTCATCGGTGGAACCGTCGTCCACCACCACCACATGCGCGAGCGGTAACGACGTGTAGATCATCCGTACGACGTCGAACACCGATCTTCCCTCGTTGAAGGCCGGAACCACCACACACAGCCGGTGCTGCTTGCTCACCGGGTCGGCATCACCGCTTAGGGCATTCATCGCCACCATGCCATTGAGGTACACCGAACGCGTGCCGAGCCGAGCGAGATCGTGCGATCGGACCCCGGACGGTCGGCACCAACTCCCCCCTCCCGTGGCAACCGCATTGGGCGAGACTAGCCTTCCGGCGATTTGAGGTCGCGTTTCCTCCGGTCCCGGTCAGATCGGCCAACCCGACCGGTTGGGGGGGCTGTCGGGTCCCGTCCAGGGGGGCGGATCCGAGGCGGATCCGAGGCGGATCAGGCCCGTTTGAGCCAGGTGGTGAGGAACTCGGTCCGCCGGGTCGCCCACTCCTCGGCGGTGATGGCGTAGCGGATGTGGTCCTCCCACTCCCCGTTGATCTCGAGGTAGCCGAGGGCCACGCCTTCGACCCGAAGTCCCAGCTTCTCGACCACCCGTCGGCTCGCCCGGTTGCGGGGGATGATGGCCACCTCGATCCGGTGGAGGCCGAGGGACTCGAAGGCATACTGCAGCGCGATGACCACCGCCTCGGGGATCAGACCCAGACCGGCCAGGTCCTGATCGATCCAGTACCCGACCGATCCGTTCTGGAACGGGCCCCGCTGGATGGAGGAGAGGGTGATCTCGCCGGCGAACCGCCCTTCGACGAAGATGCCGAAGCCGTACCCGGTTCCGAGCTGGCGCTCTCGCTCCCGCATGAGACAGCGGCTGGCAAAGCTGGCGGCGTCCTCCGGCGCCAGGGGCGCACCCTTGGGCCTTGGCTCCCAGGGGATCAGCCACGAACGGCACCGGTCCCGGACTTCGTACCAGGCCTCATAGTCCTTCTCGACCAGGGTGGCCAACCGCACCCTCCACCCCGGGAGCTCGAGGGATCGCACCGGTTGCGCAGATGCGCGGGGGCTCACCGTCCGGCCGTCCCGAACCCGGCGGGCAGCCCGGTTATCCCAACCTGCGCCGCGGTCATCGTCATTCCGCCGGGAATGGGGACGGCAATCCGGGGACACGTGTGTCCGTGTTCAAACAACACCACCGGCGCATCGTAGGCCGATACGCTGTGCCCCACGCCAAATCCGGTAGCGAGAATCACTGCCCGGGTCACCGGAGACGAACAGACGGCATGCCAGCAGAGAACAGGACTCCGGTACTCGGCTCCGCCCGGTTGTGGCTCCTCCAACAGGTCAATCGGAGATCGCACGAGATCTTCCCGCTCGTCTGCATCTTCGTTGCCGTCCTCCTCGCCAATCTGCCCGGACTGCTCCACCTGGTCACCAGCAACCCCCAGGCCGTGGACGCCTATCTGGGCCCGGGCAAGAGCGCCTGGTTGCCGGGCCGCCCCTACATCGACCCCAACTCGGGCTTCACCACCCAGGCCCTCGGCCACCTGGTCACCCTCGACTGGCTCCACGGTCACATCCCGTGGTGGAACCCCTACGAAGGGATCGGGTCGCCACTGGCCGGCGAGATGCAGAGCGGGGCGTTCTTCCTGCCCACCTTTCTGCTGTTGTTCCACCAGGGGATGCTGTACCTCCAGATCTTCCTCGAGACGGCCACCGGGTGGGCGACCTATTGGCTGATCCGAAGGCTGGGGGTCGGGCGGACGTTCTCGATCGCCGGGGGTGTCGCCTTCGGATTGTGTGGCTCGTACGCATGGCTGACCCACGCGCCGGTCAGGCCGATCCTCCTGCTTCCGTTGTCGTTGTTCGGGGTCGAACGGGCGTTGACCGCCGCCCGGGAACGACGGCGGGGCGGTTGGCGGTTGCTCGGCGTCGCCCTGGCGTTGTCGATCCTGGCCGGTTTCCCCGAGACCACCTTCATCGACGGGATCTTCATCGCCTGGTGGGCGGTGATCCGGATGTCCGGGCCCGGGCGGGACTACTGGCGGCCGATGCTGGCCAAGCTCGGCGCCGGCCTGCTGGTCGGGATCGCCTTGGCCGCCCCGTTGCTGGTGGCGTTCCTCACCTTCCTGCCTCACGCCAACCTCGGCGGCCACGGCCCGGTCGAAGCCCACGCCTCGCTTCCCGCGGCCGGGCTGTCCCAACTCGTGCTTCCCTATTCATTGGGACCGATCTTCGGCTTTCGGGGTGGCGGGATCTTTGCCGGAAACGTCGACGGCATCACCGCCCTGTGGGGCAGTGTCGGCGGCTACCTCACGGTGACCTTGATCGCCGCCGGGCTGGTCGGGCTGGTCGGCCGGCGAAACCGGAGACTGAGGCTCGGGCTCGGGCTGTGGGTGCTGCTCTGCCTGCTCCGGACCTTCGGCTTCGCGCCGGTGGTGTACCTGATGGCGGCGGTGCCCGGCATCAACTCCACCGCCTTCTATCGCTATGCGGACGCATCCTGGGAGCTGGCCATCGTCATCCTGGCCGTGCTGGGGATGGACGACGTCGCCCGGCGGGTCACCCCGCGCCGGGTGTTGATGAGGAGCGCGCTGCTCACCACCGGGCTGGTGGCATGGGCCGGACTGGCGGCGTGGACGGTGATGGGCCGGGCCAAGACGTCCTCCACCGGCCACCACGGGAGCGGCGATCCGTACATCATCGCCAGCTGGGCCCTCGCCGGGGTCGTCCTCGCCGCGCTGCTGGTCGGCGGCTGGAGATCGGCCCGCGACGCCGGCTCCGATCTCAGCCGGCGCACCCGGCAGATCAAGCGACGGGGGCGCATCCTCGCCGCCGCGGCAATCTGCGCGGAGTCCGTCCTGTTGCTCGGCTTCACCTATGCGTCGGCACCGCAGCCGTCGCAACTGCAGCTGGGCTCGGTGGCCTGGCTGCAGAACCATCTGGGTAACTACCGGTTCGCCACCCTGGGCCCGATCCAGCCCAACTACGGCTCCTACTTCGGGATCGCCCAAGCCAACACCACCGACTTGCCGATTTCCAGCGACTGGGTCATCTACGTCAACTCCATGCTGGACACCAACTCCCCGACCCTCATCTTCACCGGCGCCGCCACCGTCGACCCCCAGGCGGAATCGCCGGCTGATGAGTTCACGTCGCATCTGGCCAACTTCGAAGCCATCGGCGTGCGGTACATCGTCACCAACGCCAACGGCCTCGACGTCCTCGGCTCCCGGTTTCCCACCGCCGGCACCGACCCCTGGCCCCGCGGACCCCGGGTCGTCTACCGCGACCACTTCGCGGAGATCTGGCAGCTCCCCTCCCCCGCGCCGCTGTTCTCCCTTCTGCCCGCCTCGCCCAAGAACTCGGTGGACACCTCGTTCGTCGGAGCCGGGTGTTCGGTGACCGGTCACGGCCAGGATCAGGCGACGGTGACCTGCACCCGTCCTTCCGTGCTCCTGAGACAGGTCGAAGACATTCCCGGCTGGTCGGCGAGCGTCAACGGAAAACCGGTGGCGGTCCAGAAGGACCCGTTCGGGGCCCATGGGCTGTTCCAGGAACTTCCGGTACCCGCCGGCACCTCCACGGTGCAGTTCACCTTCCTTCCCCCCCACGAGTTCCCCGCCTTCGCCGCCGCGATCCTCGCCCTGATCGCCATCGTCGGATCCTTCTTGGTCACCCCGGAACGCCTCCGGCGGCTCCGCTGGCCGCCGGCCGGCCCGCGGGGAGAGTCGCCGAGAGCCTCGCGGCGGCGACCGGTGCCCGCCCCGCCGAGACACCGGGTCAGTGGGCCACCCAAGCGGCGATCGACCGGGCCGCCGAGGCACCGGGTCAGCGGACGACCGAAACGGGGCGCCGTCGCCTCACCCGATGACACCGGGACCCCGGCTGCCAAGAGACGCGGACCGACCTCGTAATCCGGCGCGCCCGTCGCCGCTCAGCCGCTCAGGAGGGCTCGGGCACCGTCTCCATCAGTCCACTCACCAGCGTCAGCCAGATCTCGTCTTCATCGGGCGGGCGCAACGGGCAGAAGGGCTCGAGCCGGCCGAGGTTGCGGTTGTAGAACGGGTCGGCGATCTTCAGGGCCTCGAACCAACGGGCCAAGAACAGCTGATAGTCGTGCTGATAGCCCGACAGCCCGCGGCTGACCGATTCGTAGTGGATCAACTTGGCATGGGGCGTGTAGAGGATCCGGTAGCCCGCCTGCCGCATCCGGATACAGAAGTCCACGTCGTTGAAGCCGACCGCATACGATTCGTCGAAACCCTGGAGCTCTTCGAACACCTGCCGGCGAACCAACATGCAGGCGGCGGTCACCGCGCTGTACTCCTTGACGATGAGATCCCAACCGAAGTACCCCATCTCGCCTTTCGGCATTCCGGCAAACAGGTGTCCGGCAATCCCCCCGAGTCCGATCACCACCCCGGCGTGCTGGATACTTCCGTCCGGATACAGCAGCCGGGCGCCGACCGCTCCGACGTCGGGCCGCTGGCCCAACTCGACCAGGGCGTGCAGCCATCCCTCCGACGCCGCCTCGATGTCGTTGTTGAGGAACAGCAACATGTCGGTGTCGCAGGTCTTGGCGGCGAAGTTGTTGATGGCCGACCAGTTGAACGGGCCGGGGTACTCCAGCACCCGGGTGGCCGGCCGGTCATCCAGCTGCTGGCGGAGCGCCTGGGTCTCCGGTTCCGTGCTGCCGTTGTCGATGAGCACGACTTCGGTGATCGGGTAACCCGGCGACTTGTCCAAGGAGGCCAGACAGGCCACCGTCAGGGCCGCCTGGTCCCGGAAGGGCATGATGATGCTGACCGTCGGCGATCCGTCGACGCGACGTCGCACGTGATACGCGCCCTGGAAGGGCCCGCCGTCCACCGCGCCGTTGATGCCCTGTCGGACCACCGCGTCCTCCACCGCCCGTCGGCTGGCCAGGTGCGCCCACGGCTTGGCCTCGGAATCGCCGGCCGCCGAGCCCGCCACCACTCGCCAGTGGTAGAGGACTCTCGGAATGTGCACGATCCGACGGGCCTGCTCGGTGGCCCGGAGCATCAGGTCGTAGTCCTGGCTGCCGTCGAACTCGGGTCGAAACCCGCCGATACGCCGGATCAGCTCGTGTCGGATGGCGGTGACGTGTCCGAGGTAGGGGAACGACAGCAGCATGTCCGGATCCCAATCCGGCTTGAAATGCGGTTGGCAGGGGCGATCCAGCTCGTCGAGCTTGTCCTCATCGGTATAGATGACGTCAACGTCCGCCTCGGCCAGCACCACCGCGGCGATCTCGGACAACGCCTCCGGGTCGAGCATGTCGTCGTGATCGAGGAGGACGACGAATTCACCGGTCGCCGCGGCCAGGGCCCTGTTGGTGGCCCGGGAGATGCCCCCGTTCTGTTCGAGGGCCATCACCCGGATACGGGCGTCTCCCGCCGCCATTTCGTTCATGGCCGCGGTCAACTCCGGGTCTCCGGAACCGTCGTCGCAGAGGCAGAGCTCCCAGTTCTGGTAGGTCTGGCTGATGACCGATTGGACCGCCTCGCGGAAGTACCAGAGCGAGGGTCGGTAGACCGGGACCACCAGGCTCAGCAACGGCCCATCGGTGGGAAGCTGGCGGGGGTCGGGGCTCGCTTCCCGCTGCACATCCTGCAGGTGGATCCAGTGCCAGTACGCCGGCGGAAACAGCGCGGCATGGAGGCCCCAGGGCTCGGCGACTCTGGCCATCACGTCGGGAATGGGTGATGACTCGGCGTACTTTTCGGACATCCACCCAAGCGCAGCCACGGTTTCACCATCCACCGACGTCGATTCTGACACGTGGCTCTGGGATCGGTGATGGTCGGGGGTCGACAGGGCATGGGTTGGGCTCACCGCGAAGGGATCGAAATCGTCGGCCGCCGTCCCCGACCGGGCCCTGAGGTTACCACGAGGCCCTCGACACCCATCCCTCCCCCGCGCTCGATTTTCGCTGCCACCAGTCCCACCTGGGCCGTTCTGGGTGAGGCCCTCGACCCCTGGGGATCAACGGGGGATACGGCCAATTACGGGTACAATCCGCAGGTCGATCGGGTGGCGAGGGCGCATGTCGTCACTCGGGTCCACCGGCGGCGGACTGCGACAATACCCGAGCGCCCGGTGAAGACCACGCGTGCTGGCAGAGAAAGGAGGATCGCATCGTGGGAAAACCTGGGCTCGACCCGAAAGAGTTTCTCGAGCGTCTGAAGGAAGAACACCAGGTACTCCGGTGGGAGCCGCTGCCGCCGAATCAGCTGAGACCCTCCTCGGGCGGCGAGCAGTCCCGGAGCGGCGGATCGCTCGACTACCTCCACAAGCACTGGGCCCTCCCCGATTCGTTCCCTCCCGAGGACGCCGGTCGTGGCCCCAAGGGCCGCCTGGTCTCCCTGTTCGGCCGCCTGACCTATCGGGTCCTGGGGCGATACTTCCGGGAGGAACGCGAGCTCCTGGGCCATGTCGTCCGTATCAGCGAAGCCCTCGAACGGCGGTGCGACGCCCTGACCCTGCGGGTGGCGGAGTTGAACCTCGAGATGGTGAGGCGCCAGGTCGCCGAAGCTGAGAATCAGGCCATCCTGGCCGCCTGGCTCCACGCCGAGTCGCCTCGCACCCACGGCGGGGTCACCTCGATCTCGTCCACGCTGGCCCAGCGCAACAAGGCCGCGGCGGCGGCATTGTCGGCAGCGGCGGCCAAAGAGGACGGCGATCGCGGCTGATGACGCCGGACCCATCGTCGCTGCGCCCCTCGGGGCGCCGGACCCACTGCTGGGTGACGGCGTGAGCGATCGACCACTGGTCGCCGTCCTCACCACCCGCTGGGAATCGAAGACCGAGGAGGGTTGGGCGACCCGTCAAGTGGCCGGCGCGCTGGCGTGTGTTGCCGACGTCCATGTGTTCACGCCTCAAGGTGTCTCTCCCGTCCAGCGCACCGACAGCGTGTTCACTGTGCATGAAGTGGCCACGCCGAGTGGCGCCGCCGCCGAGATCCGTCGGGACCTGCTCATCGAGGCCATCTCCGAGACGGGGTCGGGATTGACCGGTCGATTGCTTCCGGAGCTCAGTCGCCTGCTCGACCGCGACCTGCTGGATTGCTGGGATGGTGTGTCGGACCTCATTTCCGGACTCCATCCGGACATGGTGGTCATCGCCGGTCATCAACTGGTGGGGGCGGTGGACGCCGTCGACCGGGTGGCTCCCGACCTCCCGGTGGTGCTGCTCGCCCTCGGCTCCGATCTGGACAGCCTGTCCTTCCCCCATTTCAATCGGGTCTTCGATCGCGCCCAGACGGTGCTGGCCGTCACCGAGACCGAACGCCTGGCCATCATCGAGCATCACGGGGGTGCCGATCGGGTGCACCGGATCGGCGCCCCGCTGGCCGCCAATCCGAGCGCCCTCAATGAACCCAACACCTGGGTGGGAAAGACCGACTACGTCTTCGTCATCACCGGCACCAAGACCCATGCCGATGAGGAATCCGTCGCGCTCGCCCGGCTGATCCGATTTGGCTTCCCCGACAACCCGGTCGCCATCTCCGCCACTGACGCGTTGAGCGTCTGGCATCAGGGGCGGTTGGGTGAGGGGTGGCCGGTGGAGCGATCCAGCGACCTCACCCGCCTGATGGCCTGGGCGAGGGTCGTCGTCGATCTCCGCCCCGGTCCCCTGTTCGGCCGGCGCGCCGTCGACTCCCTCCTCTACGGCACCCCGATCATCGTCCCGGGCAACTCCCGGGCCCGGGAACACGCCGAGTTGGGCGGGGGCGGCCTGTGGTTCGACACCCCCGGTGAGCTCGTCTGGTGCGTCGAGGCCATGCTGGATCCGGAGATCCGCAGCATCTTCAGCGCCCAGGGCCAGGCCTACGCCGAAGCCGCCTACGGCTCGACCGACGGGTTCATCCAGCGGGTGCTGATGGCCACCGGCGACGCCCGCGCCGGCGATGGTGGGCGCGGCATCGAGGGGTCATGGCGCCCGGGTGGGAATCGCGCCATCCCCGGAGGAGACGCCAGCGCCCCGGCCAGCCTTTCGATCACCGCCTGACCGGGCCCTCCGGAGTCGGGCCGGGGCTCACCGCCCGAGGAGGCCGGCCACCATGCCGTCGAGGATGTCGGCTTCCGACACCAGGCATTCGGTCATGTCGAAGCCGTCCATCACCAGGTGCAGGATCATGGCGCCACCCACGATGATGTCCTCCCGGCCCTTGACCATCCCGGTGCGGGCCAGTCGGGCGGCGCGGTCCTCGGAGGCGAGCGTGCGATACCAGTGGGACACCTGGTCGGCGGTCAGCACCGAGTGGTGCACCCGGTCCCGGTCGTAGGACTCCAATCCCTGGGCCAGCGACGACAGGGTGCTCACCGTCCCGGCCAGCCCGACCAGCCGGTGGGCCTCCCGGAGGCGGGGGTGGGCGTCAGCGGCCGAAGCCAAGGTCTCGGCCACCATGGCTTCGGCGGCGGCCAACTCTTCGGGGCGGGGCGGGTCGGAGGCCAGGTAGCGCTCGGACAGCCGGACGCAACCGATCTGCAGCGAGACGACCTCCAGGTCGTCATCGCCGGGTCCCGACCCGGCCACCAGCTCGGTCGATCCTCCCCCGATGTCGACCACCAGAAACGGCCCGTCGCCGGGGTCGAGGTCGGCGACCGCCCCGGCCATCGACAGCGAGCCCTCCTCCTGGCCGGTCAGGAGTTCGGGGGTGACCCCGGTCGCCTCGGCGGCGGCGGCGAGGAACACCGAGCCGTTGGACGCGTCACGAGCCGCGGAGGTGGCCACCATCCGGGCCCGCACGACCCCCAGGCGGGTCATCACCTGTCGGTACTCTGACAGCACCGCCACGCAGCGGTCGATGGCATCCACCGACAGCTTCCCGGTGGCGTCGACCCCTTCGCCCAACCGGGTGATCCGCATCAATCGCTCGAGCGGGCGACCCTTCTCGTCGACCACGAACAGGCGGGTCGAGTTGGTACCGCAGTCGATTGCCGCCACCGGCCCACTGGAGTTCACTCAGGCCTTGCTACCACGCGGTCAGGACGGGTGGAGACCGATGCGCCGCGCCGTCCACTCCCCGACCGGGTCGTCGGCCCCGGTCAGCCACCACGCCAGGTGGGCATGGAGGCACTTGACCCCCTGCCGGGTACCCCCGACTCCTCCCGATGGTCTCGGGCCCTGGTGGTCCTCGGGAATCAGCGCGTCCCGCTCGGCCGCGTAGCGAGCGTGGGCGTCGGCCAGCCGGGCGGCAGGAATGGCGGCTTCGGCCTGGCGGACCCCGCCCGACGACTCGAGGTTGGCTACCGCCTCCCGCAGCGCGGGGTCCAGCAACCAGTAGCGGGTGGGCATCGGCGTGCCGTCGTCCAGGAACGGCGCATTGGCGATGACCGCCGGGACCCCGTTCCCGGCCCGGACCACCACTTCGAAGGCCCCCGCCGGGGTTCGGCCCAACAGTTCGGCCACCAGGGCGTCGTCGTCAACCCCCGTAACGTCCGCGTTGTCGTCGGCGTTGGCCGAACCGTCCCCGGTGGAGTCGCCCGACGACGCCGAGCTCATCTCCAGAATTCGAGGGTGGTGGTCACCCGGTGCCAGAACCCGCCGGGGCTGGCGCTGCTGGAGGTTCCGGTCGGCGAAGCCGCCGGGGTCGCTCCCGAGCTCCCGCCCGTCGACGTGCCGCCGCCGGCCCCGGTCCCGCCTTGGGGGAGGCCAGGATCGGGCGACATGTTCGGGGCATCGGCCGGGGACACCAGCGGTTGACTCCCCGGGTCTCCGGTGGGGGCGCTGCCCACCGCGGTGGTCGGATGCCCGGCGGGCGGCAACACGTTGAAGAGGGTGGCGCCGGGGAGGACCAACTGGTAGTACTGGCGGGCGAACCGTTGGATCTCGGCCTTGGACGTCAGCTGTTGCTGTTGTTCGGCCAGCAGCTGATTCTGGTGCTGCAGCTTCTGCAACTGGGCGCTGCTCGAGGACAGCTGCTGGTGTTGCCGGAGAAGGGCGGCGGCCGGGAAGCTGGTTCCGACGATGACCAGCGCGATCACCGCGGCGATGGCGATGGGCAGGCGCCGGGCGTTGGGGCGCGAGCGCGGGCCCGCACTCCGGGGCCGGGCCGGCGGATTCGATCGGCTGGGCGTACGTCGTTGGTCGGCGGCCTTCGGCCGGCTCGACGACTTTGCTGTGCCCGCCGCCGGCCGGCGGCGCTTGGCCGGGCGCTTGGCGACCGCGGCGGAGGATACCGGCATGCGGGGGCCGGATTTCGCCCGCGCCGACAGCCTCGACTTGGAGCCACGGGCGGGCGACGGGGCCGGCTTTCGCCCCCGGGCACCGGTGCGGCCGCTCACCGGGAGCCCCCCCACGACGCCAACGCGTCACCACCCCGGAATGCCGCCGTCTCCCCCAGCATCTCTTCGATCCGGAGGAGTTGGTTGTACTTGGCCACCCGGTCGGAGCGGGCCGGGGCTCCGGTCTTGATCTGCCCGCAGTTGGTGGCCACCGCCAGGTCGGCGATGGTGGCGTCCTCGGTCTCCCCCGACCGGTGGGACATCACACAGGAATACGAGGCCCGGGTGGCCATCGACATGGTCCCGAGGGTCTCCGTCAAGGTGCCGATCTGGTTGGGCTTGATCAGCACCGCATTGGCCACACCGGCGTCGATGCCCCGGCTGAGTCGGTCCTGGTTGGTCACGAACAGGTCATCACCCACCAGCTGGACCCGGTCACCGATCCCGGAGGTGAGCGCCGCCCATCCGTCCCAGTCGTCCTCGGCCATCCCGTCTTCGAGCGACACGATCGGATAGCGGGCGACCAGATCGACCCAGTACCCCACCATCTCGTCGGGCGACAGGCTCCGACCCTCCCCGAGCAGGACGTAGGCGCCGTCCTTGTAGATCTCACTGGTGGCCGGGTCCATGGCGATGGCGATGTCGCCCCCCGGCGAGCGCCCGGTCCGCTCGATCCCCTGCATCAGGACCTGGACGGCTTCCTCGTTCGAACCGAGGTTGGGGGCGAAGCCGCCCTCGTCACCGACCGCGGTCGAATGGCCCTGCTCCTTCAACACCGCGGCCAGCGCATGATACGTCTCGACCCCCCACCGGAGGGCCTCGGAGAAAGAGGCCGCCCCGACCGGCATGATCATGAACTCCTGGAAGTCGATCGAGTTGTCGGCATGGGCCCCGCCATTGATGACATTCATCATCGGCACCGGCAGCACGTGCCCGTCGGCGCCGCCCACGTACCGGAACAGGGGAAGCCCGAGCTCGTCGGCCGCGGCTTTGGCTACGGCCAGCGACACCCCGAGGATGGCGTTGGCCCCCAACCGGGTCTTGTTGGGCGTCCCGTCGGCGTCGATGAGGGCGAGATCGATGCCCCGCTGGTCGAGGGCGTCGGCCCCCTCGAGGATGTCGGCGATCTCACCGTTCACATTGGCCACGGCTCGGATGACACCCTTGCCCCGGTATCGGTCACCACCGTCGCGCAGCTCGGCCGCCTCGAAGCTGCCGGTGGACGCCCCCGAGGGCACGATGGCGCGGCCCATGGCCCCCGAATCGAGGAGGACTTCGACCTCGACGGTGGGATTGCCCCGGGAGTCCAGGACCTCCCGACCGATGACCTGTTCGATGCTGCTCACTGTGCCCTGTTGCTCCTGTTGCTGGTGTGAGAAAAGTTATCACTGATACCTCATTCGACCAGGGCATTCGCTCCGACCTGGCGGTTACGGATGCCCGGGTCCCTCACCCCTGACGGCACCCCGGCTACCCCAGGGCGTCAACTGAGGATCGGAAGGCTGCCGCTCTCACCCGCAGGGCACTCTCCGGATCCACTCCCATCGCCCGGGCCAGGTTGACCAAGGAGAACAGGAGGTCCCCGATCTCGGCCTCGGCGCCGGCGTCACCGTCGGCGGTGGCGGACCCGGCCAACCGGGCCGCCGCCTCGACCAGATCGGCGGCCTCGTCGGCGCGTCCCGGCAGCTCCATGCCCAGGGCCACGCCTTTGCGCTGCAACTTGGCCATCAGGGCCAGGGCGGGCATCGCCGCCGGAATCCCTTCGGTGATGGTCGTCCGGTTCTTCTCCGCCTTCTTCAGTGTCTCCCAGTTGGAGGCGATCTGATCTTTGCTGGCGCCGGTGAGGTCACCGAAGACATGCGGATGACGTGACACCAACTTGTCGTGCACCCCCCGAGCCACGTCCGCCAACGTGAACCGACCCGACTCCGCCGCCAAGGCGGCATGAAAGTAGACCTGAAACAGGAGATCGCCGAGCTCCTCTTCGAGATGGGCGACGGCCTGCTCCTCGGCCCCGGGAGTGACCCGCCCATCACCGACGCCGACACCGTCGTCGAGGTTCGCGTCGATAGCGGCGAGATTGTCGATGGCCTCGAGTACCTCGTACGACTCCTCCAGCAGATGCCGGGCCAGCGACCCGTGAGTCTGTTCGCGGTCCCACGGGCAACGTTCCCGAAGGGTGCGCACCAACTCGTCGAGACGCATCAGCTCGGTCGCCACCGGAGCGGCCAGCGTGCCGATCCACAACGAGGTGAGGTGGTCGGGCTCGAAGGCCCGATCGAGGTCATCCCACCCGACATCCCACACCCGCTCGTCATCCAGACCCAGGTGGTACAGCACGGTGACCTGGGCTCCGGGCTGCGGGTCGACGGACAGCTTGATCTCCGACAACAGCGACGGTGACCAGCACTGGGCGACCAGCAACGGGCCCCGTTCCCCGGCCGCCGACGAGGCGAACGACTCGGCGTCGACGATCCGCACCCCGCCGGCGACCGGATCGACCCCCAACCGGGTAAAGGCAACATCGAGAAACGACAGGGCCGGGTGGACCACGACGGTCACCTCGCCCGACGTCACCGCCGGGTCATCCCGGAGCAGGCCCACCGTTCGCTCGGCCACCGTCGGCGAGCCGGGAACCGCGTAGACCACCGAGCCATGGCGGTGGGCCGCCGCCAACAGGTCGGCGACGATCGCCCGGTAGACGGCGTCGAAGCTGGGCTCGGATTCGTAGCGGTCGTCGAACGACGGGGCGGTGGGGAACGCCGAGGCCGCCGGGTGCCGGGAGGTGCGCAGGAACACCGCGCCGGCGCCGTCGATCAACTGGTGGGTTTCATCGGTGATCAACTCAGGCCCGGCCGGCCCCAACCCGACTACATCGATTCGCGGGCCGGACACCGATCCGGCGGTCTCGGCCCGGGCGAGATCACTCACGACGGGAGCCCGGGCAGGAGATCAGCCAACGCCGGTCGTGGTCGTGGCCGCGCCGTTGCCCGGTGGAGTGGTGGTGGTGGTTGTCGTCGTCGCACCGGCGGCGGCGGCTTGGGCGGCGGCTTGGGCGGCCGCAGCCGCGGCCGCGGCCGCATTGGTGGTAGTGGTGGCCGCCGGGTTGGTGGTGGTCGTGGTGGTGGTCGATCCCGGACTACTCGACGGCGTCTTCGCCGGAAGCGGAGTCTGGGTATTCCCGGAGACGGCGGACAACAGGTACTGGGCCGGAGGCGCCACCGGGGCCACCACCCCCTGGTTCTTCCACCTCCCGTACTGGGGATCGACCGAGACCGAGGACTGTCGGGCGAACACCTGGATCTCCTTGGCGATCCGGTTGCCGTTGGCCGTGGACTGCAGCAGTTGCTGGACCACGCCCGACCGGACCTGGGCGAGGGGGGCCACCGTCTGGCTGGTCACCTCGTAGATCTCCCAGGCTCCGCTGGTCGGATCCTGGATCGGCCCGATCGGGGTTGCCACCGGCGCGGTCTGGATCTGGAGCGCCTGCAACACCTGGGACTCGGTGAAGGTGCACCCCAGCGAACCACCCGCCGGAGCCGTCTGGGTGTCGAGGGAGTGTGCCTTGGCGATATCGCTGAACGCCGACCCCGCCTTGAGCTGGGCCACATAGGAGTTGGCCACGTCCTGCGAACTGGTCACGATCCAGCTGACGCAGTCGGTGGTGAAGAGGGACTGGTTGGCCGCGTAGTAGTTGGTGATCGCCGCGTTGGTGATGTTGGCCCCGTCGGCCAGCAGCTTCTCGTCCACCGCGTTGTTGGCGATGAGGGCGTTGCGGATGGATGCCGGCAGGGCCGACAGCACCTGGGTCCCGGTCAGGGCCTGGCCGCTGGTGGCCACGCAGTAGGTTCCGGTACCGCTCTGGCTCGCCTGTTGGGCGGCCGCGCTGATCTCGCCGCTCAATGACGCCACGAAGTTCTGCTGGGCGGTCTGGAGGTCGGAGGCGGAGATCTTCAGCCCCTTCGAGGCGGCCAGTTGGGCGGCCAGTTGGTTCCCGACCTGGTTCTCCAGGATCGAGTCGGCGAAGGCCATGTCGTAGGTTCCCGGTCCCCCGGCACCCTCGGTCTGGAACGGGGTGATCTGCCCGGTCTCGGCCGTCAGTAGGCAACGCCCGATCTGGGTGGAGTCGAACGCCCGGAGCTGATCGTTGAGCGAGCTCACCGACAGGGTGGTGCCGTTCACGGTGGCGGCCGGCGGTGTCACGTTGCAGGCGCTGGTCAGCAACCCTCCCCCGAGCACGACAACGGACAGGGTCAACAGGGTGGAGAGGCGCTTCACGGCGGCGATGCTACCGGCTGGTAGCCAGAGCCGGAATATCGGCCGCGGCCGTACCCGCACCATCGTCGTCGGCCGGTGGGTCCGGCGGCGGAACCAATTCGCGCAGCAGGTTCGCCACCACCGGCGCGTAGTCGCTCCCCGACTTCGGCGGCGGCAGCGGAGCCAGCAGGCGATGGAAGTCGGCCTGGTAGGTCGCCCCCGGGGCCAGCCGCCGCAGTCGCACCTCGGCCGATGCCGGCAGGGTCACCGGTGACAGCTTGACCGACGCCCGCCTCCCCGACCCGACCCCCATCCCGCCCAGGTTCCGGGGGACGGTGACGGTCAGCTCGGTGATTCCCAGCCGGAGGCACTCCACCCGGAGGCGGGCCACGTCGAGCAGCGCGGCGGCCGGCGCCGGCAGGGGCCCGAACCGGTCCTCCCACTCGGTGGCCACGTCGGCGACGTCGGCTTCGGTGCGCAAGCCGGTGATCCGGCGGTAGGCCTCCAGCCTGACGTCCTCGGCCTCCACGTAGTCGGGCGGGAGGTGGGCGGCATCGGGCAGGTCGATCTTCAGGTCCACCGGTTGCGGCCGGGCCTCGCCCTTCAGCTCGGCCACCGCTTCGGACACCATCTGGACGTAGAGGTCGTAGCCGATGGCGGCGATATGGCCCGACTGGTCCCGGCCGAGGAGGTTTCCCGCCCCCCGGATCTGTAGGTCCCGCAACGCAATTTTGAACCCGGAGCCCAACTCGGTGTGGTCACCGATGGTCCGCAGCCGCTCGTAGGCCTGCTCGGACAGCACCTTGTCGGTCGGGTGGAACAGATAGGCATAGGCCCGGGCACCGGCCCGCCCGACCCGGCCCCGGAGCTGGTGCAGCTGACCGAGCCCCAGCAGGTCGGCCCGATCCACCACCAGGGTGTTGACGCTGGGCATGTCGATCCCCGACTCGATGATGGTGGTGCACACCAGCACGTCGTAGGCCCCCTCCCAGAAGTCGAGCACCACCTGCTCCAGCGTGCCCTCGTCCATCTGCCCGTGGGCAACCGCCACCCGCGCCTCGGGTGCCATCCGGCGGACCCGGTCGGCTACCGCGTCGATATCCTGCACCCGGTTGTGCACGTAGAAGACCTGCCCCTCGCGGAGGAGCTCCCGCCGGATGGCCTCGGAGGCGGCACCTTCCTCGTACTCGCCCACATGGGTGAGGATCGGTCGCCGGGCCGCCGGCGGGGTGTTCACCATCGACAGGTCGCGGATGCCGGTCAACGCCATCTCCAGGGTGCGGGGGATCGGGCTGGCGGTGAGGGTGAGCACGTCGACGCCGTCGGAGATGGCCTTGATCGCCTCCTTGTGGGAGACGCCGAACCGCTGCTCCTCGTCCACCACCAGCAGGCCGAGCTTCTTGAAGGTGACGTCGCCCCCCAGCAGCCGGTGGGTGCCCACCACCACGTCCACCGAGCCGTCGGCCAACCCGGCCAGCACCTCTCGGGCCTGGGCGTTGGTCAGGAACCGGCTGAGCATCTCCACCTTGATCGGGAACTGGGCGAACCGATCGGAAAAGGTCTGGAAGTGCTGGCTGGCCAACAGGGTGGTCGGGACCAGCACCGCCGACTGGAAGCCGTCCTGGGCCGCCTTGAACACCGCCCGGAGGGCGACCTCCGTCTTGCCGAACCCCACGTCACCGCACACCAGCCGGTCCATGGGCTGGAGGCGTTCCATGTCCGCCTTGGTCTCCTCGATGGCCCGGAGCTGGTCGGCGGTCTCGACGAACGGGAACAGCGACTCCATCTCCCCCTGCCACGGGGTGTCGGGGCCGAAGGCGTGGCCTTCCACCTGGAGCCGCCGGCGATAGAGCGCCACCAGCTCCTCGGCGATCTCGTGCACCGCGGCCCGGGCCCGGGACCGGGCTTTCTGCCACTCCGAACCTCCCAGCCGGCTCACCGTCGGCGAGTCGCCGCCGGCATAGGGGGTCAGCAGCTCGATCTGATCGGTGGGCAGGTACAGCTTGTCCGCCCCCCGGTATTCGAGCAGGAGGTAGTCGCGGGTGGCTCCTCCCATCGAGCGGGTGACCATGCCCCCGTACTTGGCCACCCCGTGCTGGCGGTGGACCACGAAATTCCCGGGGGCCAGGTCGTCGAAGAACCCGTCCACCGGGCGGGCCCGGGTCCGGGCCTGCCGGTGGGGCCGGCGCCGACCGGTGACATCGGACTCGGCGAGCACGGCCACCTTGGCCCCCGGCAGCACGAACCCGCTGTCCACCGCGGCCACCACGATGCGGGCGCCCGGGGTGGACAGGTCCCTGTCGTCGCCGGCGGGGACCACCGGGACGGTGACCCCCTCCTCGGCCAGGATCCCGGCCAACCGCTCCGCCCCGCCCGGGCTCGAGGAGCACAGCACCACCGCGTACCCGGCAGCGGTCAGCGACGTCACCTGGCCGGCCAGCTTGGCCCCGTCGCCGAGGATCGGCTCCCATCCCCGGCTCTCCACCGCCGGGATGTCCGGACCCTCCGCCGTCGGCACCAGGGAGATGACCGCTGCGGTGGTCGAGGTGAGCAGCCGGTCGTAGG
>DASZIT010000047.1:0-21046 GCA_035948855.1 Acidimicrobiales bacterium | reverse complement strand
CTCCCCGGTGACCTCGGCCAGCCAGTGGGCCGGGGTCCGGTGGCCGCCGCCCTGGTGGCAGTGGGCATCGGCGGCCCGCCGGGCGGCCAGGGTCTTCCCCGCCGTACACAGCCGCTCCCCCTGGGCGAAGACCCCGACCAGCTCGGAGGCGTCGGCTCCGGAATAGCGGCCGGGCTCGAAGGACTCCACGAACGAGGCGATGGCGGCCAACGCCTGGTTCAGTTCGGTGCAGGAGGTGGTGGAGTGCTCGGTGGCCAACGCCATGAACACAGGATGACAGGAGGGTGTATCAAGGCGATCGGTGGGGGGCTATTCCGTAGCCAAGAAGCCCTGACGGCAAAAGGCGATGGCGGCCTCGGCAACCCGGTCGGCATCCTCGCCCCGTTCCAGGACGAAGACCCGGGCCAGATGGGAGGTCACCCCGAGAATGGCGGTGGTCAGGACGACGGGGTCCTCGCGCCGGAGGAGGCCGGCGGTGATCCCGGCGGTGACATGGGGGAGGGCGTCGGCCACCACCTGCTGCTCGCCCAGGCGGATCATCTCGGCGAACGGCTCTTCGGTGCGGGCGAACTCCATGATGGCGAACAGATGCCGATGCTCGCTCAGCCACTGGATCGACGAGCGGATGCCTTGTTCGATCCGGCGGGCCGGATCCGGCTCGCCGGCGATGGCGTCCCGCTGAGTCAGGCGCATGGCGTGCTGGGCATCGATGAGGATCTGGCGGAGGAGCTCGTCCTTGGAATCGAAGTACCAGTAGAAGACGCCCTTACCGACCCCGAGCCCGTCCACGATCCCGGTGACCGACGAGGTGTGGTAGCCCTCGGTGGCGAACAGACGGGCGGCGTAGTCCATCAGATCTTGTCGGCGTTTGGCACCTTTGGGGGTCAGGCGGCGGGCCACCGGGGTCGCCGGCTCCGACGGCTCGGGGGCGGGGTCGGCGGCCGAGGCGGCATCGGTCACCGGCTGCCCTCGGCACCCGGGCGATTCGCGATCTGGACGACGGTCGCCGGATCGAACGACGCCCGCATCCAGGCGGCGGACGACGAGAACAAGGCGCGCTTGGGCAGACCCAGCGAGCGCAGCTCGTCGGCCATCGGGTGACTACCGAGGATGAGGGTGGCACCGCCCAACCGGCCCGACACCCCCTCCGAGGATGTCGTCCAGGTGGTGCGCCGGAGCACTTCGTCGCGGAACGAGTAGGTGGGCGGGGCCCGGGACGGCAGCTTCACCCGCCCGCCGCCGGTCATGGTGAGGGAAAGCACATGCTCGCCGCCGTCGACGAGCCGCACGGTGGTGCCCGACCGGGCCGAGTCAGCGGGCGAGCCGTCATCGATGTCGATGGACGCCACCCACTTGGGAAATCCCCAGATGTCCCTCCCGGCGGCGCAGGAGAATTCCTGGTCGACCGGGAGCTGGTGGATGTAGACCCCGAGGGCCCCGGTACCGAACTCCTTCAGCCGTTGGAGGCCGGACGCACCCGGCGGGGCATCGTGGGTTCGGACCACAAAGCTCACGGCCACCTCGTGGTAGGGGTCGAGGTCGGTGTCGTTGTAGCGGCAAACGGCCAGGGCCACCAGCGCCTTTCCGGGTAGCGGGCCGGTCACGGTGAGCCCGGAGGGATCCACCAGGCGTTGGGCGGCGGCGCTCGGGACGAGATACTGGACCGACCACTGCCCGGCCCGCCGTACCTCCACCGGGGCGCTCAGCCGACGCCCGAGCACCTCCCAGGAGGTCGGCTCCGAAGGGGCTTCCAACGGGGCCTCCAAAGGGGCTTCCGAGGGGTGGTCGACGATGGCCGATGGACGGGGGGAGTCGGGTCCAGGGGTCATGGAGTGCAGTACAGCACAGGCAGCGATACCGTGGCCTCGTGGCTTACTGGATTCTGAAGGTCATTCTGTCCCCGATCTTCTTCCTGCTGTGGCGAGTCGAGATCGAGGGGCGGGAGCACGTCCCCAAGCACGGGCCGGCGGTGCTGGCGGCCAATCACCAGTCGTTTTGCGATTCCTTCTTCCTGCCTCTGGTCATGAGGCGCCGGGTCACTTATGTGGCCAAGGCCGAGTACTTCGACGACTGGAAGACGGCCTGGTTCTTCCGGGCGGCCGGTCAGATCCCGATGAACCGGGGGGGAGGGGACGCGTCGCAGCGGGCCCTGGACACCGCCAAGGAAGTGTTGAAGGGGGGCAGCCTGCTCGGCATCTATCCGGAGGGGACCCGGTCCCCGGACATCCGTCTCCACCGGGGCCACACCGGGGTGGCCCGCCTGGCCATCGGTTGCGGGGTGCCGATCATCCCGGTGGGGATCGTCGGTACCCGGGCCATTCAGCCTCCTGGACGCCGCCTCATGCGTCCCTTCCATCCGGTGACGGTCCGATTCGGTCCGCCGTTGGTCTGTTCCGAATCCGAGGCATCGAACGGCAAGCGGATGGCGCCGGCCGAGGTGAGCGCCAACGGGTCGGGCCCGGAGAGCGAGCAGGAGGTACTCCGGAAGTGGACCGACCGGCTGATGCACGCCATCGCCGCCCAGTCTCACCAGGAGTACGTGGACGAGTACGCCAACCGGTCGAAGGCGGGGAAGTCGGCGACGCCGGGCAGTGATGGCACCAGCAACGGCTCCGGCTCCGGATCCAGCCGGCCCAAACCCGAGGGTGGCACCGTCGATGTGGCGTCGTAGCCGTTTCTTCACCGATAGGAAATCGGGCGTTCACATCCGCCCCTTACTCTGATCAAGTGGCCACCTATCTGATTCGGCTGCGGCTGCCCGACCGACCCGGAGCCCTAGGGGCGGTAGCCAGCCGGATCGGTTCGGTGGGGGGTGACATGGTTTCGATCGACATCCTCCAGCGCGGCGGGGGGGAAGTGGTGGACGAGTTCGGGGTCGTCCTGCCCGACGACGGGCTCACCGAGTTGTTGAAAGCGGAGATCCTCGAAGTCGACGGGGTGTCCCTGGAGGCCTTGCGGGTCGTCGACGGGGTCCTGCCCGACCGTCATGCCGAGATCCTGGAGACGGCCACCCACCTTTTCCAGAAGACGACCCCGACCGGGGTGCTCGAGTATCTGACGTCACAGGTCCGGCGGAGCCTGGAAGCCGGCTTCGCCGCCGTCCTCGACCCGGAGGCGCCGTGGCCGCTGGCCATCGACGGTGAGGCTCCCGCCGATGTCGACCTGGCCGTGTTGGCCCACCGGGTGATCCCGCCGGACGAGATGGACGATCATCTGGCCATCACCGGGCTGATCCGGGCCCGGGTGGTGCTGGTGGTCGGCCGGGCCGATCTGGTGTTCCGCCCCGGCGAACGGCTCCGGATCTCGACCATGGCGGAACTCGCCGATCACCGCTGGGGTGAGCTCACCTCCCGGTCGATGAGCCACTGATCCCGCCAGTCCAGGCGAGGAGTGGCGGCTAGGGACCGTCCACCCAGTGACGCGACCGGTCGAGGGCTCGGATCCACGCCTGATGGGCGAGATCGGCCTGTTCGACCGGGACCTTCGGGGTGAAGGAGACGTCCTCGGCCCACAGGGCGGCGAGGTCGCCGAGCGATCCCCAGACCCCCTCGGCCAGGCCGGCCAGGGTGGCCGCTCCCAATCCGGTGGTCTCGACCGATCGTGGGCGGGCCACCGAGATCCGCGACTGGTCGGCCTGCAGCTGGAGCAGCAGGCCCATGACCGAGGCGCCACCGTCGACCCGCAGCACCGACGGTGGCGTCGCCACCGCCGCCGACATGGCGTCGAGGACATCCCGCACCTGGAAGCTCATCGCCTCCACCACCGCCCGGGCCAGGTGGGCGCGGTTGATTCCGCGGCTGAGCCCGACGATGGTCCCCCGGGCATAGGGGTCCCAGTGGGGGCTCCCGAGACCGGTGAACGCCGGCACCATGACCACACCCTCGCTGGTCTCCACCGAGGTGGCCAGCGGCTCGAGATCGGAGGACGCGTCGATGATGCCGATGCCGTCACGGAGCCACTGGACGGCCGCCCCCGAGGCGAACACCGAGCCCTCCAGGGCATAGGAGACGGCTGACCCGGGCCCCGAACCCGATTCCGGCCCGGCCCCGGATCCACCGAAGTGGGGGGCGTCGGCGTCGAGATCCCAGGCCAGGGTGGTGATCAACCCGTCGACCGGGGGAGGGCACACCGGGCCGGCGTTCATCAGGACGAAGCTCCCGGTGCCGTAGGTGACCTTGGTCATGCCCGGGTTGAAGCAGGCCTGGCCGAAGAGGGCGGCGTGCTGGTCGCCGGCGATGCCGCTGACCGGAAGCCCGGAAAGTGGGGAGTCGCGGCCGAGGGCAGCGCCGGACACCCGTCCGAACCGGCCGCACGACGGCTGGACGGCGGGGAGCACGGCGGGCGGGACGCCGAAGAGGTCACAGAGTTCGTCGGACCATCGGCGCACCACGATGTCGAACAGCAGGGTGCGGGACGCATTGGTGGCGTCGGTGGCGAACACCCCGCCGTCGGATCCGCCGGTGAGGTTCCACAGGATCCAGGAGTCGACGGTGGCCATGGCCAGCCCGCCGGTGTAGACCACGCCGCCCTCGTGGAGCAGCCAGTGCATCTTGGTGGCCGAGAAGTAGGGGTCGAGGACCAGCCCGGTCCGCTCTCTCACCAGCGGGAGGTGGCCGGCCTCGACCAGGGCGTCGCAGTAGGCGGCGGTTCGGCGGTCCTGCCAGACGATGGCCCGATGGAGGGGGCGACCGGTGCGCCGGTCCCAGGCCACCACCGTCTCTCGCTGGTTGGTGATGCCGACGGCGACCGGGGTTCGGCCGGCCTCGCCCAGCCGTCCGGCCACCTCGGCCAGGGTGGCCTGGACCGCCGACCAGATCTCGTCGGGATCGTGTTCCACCCAGCCGGGTCGGGGGAAGTACTGGGTGAACTCGGAATAGGCGCTGTCGACCACCGAGCCGTGGGCATCCACGGCCAGGGCCCGGACCCCGGTGGTGCCGGCGTCGATGGCGATGACGACGGGATCGAGTGGGGCCACCTTCGGACGATAGCCAGCCGGGGGGTTCCGGGGGCGTTCCGGGGGCTCGGAAGCGCTCGCGGAGCGCAATGTTCTGCGAACCTTCGCGAACGGCCTCCGAGCAGGAGATTCCCCGGCCAAATTTCATGAGAATTTCGGATGAATTCATTGACAGGGGTGTAACTACGCTGCTGTAATGAACCCACTATCTCGTGCTTGGGGGGGCCTCGACCACTATATATTGTTATCTAAGGGCGATATCGGCCGAAAGTCCCCAGTGTCGGAGTCAGAACAACCAGCGGAAGCGGCGGGTTGGGGGGTTGCTCTCTTTAGCGACTGTTCTCCCAAGCCCTGCCGCCTCCAAACACAGAGCAAAACAGCATCCGCAGCGTCCACCGCAATCGTCACAGCCGGTCAGTAGAAAGAGGAACACTTATGGCCATCGCACCCCAGCGGCTCGGTATCGGCATCCGTCGCCACTTCACCAACCCCGATGTCCATCCCTACGACGAGGTCGACTGGGAGCGGCGTGACGCCCGGATCACCAACTACCGGGACGGCGTGGTGGCCTTCGAGCAGCTGGACGTGGAGGTGCCCGAGACCTGGAGCCTGAACGCCACCAACATCCTGTCCCAGAAGTACTTCCGGGGAACCCCCGGCACCTCCGAGCGCGAGTCGTCGCTCAAGCAGGTGGCCGACCGGGTGGTGGACACCATCACCGACTGGGGCACCAAGGACGGTTACTTCGCCGACGACGAAGAGGCGGAGACCTTCCGGGCCGAGCTGAAGCATCTGATCATCCACCAGAAGGCGGCGTTCAACTCTCCGGTGTGGTTCAACATCGGGGTGGCCGGGGTGCCTCAGCAGGGCAGTGCGTGCTTCATCCTGGCTGTGGACGACACCATGGACTCCATCCTCAACTGGTACACGGAAGAGGGCGTGATCTTCAAGGGCGGCTCGGGGGCGGGCGTCAACCTCTCCCGCATCCGTTCCTCCCACGAGCTCCTGAAGGGCGGCGGGACGGCGTCCGGCCCGGTGAGCTTCATGCGGGGTGCCGACTCGTCGGCCGGCACCATCAAGTCGGGTGGGAAGACCCGGCGGGCGGCCAAGATGGTCATCCTCGACATCGACCATCCCGACATCGAGGACTTCGTGTGGTGCAAGGCCATCGAGGAGCGCAAGGCGCGGGTGCTGCGCGACGCCGGCTTCGACATGGACCTCGACGGCAAGGACTCCATCAGCCTCCAGTACCAGAACGCCAACAACTCGGTGCGGGTGACCGATGAGTTCATGGAGGCGGTGGTGGACGGGGGCGACTGGCCACTGACCACCCGCGGTGACGGTGAGGTCGTCCGATCGGTGCCGGCCCGCGACCTCTTCCGTCAGATCGCGCACGCGGCCTGGGAGTGCGCCGACCCGGGCATGCAGTTCGACACCACCATCAACAAGTGGCACACCGCCTCCAACACCGGTCGGATCAACGGAAGCAACCCGTGCTCGGAGTACATGCACCTCGACAACTCGGCGTGCAACCTGGCCAGCCTCAATCTGATGAAGTTCCTGCACCCCGACTCGTCCTTCGACGTCGACGGGTACAAGGCCGCCGTCGAGGTGATCTTCACCGCCCAGGAGATCCTGGTGGGCAACGCCGACTACCCGACCGAGAAGATCACCGAGAACTCCCGGCGGTTCCGCGAGCTGGGTATCGGCTACGCCAACCTGGGCGCGCTGCTGATGGCCCAGGGACTTCCCTACGACTCCGACGAGGGTCGGGCCTGGGCCGCGGCCATCACCGCGTTGATGACCGGGCACGCCTACTCGACCTCGGCCCGCATCGCCGCCCGGATGGGCCCGTTCGCCGGCTTCCACGAGAACGTCGAGCCCATGCTCGGGGTGCTGCGGATGCACCGCGACGCGGTGGCGGTGATCGACGAGGAGAAGGTGCCGACCGACCTGTTGTCGGCCGCCCAGGAGTCCTGGGACATCGCGGTGGAATTGGGCGAGGAGTACGGGGTGCGGAACTCGCAGGCCAGCGTGTTGGCCCCCACCGGGACCATCGGGCTGCTGATGGACTGCGACACCACCGGCGTCGAGCCGGACCTCGGCCTGGTCAAGACCAAGAAGCTGGTCGGCGGCGGCACTATGTCCATCGTCAACCAGACGGTGCCCCGTGCCCTCACCCGGTTGGGCTACTCACCCGACCAGGTGGACGAGATCATCGCCTACATCGACGAGCACAAGACCATCGTGGGCGCGCCCTATCTTTCCGCCGACCACCTCCCGGTGTTCGCCTGCTCGATGGGCGACAACACCATCCACTACCTCGGCCATGTCCGGATGATGGGGGCGGTCCAGCCGTTCATCTCCGGAGCCATCTCCAAGACGGTCAACCTCCCCGAGGACGTCACCGTCGAGGACGTCGAGCAGTTGCACATTGACGCCTGGCAGATGGGGATCAAGGCGGTGGCCGTCTACCGGGACAACTGCAAGGTCGGCCAGCCGCTGTCGACGACCAAGAAGGACGGAGCGGTCATCGACGAGGTGATGGCCGACGTGATCGCCGGTGCCGCCGCCGGTGGCGACATTGCCCCGGCGGGTTCGGAGGCGGAGGCCCACGCCCGCGAGCTGACCGAGCGGATCGCCGGGCTCGAGCGGGCGTTGGTCCACGAGCAGGCCCGGGCGGCGGACACCGTCCTGGTGGGTGCGGTGCGAGAGCGCCTGCCCCGTCGGCGCAAGTCATCCACCTTCGCCTTCCGGGTGGCGGACTGCGAGGGATACGTCACCGTCGGTGAATACGAGGACGGGCGCCCGGGAGAAGTCTTCATGAAGGTGTCGAAGCAGGGCTCGACCCTGGCCGGCATCATGGATGCGTTCTCTATCTCGGTGAGCCTCGGCCTCCAGCACGGGGTGCCGCTGGCCACCTACGTCCGCAAGTACACCAACATGCGGTTCGAGCCGGCCGGGATCACCGACGACGCCGAGCTCCGGATCGCCACCAGCCTGGTCGACTACATCTTCCGGCGGTTGGCGGTTGACTACCTCCCGGTGGCCGAGCGTCTCGAGTTGGGCGTGTTGTCCACGGCCGAGCGGATGCAGCCGACCCTTCCCGGGGTGGAGGAGACGGCCACCGAGTCGAGGGGAATCAGCGGGATCGACGTCGAAGACCCACTCACCGCGTTCGTGGTCGAGGGCAGCGACCCGGATCCCACCGGGGGCGGGGGACCGTCGGCGTCGGCGGGATCGGCGGGATCGGCGTCGGCCGGCCAGCCGATCGTCCGGATGGAGCCTCGGGACGCTCCTTACTGCTACCAGTGTGGCAACGCCATGCAGCGGGCGGGCTCCTGCTACGTCTGTGGGAGCTGCGGCACGACCAGCGGCTGCTCGTAACCAGCCGGGGGCGGCGCGGCGGCCGGCCCCGGGCGGGCATCCCGCCTGGGATCGCCCGGCCGAGACCGGGTGGACGGCAGCTGAGCGCCGGCGTCGATGTGAACTGGAACCCGAGGCCGCCATCTGTGGCTCTGGCTTCGGTTCGTTCCATGCCTGCTGGCGTCGCCGACGCAAGGTCCTGGCCCGGTGACCGTTTCCAAAGAGACTGAAATTGGTTGGGATCCGGGTGGCCAGGGTAGAGCTGAGCCGGGACTCCCGTCGAGAGGGACTCACTAGCGGTTCAGGACGTCTGGTATTGGAAACGTGGGCTCTGGCCTGGGGATACGCGTGAGCGTCCCTGGGTTCGACCCCGACGCAACACACGTATCGGTAGTGCTTTTGCGACGAGGAGATAGGGAGATCCCATGCGGCGGGCCACAGGGAACTGGGAAACGCCGGAGTCGCTCTGTACACTCACCGCCGTGCCAACCCGCCCCCCTGCCTGGAGGACGTCCGCGCTCCTGGGAGGATTGACACTCGTTGCAGTTTTGGCGATGGTGCCTTCCAGCAGCGCCCGATCAGGAGCTTCGGGGGCTGGGCCGGGTCCGTCCCGAATCGGAAGTTCCCTGGTGGTGGCCAATTCGACGCCAACGACCAGCGAACGGCACAGTCCCCAGACGACGATCCCGACCACCACCACCTCGACCGCCACCACGGCCGCCACCGCTCCGAACCCGACGACCACCACGTCGACATCGGCACCGGGAGCCCCCGCCCCGTCGGGCGCTCCCGGCGGGGCCGCCACGGCCACGACGCCGACCGGTGGGTCCTGCGGCGGCCAGACGACCCTGGTGTCCGACGGCTCCACCTGGACGTGCAGCTTCGATTCCGAATTCACCGGCACGACGCTCGACACCAAGCAGTGGACCCCGATCACCACCGCGGGCAGCGGGTATATCTCCGGCCTGACCGCGTGCTTCATGGACTCCCCCAACAACATCTCGGTGGGCAACGGCTACCTGAGCCTGACCGCCCGCCAAGAGACAGCTCCGTTCTTCTGCAAAATGCCCTTCGGTGGTTTCTTCACCCAGTACACCAGCGGGACGGTGAGCACCTACGGCCTGTTCTCCCAGACCTATGGGCGGTTCGACGTGAGAGCCAAGCTCCCGCCGGCGACGATAGCCGGACTCCAATCGTCTTTTTGGCTCGTCCCCCAGGCGTTGACGCCGCCCTCTGAAATCGACATCGCGGAGAACTACAGCGAGTACCCGACGCTGGCCATCCCCACCATCCACTACAGCTACGACCCGGGTACCGTCAACGCCGCGAACAACACCAACGTCACCACCAATTACTCCTGCACCATCGACCCCACCCAGTTCAATGACTATGTCGTCGAGTGGACACCGACCACCATCAGCATGATCTACAACGGAAAGCCCTGCCTGGTCGATCACTGGATCGCGTCCTCGCCCTTGACCGGAAATCAACCCTTCAACCAACCGTTCTTCATCAACTTGACCCAGGCTCTCGGCGTCTGGACCAACAACTTCAACCCGTGGATCACGCCGCTGCCGGCCACCACCGAAATCCAATACGTGCGGGGCTGGAAGCTGAACTCCTGATTGGGTCTTGACGGCGGCCGAATCTCACATCATGATCTCCCGACTACCTCGGAGCCGGTGCGCCGCAAATTTCTCGCTGAAACTGAGGTGCGCGGCGGGAACCCGGATCCCTTTTCCCTGAAGCCAAGGTCCTAAAGGTCCAACAGGATCGAACCGACATCTATGACTACTTGTGCTGCGAACGATCGAAAGTTGACTCCATGCCACTTCCAGTCAAGCGGTCACTATCATCCCGGTTCAGGGCAGACGACGGCGAGCCAGCCGGGCCTCGCTTTGGGACCTTTTCTGTCCTGCTCTTCGCGTTAGCCCTCGTCGGCGTGCTCCTCGCCGCCCCCGCCCTCGCCGCCGGACCCGGCAGTTCGGTTTCGGCCAACTACGCCACCGATCAGGCACCTAGAAGGCCGCCACCCACCACCACCACCACCACCACGGCTCCGACGACCACGACCACCACTACGCCGACGACGACCACCACCACGACCACCGCGGCTCCGACGACCACGACGACATCGACGACGACAACCACCATCCCCCGCGGGCCGAGCTGTGGCAATCAACAGAACCTGGTGGCCGACGGATCCAACTGGACCTGCAGCTTCGACACCGAGTTCACCGGCACCTCGCTCGATCCCAGCCAGTGGATGCCGATCACCACCGCGGCCAGTGGCTATACCTCCGGAGCCGCCTGCTTCGTGAATTCCCCCAACAACATCTCGGTCGGGAACGGCTACCTGAGCCTAACCGCCCGCCAGGAAGCCACGCCGTTCATCTGCAATGACCCCTACGGAAGCTTCGCCACCCAGTACAGCAGCGGGACGGTGAGCACCTACGGCCTGTTCACCCAGACCTACGGCCGATTCGAGGTGCGAGCCAAGATCCCGCCGGCGACGGTGGCCGGACTCCAGTCATCCCTGTGGCTCGTCCCGCAGAACACCACCGGGACGGCCGCCGAGATCGACATCGCCGAGATGTACAGCGAGTACCCGACCCTGGCCATCCCCACCATCCACTACAACTACGACCCGAACACCACCAACGCAGCCACCAACACCAACGTCACTACCAACTACTCCTGCACCATCGACCCCACCCAGTTCAATGACTATGTCGTCGAATGGACTCCGACTTCCATCACCATGCTCTACAACGGCCAGACCTGCCTGGTCGATCACTGGATCCCGTCCTCGCCCTTGGTTGCCCCTCAGCCCTTCAACCAACCCTTCTTCATCAACCTGACCCAGGCCCTCGGCATCTGGACCAACAACTTCGACCCGGCGACCACCCCGCTCCCGGCCACCACCGAGATCCAATACGTGCGGGCTTGGAAGCTGGGCTCCTGAGCCGGCGCGCCAATCCGCGGGACCCCGGCCGCGTCGCCGGACCGGTCGGGGTTCCGGCCTAAGCCCCGGCGGGCGACATCCGACGCCAACCACCGGGGGGTCAGCGGTCCCAACCACCTCGGCCCGACTCGACAACTGATCTAGGGTTGCACTGTGGAAGATGACGCCGACGACCGCAAGCCGACGGATTCCGAGCTGACGGAGTTGGCGCTGGCCGCCGACCCCGACGCCCCGCTCGACGCCGATGCCATGCCGATGGACGTCTACTTGGCCCAGACGCCTGGGCTGTTACCCGAGTGGTACATGCCCCTCGGCCTGGCCCGCCCGGTCAGGGGATGGAAGGTCCCGGTCGTCGCCGGCCTGGTTGCCACCTTCCTCGTCCTCGAGGGGCTGGGTCTGTGCAGCGCCTACGGGCACGTCGTCATCGGCTGAACTGAGCCGCTCGCCGGAGGCCTTACTTCGTCGACATCGGTGGCAGCCCGAACCGGGCCCTGATCGCCGCCTGCACCTCTTCGACCGACTCGGTGGCGTCGATGGTGGCCACATACTCCTTGCGCTCGAAGATCTGCAGCACCGGAGCAGTGTGCTCGTGGTACTCCCGGATGCGGATGCCCAGCGCCTCGGGGGTGTCATCTTCCCGGGCCACCAACCGGCCCCCGCAGACATCGCAGACGTCGGGTTCGGCCGGGCGGCTTTCGATCAGGTTGTAGTCCAACCCGCAGCTTTCACAGATCCGACGAGCCAGGACCCGACGTTTGACCTCGCTATCGGGAAGGTCGAGGTTGATCACCCCGTCGATGTCGTAGCTCTCGAGGAAGAACTCCGCCTGGCGGGAATTGCGGGGGAACCCGTCGATGATGAACCCGAAGTTCCAGTCGTGCTCGGCCAGACGCGTCCGCACCACGTCCTCGATCAGGTCGTCGTCAACCAGGTGGCCGTCGTTCACGATCCTCCTCACCCGGGCCCCGAGCTTGGTGTGGGTCTGGATGTCGGAACGCAAGATATCGCCGACGCTGATGTGCACCAGGTCGAAATCCTCTGCCAGCAGCTTGGCCTGGGTGCCTTTCCCGCTCCCCTGGACCCCCATGATGACGTACTTACGCATGGTGGCAGGAAGCCGACTGCTGCGGTCGGACCCGGAGTCCGGCCTCCGCCCTTGGTGCTGTGCCCATGGTGCTGAGGCTCAGGTGTTCAGGAGTTCGGGGTGGCGGGTGGTGACCATCCGGTGCAACCCGTCGCGCCACTCCACCGTCGTCGGGCCGAGCAGCTCGTGCATCCGCGTCAGATCGATCTGCACGCTGTCGATGGTGTTGGCCGTCGGTTCGAATTTGGCTTCGACCCCGGTCAGCTCGGAGAGGTAGCCACACCACTCTTCGATGCTGACGGCGTCGTCCCCACCCCAGTTGACGGTGGTGGTGGGCAGGTTGGCGCTGGCCAGCAGGTTCGGCACCATGCCGATGATGTCATCCTCGTGGAGCGGGTGATAGACGCTGGGGGCGTCGATGTTCACCGGGATGGCATTGCCGTTGAGCATCATCTCGAGGTGGATGGCGGGCCAGCCGCCCCGGTCGCCGTAGGGGACCGACAGCCGGGCGATGGTGGTGGGGAGCTCGAACCGCTGGGCCGCCCACCGGGCGGTGGCCTCGGCGGCGATCTTGCAGATGCTGTAGGTGCGGAGGAAGGGCCACACCGCGTGGTTGTCGCCCAGCTCGTCGTCCTCCTTGAAGACGTGGTGGCCCATCGGCTTGTAGACGGCGGTGGACGAGCAGTGGAGGAAGGCGATGGCCCGCTGGTGGTGCTCCATCAGGGCGGCCAACCCTCCGCAGTTGGCGTCCAGATCGGTGTTCCAGTCGTTCGACTTGGTGACTGCGAAGTTGATGACGTAATCGGCATCGACCGGCAGCCCCGACACGTCGCCGGTCACCAGGTCGATGGGTACGCAGCGGATCCCGGCCGCTTCCAGGCGGGCCCGCGCCTTGTCGTCCCGGAACCGGGCCGCCCCGATCACCTCGTTCTCCTTGGCCAGGGCCACCGCCACCGGCTCGGCCACCTGCCCGGTCGTCCCGGTGATCACGATCGTCTTTCCACTCAGCGGTTCAGCCGGCACGTCGTCCCCTTTTGGTCCCCGATCCCGACCACCGGGATCCGACGTTTGCGATCCTAGGGGATTCGGATCGGGCATCTCCGGGTCGCTCGGACCCGGAGGGCGGTCCCACCTGGCACCCGGGAGGCGAAATTGGTGCTAAGGGTGGACATCCGGTCACTTCCTGGGCCATACTGTCTTTTCCGCCTTCTTTCACCGTTGGACCGCGTATTCCCTGGTCACCGGTGCTATCAGGCTGGCGGAACTACCAATGACCCTATTCGACAGTGAGAAAGTGACGTTCCCATGAGTGCCACCTGGCGCAAGCACGCAGCCTGCCGGGGCATCGATCCAGATGTTTTCTACCCGATCTCCGACGAGGAGGCTACCGAGGCGAAGGCTATCTGCGATCAGTGCGCGGTCCGGGAGGCCTGCCTCGAGCATGCGCTGGCCAGCCGGGAACGCGAGGGCATCTGGGGCGGGGCCACCGAGCGCGAACGCCGCCGGATCCACCGTCAGCGCCGCAAGTCTGCCTGATCCGGGTGGTGGAGTCGGAACCCCGGCTCCGGTGCTGTCGAGAGAGCGATCGGAAGTCTGTCCGTCCAATCTAGATTCTGGTCGCCCGCCGGGAAGACTCTCCGGTCGGACCCGTTGAAGACTGGAGCCCGATGACGATCGCCGTTGGGGTCGACCGGCCGGAACTCTCCGCGGAAGAGATCCGGGTGCTCGGCTGCCTCATCGAGAAGCAGCTGACCACCCCCCAGCAGTACCCCTTGACCCTCAACGGGCTGACCCTGGCCTGCAACCAGGCCTCCAACCGCTATCCGGTGGTCTCCTATGACGAGGCCACCGCCGAGCTGGCTGTCCGGACCCTCAAGCAGAAGGGCCTGACCCGATTCGTCCATCCGACCCATGGCCGGTCGGTCCTGCGCTACGAGCACGTGCTCCGGGACGCCTTGGGCGTCGATGAGCCCCAACTGGCCATCCTCGCCGTGTTGTTGCTCCGCGGCCCCCAGACGGTCGGGGAGATCCGCACCCGCAGCGAGCGGATGGCGGAATTCGACGACCTCCAACAGGTGGCCCACGAGCTCGACCTGTTGGAGGAGCACGCCGGGGGCCTGGTGGCCCCGGTGCCCCGGGGTCCGGGCCAGAAGGAAGGGCGTTTCGTCCACCTGCTGGGCACCGACCCGTTGCTCTCGGTGGTCGAGCCTCCGTCCGCCCCCCGAGCCGCGGCGTCGGTTCAGGTCACGGGAGACGACCACCCGAACCCGGAGTTGAGCGCCCACCAGCAGATCGAGCGGTTGTCCGGAGAGGTGGCGGCGTTGCGCCGGGATCTCGACGCGGTGAAGGCGGAGCTCGGCATCGGGACCGAGGGAGGCCGGTGAACGAGGTCGAGCGGATCCGGGCGGCCATCGAGGCCCATCAACCCGGTGACGAGCGGGAGGCGGCGTCGCGGGCCACCTTCATGGCCGAACTCGACACCCTCGAACGGCCCTACGACGAGAACGCCGACCTCACCCACGTGACCGGATCGGGCATCGTGGTCGGCCCCCGGGGGGTCATCCTCCACAAGCACCGCCGGCTGAAGATGTGGATGCAACCGGGGGGGCATATCGAGCCGGGGGAGACTCCGGCCGACGCCGCCCTGAGGGAGTCCGGAGAGGAGACCGGCCTGAGTCTCTCCCATCCGCCCGACGGCCCGGTGATGGTGCACGTGGATGTCCACCCCGCGGCCAACGGTCACGTCCACCTCGATGTCCGGTACCTGATGTTCGCCCCCGACCAGGATCCGGCGCCTCCTCCGAACGAGAGCCAGGAGGTGGCCTGGTTCTCCTGGCACGAGGCGGTGGGGATGGCCGACGACTCATTACTCGGTGCCCTGTGGGCGGCCCATAGAGTCATCGATACCTCGGTGCCCATCCCGGGGACGAGTGAGACGAGTGAGAGGACCCGCGATGGCTGAGCCGTTCGACACGCTTCTGGAAGTCCAGCAGCACGACACCGCCCTCGACCAGCTCCATCACCGCCGGCAGACCCTTCCCGAGCAGGCCGAACTGGCCAAGATCCAGGCCCGGCGGTCGCAGGTCGCCGCCGAGGGGACGGTGGTGCGGACCCAGGTGGACGACCTGAAATCCCGGCAGGCCTCCCTGGAGGAGCAGATCGCCGCGGCCACCAAGCGCCGGCACGAGATCGAGCAGCGGATGTTGACCGGGGGGGTGTCCGCCTCCCGGGACCTCCAGGCGATGGACGGCGAGGTCCACCACCTGGCCGAACGGCAAGCGCAACTGGAGGAGCTCGAGCTCGAGCTGGTCGACGAGGAAGACCCGCTCGACGTGGCCCTCGAGGCGAACGAGACGGCGGCGGCGTTGCTGGAGGCGGATGCCCACCGGCTCCAAGGGATCATCAGCCAAGAAGTGGCCCGCATCGACCAGGCCATCGTGGTCGAGGAGGCCCAACGGGCCGAACAGGCGGTCCGGCTGCCCCCGGATCTGGCCGAGCAGTACGAGAAGCTGCGGGCCCACCTCGGCGGGGTGGGGGCGGCCCGTCTGGTCGGGGACCGCTGCGACGGGTGTCATCTCACCCTGCCATCCAAGGAAGTCGAGCGGATCCGCCGCCTTCCCGCCGATGAGTTCGCCACCTGCGACCAGTGTGGTCGCATCCTGGTGCACTGAGCCATTGACGACGGAACGGTTCCCGCGGTGCTGATCCTGATCCGCCACGGGGAATCCACCGGGAATGCCGACGGGCTGCTCCTTGGCCGCCTCGACGCCCCCCTGACCGAGCGGGGCCTCGAACAGGCCGGTTCCCTCGGGTCGTCCCTGACCGGGGTCACCCGGGTGATCTCCAGCCCACTGTCCCGGGCCCGGGACACCGCCGAGGCGCTGGGGCTGGGGGTGCCGGTGGAGATCGATCAACGATGGATCGAGGTCGACTACGGCGAGTTCGACGGCCAGCCGCTGGGGGAGGTGCCGGCCGAGGTGTGGCTGCGGTGGCGGGAGGATGCGCACTATCGCCCCCCGGGCGGCGAGTCGTTGGCGGAAGTGGGGATCCGGGTCCGCAAAGCGTGCGAGGAGTTGTTCGCCACCGATGGGGACGGGGCCCGGGGCGACGGTGATGTGGTGGTGGTGAGCCATGTCTCACCCATCAAGGCGGCCACCTGCTGGTCGTTGGGGCTCGGGGATGAGGGAGCCTGGAGGCTCTACCTGGCCACCGCTTCCATCACCCGGGTGTCCTGGGGTGCCAATGGGCCGGTACTCAACCGGTTCAACGACACCCCGTGGTCGAGGCCCACCTGACCGACGCTTGCGGTGATGGGGCCCCGGCGATCGGGCGCCCCTGAGGTCGGCACGACTAGATATGGGCGACGATAGGATCGCTTATCAGGCGTCCCCGGTTCCGCACTATCAGGGTCGTGAGGTGCGTGGATCAAGCGGTCGCCCCCACCTCCGGCGCCGAGCGGCGGCCAGACGAGCGAGCAGACGAGTGAAGGGAACTGGCTCACCATGAGTTGGACCGGAGTGGAACCCTACGGGGACGAAATCTACACCGAGCCCGACGGTGATCCGGACACGCTGGCGAATCTGGGTCCCCTCGCCCCGATGGCGGGAATCTGGGAGAGCGCCACCGGCGCCGACCAGCACCCGGTGGTCGACGGGACGGAGGCCAACACCTTCCACGAGCTCTATGAGCTCCAGCCGATCGACCGGCAGACCAATGGTCCCCAGCTCTTCTACGGCCTCCGCTATCACACCCACATCGTCAAGCCCGGCGAGGCGGAGACCTTCCACGACCAGGTGGGCTACTGGCTCTGGGAGCCGGAGACCCAGACGGTGACCCTCACCCTGGGCATCCCCCGGGGTCAAGTCCTGCTGGCCGGCGGTACCGCCGAGCCCGACGCCACCGAGTTCGAGGTCCGGGCCGCGCTGGGTTCCGAGGTCTACGGGATTCTGTCGAACCCCTTCCTCGATCAGGCGTTCCGCACCCTCAGCTACCGGATGAGCGTCAGCGTCCACCCCGACGGCACCTGGTCGTACGAGGAGGAAGGGGTGCTGGACATCCCCGATCGGGACGAACCCTTCTCCCATATCGACCGCAATACCCTGACCCGAATCGGACCGCCCGCCCCGAATCCCCTCGCCCAGGCGGCCATCAATGACGGAAGTCTGGGTAGAAGTCCGGGTGTGAGCCCGGGTGGAGGCCTGGGCATCGGAAACCTACGAAGCGAAAGCACGGTGCTCCCATGAACCATCTGATGCGAGAGTTGGCCCCCATTGCCGATGAGGCGTGGGAACAGATCGACGCCGAGGCCAGCCGTTCGATCAAGCACTTCCTGGCCGCCCGCAAACTGGTCGATTTCACCGGTCCACTGGGGTGGAGCCATTCGGCCATCGATGTCGGGAGGATCGACCCGCTGGACAGCGGTCCGCTCGATGGGGTCGAGGTGGCGGCGCGCAAGGTGATGCCGCTCATCGAGGTGAGGAGGGCGTTCTCGCTCGACCGGGTCGAATTGGCCGCGGCCGAGCGTGGCGCCACCAACATCGATCTGGCCGCGGTGATCGCCGCCGGTCGGGCTGCCGCGCTGGCCGAGGACCACATGGTCTTTCACGGCTACGAGCCGGGCGGGGTTGCTGGCGTGGCGACTGCCTCACCCCACGGTGCGGTGGCCATCAGTAGTGACTACAGCCACTATCCCGAGCACGTGGCCCAGGCGGTGGCGACCCTTCGGGCGGCCGACATCGCCGGTCCCTATGCCATCGCCCTCGGGGCCCGGTGCTACACCGGGGTGACCGAGACCACCGAGCACGGCGGCTATCCCGTCTTCGAGCACCTTCGGCAGATCCTGGAAGGCCCGGTGGTGTGGGCGCCGGCGGTGGACGGGGCGGTGGTGCTCACTCAGCGCGGCGGGGACTTCGAGCTGACCGTCGGCGAGGACTTCTCCATCGGCTACCGCTCGAGCGACGCCGCCTCGGTCGACCTCTACATCGAGGAGAGCCTGTCGTTCCGGATCAACACGCCCGAAGCCGCGGTGCACCTGGCCTACGTCTGAGGGCGGTGCCGGCTGGGTAGGGAGCGGCTACTACGCCGGCAAGGCTCAAGTAGGCACGGCTCCCACCACCGGGAGGTTCGGTACCACCCCGATACTGGGCAAGGACCCGAAGTTCAGGGCATCCCCGAAGTTGTAAATGGCTCCGTTGGAGCCGACAATCCAGTAGCCCTGGCTGTCGCTGGTCGGAACGATGGACACTGGCTGACCGGCGTTTGGCGTTCCCAGCGGGGGATACACGCTTTGAGCGTCGCCGAAGCTGCCGGCGTCTCCCTCCAGCCACACCGCGCCCCAGGAGTCCAGGACCCAATAACCCTGGCCGTCATTGGTGGCGGCGATGCTGACGTAGAACTGTGACACCCCTCCGAACTGCGAGAGAGGGAACGTGTCCACGTTCGGTGCGGTCCCGAAGTTCGTCACCTGTCCGCTGCGCTCCAGCACCCAATACCCGTGGTTGTCGGGGGTCGAAGCAATGCTGGCCACATCGGTGGCTATCGCTCCCAGCCCGGGCAGCGACCCTTCGTACTGGGCGTCGCCGAAGGCGAAGACGCCCCCGTCGGCGCCAACCAGGAAGTAGCCGAGGTCGTCGCTCGAGGGAACGATGCCGGCGATCGGAAGCCTCGGGTGAACGCCAATTCCGGGAAGTGACCCCTCGAACGGAGCGTCACCAAAGGCGAACACGCCGCCGTCGTTGCCAACCAGGAAGTAGCCCTTTTCGTCAGCGGTGGGGACGATGCCCACGATGTTGTTGACGTGGACGCCAATGCTGGGAAGAGATCCGTAGAACCCGCCGGACTTGCCGAAGACGAAGACCCCTCCGTCGGCAGCAACCAGGTCGTATCCGGTGGAGACGACCGCGTGAGGGTGGGCAACCGACGCGGCCCGCGCCGGGCCGCCGGAGGCAACCGTCAAGAAGGTCCCGATGCAGGCCAGGGAACCGACGGCGGCGACGATCTTCCGGGACAACCGACTTCGATTGGGCGTTATAGCTCGGCGCATCCTGGCCATTCCCCCTGCTCGCGGTGTCAAGAACGTATCCCCGACCCTGGATGGAAGCAAGGGCTGAAGGTCGTGCCCAGCCTTGGCTCAATGTTTGGATCCGCCTCGGCTAGAACCAGTTGCGGCGGGCCATACCAGTGGCTATGGTCCCCGCAGCCCCTTCGACAGATGGAGCTCTGATTGGACAGCACTCAGCCTTCACGACGTCCCTAACGGGGATGGCGTCCCGATCGGATCCACAGACCCACCGACAGAGTCCGAATAAATCGAAGCGAAGGGAAACCGTCTTTCACTGACGGGCGGCGGGCCCTTCGACGAGAACGAAGCCCGGTTCGCGGCATCGTTCGGCCGACCTGCATCCCAAGGCGGCCGCGAGGTGCTTGCCGCGGCAGTGTTTTCGTACCCGGGAATTGCCGAATCGCGATGCCCGGGAGCGAGACGCTCCCGGATTCACGCCTGGTTTTGCCCGATTTCGGACAATACCGCAAGAGCGAAGTAGCCAACCCGTTGCCCATGTACCCGTACCTAGGTTAGGTACTCGTACCTAACTCAGGGGGAAACGTCAATGATGAGATCCAAAGTCCAGCGACTGGCCGCGTCCTGCGGTCTGGTGCTCGGCGTGATGGCCGGATTGATGGTGTTCGCACCTTCCACTGCCGGCGCAGTCAGTTCACCTGTGCTCTACAACAGCATCGTCAGCCCGCTGCCGGGAAATGTGGTCAGTCAAAGCTTCGAGGCCACGGAGACCGGGCAGTTCGGCAATGCCATCAATCTCGCTTCACCCGGACCGCTCAGCAACGTCGTGGTGACGATGAGCAGCTGGGGCTGCCAGAATGGGAATTGGAACCTGGACACCTGCGCAACAACCCCAGGTTCTACCTTCTCTACGCCCATCACCTTGAACCTCTACGCCTTGGGTACGAATGGTGCGGTCGGTAGCCTGATCGGGACCGATACACAATCCTTTACGATTCCCTACCGCCCGTCAGCGGACAACACCCACTGCACCGCTGCGAAGGGGACATTAGGGGAGTGGTATGACGCGACCGAGGCCGCCTGCCACAACGGTCTGGCCGTCAACATCACCTTCGACTTCAGTGCTAAGCACTTGACGCTTCCGAGCTCCCTCATCTACGGGATCCAGTACAACACGTCGGACTACGGCCCGGCTCCCTACGGGCACGGCACGGCTTGCGCCGCGACCACGGCCGGATGTGGGTATGACTCGCTGAACGTCGGTCTGTCGTCGGACGCCACCGCGGTCACCGCGGGCACGGACGTGTTCCCCGGCAAGCTGTACCAGGACACCAAGTACGCTCCGTATTGGTGTGACAACGGGGCGGCAGGGACCGGAGCATTCCGTCTTGACTCCCCAGGCCAGGACCCGAACAACTGTGCTGTTGGTTCACAGGGCGGCTGGTCGATCAACGGCACCAGTGCCCCGTACTACATCCCCGCGGTTCAGTTCAATGGTCCGTCGGCCACCACTCTGGTGACGCAGCCAGCGGTGTTGGAGCTGCTCCCCTCGGTGTCACTGTTGGCCGGCCCGACTGCCACCCTGAGTTCCGGGAATGTCCCGCTTGCGGGCCAGACGATCACCTTCACCACCCCGTCGGGCTCGCCGCTGTGCACGGC
>DASZIT010000046.1:0-26663 GCA_035948855.1 Acidimicrobiales bacterium | reverse complement strand
ACCGGCAATGGGGGCTTCGACTGTTCCGGCCTGGCCCAGGCCGCCTTCCAACAGGGAGGCGTCAACCTTCCCCGGGTGGCCCAGGATCAGTTCGATGCCGGACCGTCGGTGGCTGGCGGGTCGGCGGTGGTCCCCGGCGACCTCATCTTCTTCGGCGACGGTCCAACCGCGGTCGACCATGTCGGCCTCTACGTCGGCGGGGGCGAGATGATCGACGCACCCCACACCGGGGCGCTGGTCCGATTCGACAATGCCGACTGGTCAGGGTTCGTGGGGGCCACCCGCCCGGGCGGGTCGTGACAATCCAATCGAATGCAGCCGATCGATCCCATTGATTTGATCGTCGTCGCCGGTTGAGTTTGGGGAGGGGCGGTGATTGGGCCCCTACAAGGGGAGTGGATTGCTGAGCACTCCCTCGCCGGGCAGCCGGCCGGTGAGGGTGCGGATGAAGTCCAGCGCGTCGATCTCGACGCGCTCGCCTGCGGAACTGGGGCCTCCATTAGCGCGGCGGACTGGTCCTGTCAGGTAGTTTCTATTCCCAGAGAGTGCCAGCCAAAGACGTGGCATTCGCTCCTTGCCCGAGGTGCAGACAAGACATGCCTGAGTTCCCCGCGATTACTCACGTGGCGCTAACGGTTACGAGCCTCGAACGGAGTGTTCCTTGGTACAAGGCCCTGTTCGGCTCGGACCCGTTTCTTGACGAGGACACCGGTCCGTTCCAGCGTGTCGCTTGGCTTACGGGCGGCACACTCGTCGGTCTAACTCAGTTCCCTGATTTGAGCAGCACTGAGCCGTTCAACGAGCGCCGGCCGGGACTCGATCATCTGGCTTTCGGCTGTGCCAGCCGCGATGAGTTGAGAGCATGGGAAATCCATCTAGACGAACTCGGCATCCCCAACGGTGGCATCGTGGACGCGCCCCGGTACTCGGCATTGTCCTTTCGAGACCCTGACAACATCGCACTCGAGTTCTTCGCACCGCGGGGCTAGGACTGGCGGAGTATCTGTCTGCCCGATAGGCCGTCCCCTAATGCCGGCACTGGGTGCACCTCAGGCCGAGCGCAGTGGATAGCGCCCCCCTTCGCCGGCTCGGCGTGACTCAGATCGCCGGCCCGGGGTAACACGCCCTTTAGAAGGAAGCCGTAGCTCAGCCGTCGGCAAGCGATCCCCGGGAACGATCCCAGCGATCTGGCGACCTCTTACTCCGGCAACGTGTACGAGTGCTCGAATTCGTCCTGAAGGACGGTTGCCACTTTGTGAGTGGTATCGACTACCAGCTCCGTGCCCAGAGTCCGGACGCGGTAGATCCAGCCGTCGGGGAGCGCGAGTCGATCACCTAGTGTGAGGAGGCTCGCCTCGTCGGTGGCCGGATCCACGGCCAAGCAGTAGGCCTGCATGACGTAGGCGAGCCCGTCGGGGGAAACCAGCTCGTATATGGGTTTACCAGAATCGAAAAAGAAGACGGCACCCCGATGCACGTGTCTTTCGGTGTACGGGGAAGTCGACGGGTCGTTGCCAAGGTCGATGAGGGCCAAACGACGCATCTGCATTCCGTTGAACTCGCGCAACACGGGCTCCAGAGTGTTCACCTTCTGTCCGATGCCGTCGATGACCCAGTGCCGGGGACCGTTGAGCTTGACCACCAAGGCACCGAGATCAGCCGCGATGGCCGAGACGTCGAGGCTGTCCCACAACTCTTGGGGGCAGTCGTTTAAGAACTGGGTGCCAAACACCTCGGCCTCGAAGTGGCCATCGCGCGCGAACACCGCGATGATCTCGCCGTAGCGGACGCCACGGACCTGGTCAATCAGCCTGGGGGTGTCTCGTGCATAACCACTCACCGTCTTGGGCCCTTCTCCTGCTCGTCCTTGGGGTGGACTAAAGATAGTAGGAGGAGCAGAGGGTCCTCTGGGGGCTCGTTGGGACCGATTCTGCCAATGGCGGCTCCGTTGTCCCTTCTTATCCACCGACCGCCAATCGCTCACCGACGCACTGTCGTCATTGCCCGATCCGGAGCGCGCTATGCGAGTAGCCCAGATCGTAGGTTCCGGGGGACAGCTAGGTACTCCCCTCTCCCCCGCCATAGTCGGGTACGGAGCCGGCGAGGTAGTGGACGCGCCCCACACCGGGCGCTCGTCCTATTCGACAATGCCGACTAGTCGAGTTCGTGGGGGCCACCCCGTCCGGGCGGGTAAGGCGCGGCCGTCGGTCAGTGACTTCGACCTGGGGTGGAGAACAGGAACACCAGCAGTGTCGACGCCAGCCGCATCCACATGACGGCATCTATGGTGCCTCGGATGTTGTTGTCGGGAGTTAGCTCCACCGACCCACGGTACAGAAAATCCCTGAGACTACAGGTTCCCGTACATGAGGGCCGAGGTCGGGCTGTCGGGGTCGTACTTGATGCTCACCTTGCTGCCGGCGTCCAGGGTGTCGAGCCATGACGGCAGGATGGACTGCTTGATGGTGGCGTCATAGGCGGCGCCGTCGGCGGGGGTGATGGACACGTCGACCTCAGACTTGATGCCGCCACCCATCTCGGCTTCACCGCGACGGATCGTCTTGATCACGGCCGGAGCTTCCACACCCGATGTCTTCAGCTTCTGAGTGAGGTCGCGGTACTTCATCGCCTCGCCCATGTCGGGAGCCTGCATACCGGAAGGCATCCCGGCCGCAACACCGCCCGGTACCTGCGCCATGGCGTCCTTGGCCTGTTGCGCGGCGTTCTTGGCCTTGTCAAAGAGTCCCATCGTGCCCCCTTGCTGATCCATCCGGGGGCGATCCCCCGGTGTGGTGCCACGATGATAGTGAGCCATCCTCCAGTTTGCTTGGCCAAAACCTCCAGGCTGTCAGCGCCGACTGACCAACGCCGACCCGAGTCAGCGGAGCGCCAGCTGACCCGGATGGATCGGCGCCGGCAAACTCGTCTGCCCCATCAGGTAACGGTCCACCGCCGCCGCTGCCGATCGCCCCTCGGCGATGGCCCAGACGATGAGGCTCTGGCCCCGGGTCATGTCCCCGCACACGAACACACCCTCGACGTTGGTCGACCATGAGGTATCCGCGGCCACGCTGCCCCGGGCGTTCAGCTCGAGGCCGAGGTCGGCGACCACGCCTCCCGGCTCCGATCCCAGAAAGCCCATGGCCAGCAACACCAGCTCGCACTGGAGCTCGAAGGCGGACTCGGGGACCGGCTCGAACGCCGGACGCCCCTGGGCGTCGTAGGCCAGCTCCACCTCTTCGCCGCGCAGCGCCCGCACGTTGCCGTCGGCATCGCCCAGGCATTCCACCGTGGTCACCGCGAACAGGCGCTCCCCACCCTCTTCGTGGGCTGCCGAGGTGCGCATGATCAGCGGCCAGGTCGGCCACGGGTTGCTCCCCGACCGGTCCCGGGGGGGCTCGGGCATGATCTCCAGCTGGTGGACGGCCAACGCCCCCTGCCGGTGCACCGTACCCAGGCAGTCGGCGCCGGTGTCGCCCCCGCCGATGATGACCACGTGTTTGCCTTCCGCGGAGATGGGCGAGGCGGCCAACGATCCCTCTTGGACCAGGTTCGATGGCTTCAGGTACTCCATGGCCAGGTGGATGCCACCCAATTCCCGACCCGGAATCGGCAGGTCGCGGGGCAGGGTCGCCCCTCCGGCCACCACCACCGCGTCATAGTCGTCCACCAGGGACGACGAACTGATCACGGTGGCATCGGTCGCCGCCGCCCCCGGGCCGCCGACCGCCGCCGCCCCCGACACCTCGGGAGCCGGCTCCCCCACCGAGACGCCGCAGCGGAACTCCACGCCTTCGGCCACCAGCTGTTCGAGCCGTCGGTCGAGGACCGCCTTCTCCATCTTGAACTCGGGAATCCCGTAGCGGAGCAGACCGCCGGGCTTCTCCGCCCGCTCGAACACCACCACGGTGTGACCGGCCCGGGCCAGCTGCTGGGCGGCGGCCATCCCCGCGGGTCCCGACCCGACGACCGCCACCCGCTTCTCGGTGGGGTGCGCCACCGTCACCGGGAGCACCCATCCCTCCGACCAGGCCCGCTCGGCGATCTCGTACTCGATGCGTTCGATGGCCACCGGATCGTCGTTGATGCCGAGCACGCAGGAACCCTCACACGGAGCGGGGCACAGTCGGCCGGTGAACTCGGGAAAGTTGTTGGTGGCATGCAGCCGCTGGATGGCCTCATCCCAGTCGTCTCGGTAGACCAGGTCGTTCCACTCGGGAATCAGGTTCCCGAGGGGGCAGCCCTCGTGGCAGAAGGGAATCCCGCAGTCCATGCACCGGGCCCCCTGATGCTGGGCGGCTTCGACCGGGAACGGCTCGTAGACCTCTTTCCAGTCCCGCAGCCGCACCTGGACCGGGCGCCTGCTGGGCAGCTCCCGGCCGTAGGTCATGAACCCGGTGATGTCACCCACCGGTCACCTGCATCACCGCTTCATCCACCGAACGGCCTTCGGCCACCGCCTTCTCGGTGGCTTCCAGCACCCGGCGGTATTCCTTGGGCATCACCTTCACGAATTGTTCGGCGTTGCTGATCCAGTCGGCCAGCACCGCCTTGGCCACCTCCGACCCGGTCTCGTCCAGGTGCATGGTGATCCGGTCCTTCAACCAGGTCCGGTCGTCGACGGACACCGGCTCCAGATCGACCATGTCCGGGTTGTACTGGCGCCCGAGCTCGTCGGCGGTGTCGTAGACGAAGGCCATCCCGCCGGACATCCCCGCCCCGAAGTTGCGCCCGGTCGGTCCCAGCACCACCACCCGGCCGCCGGTCATGTACTCGCAGCCATGGTCGCCGACGCCCTCCACCACCGCGATGGCGCCGGAGTTCCGCACGCAGAAGCGCTCGCCGACCTGGCCCCGCAGGAAGACCTCGCCGGCGGTGGCGCCGTAGAGGATCACGTTCCCGGCGACGATGTTCTCCTCGGCCGCGAACGGTGAGTCCTCCGGGGGCTGCACGATGATCCGCCCGCCGGAGAGTCCCTTGCCGAGATAGTCGTTGGCATCCCCGAACAGGCGCATGGTGATGCCCTTGGGTACGAAGGCGCCGAAACTCTGCCCGGCCGAGCCGCGGAAGGTGAGGTCGATGGTGCCGTCGGGCAGGCCGGCACCGCCGTAGCGCCGGGTGATCTCGTAGCCGAGGAGGGTCCCGACCGTGCGGTCCACGTTGGTCACCTCCAGCTCGGCGGTGACCGGCGCGCCGGTCTCGATGGCCGGGCGGCAGGCGTCCAGGAAGGCATGGTCGAGGGCCTTCTCCAGCCCGTGGTCCTGTTTCTGGGTGCAGTGGCGCACCGCCCCCTCGGGCAACTCCGGTTCCACCAGGATCGGGGACAGGTCCAACCCGGCCGCCTTCCAGTGGGTGATGGCCGCCTCGGTGTCGAGCAGGTCGACCCGGCCGATGGCCTCCTCGACGGAGCGCAGGCCGAGGGCGGCCAGGTGCTCACGCACCTCTTCGGCGATGTACTCGAAGAACGTCTCCACGAACTCGGGGGTGCCGGTGAATTTCTTGCGGAGCTCGGGGTTCTGGGTGGCGATGCCGACCGGGCAGGTGTCGAGGTGGCAGACCCGCATCATGATGCAGCCGGACACCACCAGCGGCGCGGTGGCGAAGCCGAATTCCTCGCCGCCGAGCAGGGCGCCGATGACCACGTCGCGACCCGTCTTCATCTGGCCGTCCACCTGGACCACGATGCGGTCCCGCAGCCCGTTGGCCAGCAGGGTCTGTTGGGTCTCGGCCAGGCCGAGCTCCCAGGGGACGCCGGCATGCTTGAGCGAGGTCAGCGGCGCCGCCCCGGTGCCACCGTCGTGCCCGGAGATCAGCACCACGTCGGAGTGGGCCTTGGCCACCCCGGCCGCCACCGTCCCCACCCCCACCTCGGCCACCAGCTTCACGTGGATGCGGGCTTTCGGATTGGCCGACTTGAGGTCGTGGATGAGCTGGGCGATGTCCTCGATGGAGTAGATGTCGTGATGGGGCGGGGGCGAGATCAGCTCCACCCCCGGGGTGGAGAGCCGGGTCTTGGCGATCCAGGGGTAGATCTTCTTGCCGGCCAGCTGGCCCCCTTCGCCGGGCTTGGCCCCTTGGGCGATCTTGATCTGGATGTCGTCGGAGTTGACCAGGTACTCGGAGGTGACCCCGAACCGGCCCGAGGCCACCTGCTTGATGGCGCTCCGGCGGAGGTCCCCGTTGGCGTCGGGGGTGAAGCGGTCGGCGTCCTCGCCGCCCTCGCCGGTGTTGGACCGGCCGCCCAGCCGGTTCATGGCGATGGCCAGCGTCTCGTGGGCCTCGGCGGAGATGGAGCCGTAGGACATCGCCCCGGTGGAGAACCGCTTGAGGATGGCCGAGATCGGCTCCACCTCTTCGATGGGGATGGCGGTGGTGGCATCGGCCTTCAGCCGGAGGAGGCCGCGCAGGGTGGCCAGCTGGGTCGACTGGTCGTCGACGGCTTTGGTGTATTCCTTGAACACCTCGTACCGCTTCGAACGGGTGGCGTGCTGGAGTTTGAACACCGTCTTCGGGTTGAAGAGATGGACCTCCCCCTCCCGGCGCCACTGGTACTCACCCCCGACATCCCGGTCCCGGTGGGCCAGCTCGGTCGGCTGGGGCAGGTAGACCTTGCGGTGCTGGGCGGCGACCTCCTCGGCCAGCACCTCGAGCCCGACCCCGCCGATGCGGGACACCGTCCCGGTGAAGTACTCGTCGATGACGTCGTGGGCCAGCCCCACCGCCTCGAACGCCTGGGCGCCGGTGTACGAGGCCACCGTCGAGATCCCCATCTTCGACATCACCTTGACGATGCCCTTGGAGGCCGCCTTGATGTAGTTGCGCTGGGCCTGGCGGGGGGTGACTCCGGTCAGCAGCCCGGTGGCGATCATGTCGTCGATGGTCTCGAAGGCCAGGTACGGGTTGATGGCGGCCGCCCCGAACCCCTTCAGCAGCGCCATGTGGTGGACTTCGCGGGCGCTTCCCGACTCGACGACCAACCCCACCTGGGTACGGGTCTTCTCCCGGACCAGGTGGTGGTGCACCGCCGACACCATCAGCAGGGAGGGGATGGGGGCGTACTCGGCGGTGGAGTTCCGGTCGGAGAGCACGATGATGTCGGCGCCGTCGGCGATGGCCACGCTGACCCGGAAGCGCACGTCCTCGATGGCCCGCCGCAGCCCTTCGCCCCCCCGGGCCACCTCGAAGAGCCCGTCGACCGCGAAGGCCCGGTAACCCGGGGTCTGACCGTCTTCGTTGATGTAGAGCAGTTTGGCCAGATCGTCGTTGCTGATGACCGGCATCGGCAACACGATCTGCCGGCACGACGCCGACGTCGGCTCCAGCAGGTTCCGCTCCGGCCCGAGGGTGGACGCGAGGGAGGTCACCAGCTCCTCGCGGATGGCGTCCAGCGGCGGGTTGGTGACCTGGGCGAACAGCTGGGTGAAGTAGTCGTACAGCAACCGCGGGCGCTCGGACAGCACCGCGATGGCGGCGTCGGAGCCCATCGACCCGTTCGGCTCGACCCCGGACTTCGCCATCGGGCCGATGATCAGCCGGAGCTCCTCGTTGGTGTACCCGAACGCCCGCTGCCGCCCGATCACCGAGGCGTGCTGCGGGGTGAGCATGGTCTTCGGGGGCAGGTCGTCGAGATCGATCTGCCCCTCTTCGAGCCAGGTGGCGTACGGATGCTCCTCGGCCAGGGCCGACTTGATCTCCTCGTCGTCGATGATCCTCCCGGCGGCGGTGTCGACCAGGAACATCTTCCCGGGTTGGAGCCGGCCCTTGCGAACCACGGTGGACGACGGCACATCCAGGACGCCGACTTCGCTGGCCAGCACCACCAGCCCGTCATCGGTGACCCAGTACCGGGCCGGGCGGAGCCCGTTCCGGTCCAGCACCGCACCGATGGTCGTCCCGTCGGTGAAGGCCACCGCCGCCGGGCCGTCCCACGGCTCCATCAGCGACGAGTGGTACCGGTAGAAGGCGCGGCGGGCCGGGTCCATGGCCCGGTGGTTCTCCCACGCCTCGGGAATCATCATCAGCACCGCGTGGTGCAGCGGCCGTCCTCCGAGGTGGAGCAGTTCGAGGACCTCGTCGAAGGAGGCCGAGTCGCTGGCCCCGCCGGTGAGGATGGGGAAGGCCCGGTCGAGGCCGGGGATGAGCTCGGTGGCGCACAGCGCTTCCCGGGCCCGCATCCAGTTGCGGTTTCCGGCCAGGGTGTTGATCTCGCCGTTGTGGGCCAGATACCGGTACGGGTGGGCCAGGGCCCACGACGGGAAGGTGTTGGTGGAGAACCGGGAGTGGACGAGCGCCAGCCCGCTCTCCACCCGGGGGTCGGAGAGGTCGGTGTAGAACTCGGCCAGCTGGTGGGAGGTGAGCATCCCCTTGTAGTTGACGGTGCGGGCCGACAACGAGGCGATGTAACAGTCGTCGATGCGGTGTTCGGCCCGTTTCCGGAGCACGAAGGTGCTCCGGTCGATGGCCAGCGCCGGGTCGTCCCCGCCCAGCCCGGTGGTGGTCGCCGCCGGGGCCACGAACAACTGATGGAGCGAGGGCATGTCCCCCCGGGCCACCGAGCCCAGGGTCTGGTCGTCGAACGGGACGTCCCGCCATCCGAGGACGTCGAGTCCCTCCTCCTCGGCCAGCTGTTCGATGCCGGTCCTGGCCTTGGCTGCCTCCGACGGGTCCCGGGACAGGAAGGCGATCCCGGTGGCGTAGTGCCCGGCCTCGGGGAGGTCGAATCCCACCACCTCCCGGTAGAACCGGTGCGGGATCTGCAGCAGGATGCCGGCCCCGTCGCCGCTGTCCTCCTCACTGCCGGTGGCCCCCCGGTGGGCCAGGTGCTCGAGTGCGGTGATGCCGCGCCGGACCAGCCCGTGGGAGGGTCGGCCATGGAGGTCGGCGACCAGGGCGATCCCGCAGGCGTCGTGCTCGAAGCGGGGATCGTAGAGGCCGTCGGTCGGGGCCCGGGAGGCCGCCGGCGGACGGCGCGGCTCTCCCCGCAGTGCTCCCGGAGTACCAAAAGTTGGGTCGGCGAAGGTGCCGGGCACGGTCGTCATCAGGTCGCTCCATTGAGGGAGTTGAGATCTTCTTCGCTCGGGACGACGCTGGCCCATCTGCGGTCCGAACATCGTACACGGTGGACCGTCCAATCTGGCCACAATCGGGCCGTACCATGGGGAGATGCCGGATTCCGACCTGCTCGACGCCGTGGTGGTGGGCGGCGGGGTGATCGGCCTGTCCATCGCCTGGCGGGCGGCGGCCGCCGGGTTGGCGGTGGCGGTGGTCGATCCCCGGCCCGGTCACGGGGCCACCTGGGCGGCGGCCGGCATGCTGGGCCCGGTCGGCGAGGCCCACTTCGGCGAAGAGGCCCTGGCTCGGGCCAATGTCGCCGCCGCCCACCGGTGGCCCGACTTCGCCGGCGATCTGGAAGCCTTCTCGGATCGGACGGTGGGCTACCGGAGGTCAGGAACTGTCCTCGCCGCCGTGGACCCCTCCGACCGCCGGGTGGTCGACGATGTGCTCGGGTACCAGCAGTCGCTCGGGCTCTCGCCCCGGCGGCTGTCCTCCCGGGAGTGCCGGGAGCTCGAGCCGCTCCTCGCCCCCGGCATCGGCGGCGGGGCCGAGTTCCCCGATGACCATCAGGTCGACAACCGCCTGCTGGTCGACTCCCTGCTGGCCGCCTGCCGGCACGCCGGGGTCACCCGGGTGACCGACGATGTCTCGGCGGTGGCATCGACCGACGGACGAGCCACCGGGGTGGTCCTGGGCCGGGGCGGCACCATCCATGCCGGCGCCGTGGTGATCGCCGCCGGGTGTTGGTCGGGACAGCTGGGGGGGATCCCCCACCCGCTGGTCCCGCCGGTGCGACCGGTGAAGGGGTTGACCATCCGGGCCCGGGCCTCCGGCGGCACGCCGCAACTCCGCCGCATCGTGCGAGGCCTGGTCCACGGGAGGAGCTGCTACCTGGTCCCCCGCCAGGACGGGACGGTGGTGATCGGAGCCACCGTCGAGGAGAAGGGGTTCGACCTCGCCGTCCAGGTCGGCTCGGTGCACGACCTCCTCCGCGACGCCCGGGCCGTCGTCCCCGCCCTCGACGAGTACGAGTTGGTCGAGACCTCGACCGGTCTGCGCCCGGGGTCCCCGGACAATGCCCCGCTGGTCGGAACCACGTCGATGGGGGGCCTCATCATGGCCACCGGCCACTACCGCAACGGCATCCTCCTGGCTCCGGTCACCGCCGACGCGGTGGTGGCCCTGCTCGAGGGCCGTCCGGTGGACGACTTCATGCTGCCGTTCGGACCCGACCGGTTCGCCCCGGCGGCCGGCGTCGGGGGGCCGGGCCGGACCCGGGTCAGAACGTGAGCGTCATCCAGGTGAACGGATCCGACTGGAACGGGGACCCGGGGTCGACGGTCGCCGATCTGGTCGGCCTGTGGTGCCCTTCGCCCAAGGGGGTGGCGGTGGCCCGCAACGGCGAGGTGGTGCCGAAGAGCCGCTGGGGTGACACCCGTCTGGTCCTCGGCGACCGGATCGAGATCGTCACCGCCGTCGCCGGCGGATGACCCGTCCCGGTACCGTGGACGGGATGGACCCCCTCGCTGGCCCGGACCCCGGCACCCCGGACGATGCCTTCGTCGTGGCCGGCGAGGTCATCGGCTCCCGGCTCATCATCGGGTCGGGCGGCATGTCCAGCCCCGGGGCCTTCGCCGACGCCCTGATCGCCTCGGGGGCGTCGATGGCCACGGTGGCGGTGCGCCGTGTCGACCCCACCACCCGGCACTCGTTGATCGACCTCCTCGACGAGCACCGGGTCCGGGTGCTGCCCAATACCGCCGGGTGCTTCACCGCCTCGGAGGCGGTGTTGACGGCCAAGCTGGCCCGGGAGGCATTCGAGACCGACTGGCTGAAACTCGAGGTCATCGGTGACGACCTCACCCTGCTCCCCGACCCGGTCGAGCTGCTGGCCGCGGCCGAGGAGCTGGTCGACGAAGGATTCGTCGTGCTCCCCTACACCAACGACGACCCGGTCATGGCCCGCCGGCTCGAGCAGGTGGGCTGCGCGGCGATCATGCCCCTCGGCTCCCCGATCGGTAGCGGGCTGGGCCTTCGCAACCCCCACAACATCAGCCTCATCGTCGAGCAGGCCGGTGTCCCGGTGGTCCTCGATGCCGGCATCGGCACCGCCTCCGACGCCTGTGTGGCCATGGAACTGGGGTGCGACGCCGTCATGGTCGCCACGGCCATCACCCGGGCCCACCAACCGGCGCTGATGGCCGCCGCCGTCCGGGACGCGGTGACCGCCGGGCGCCGGGCCCGTTTCGCCGGAAGGATCCCGCCGCGGCTGCACGCCCAGGCGTCGAGTCCGATGGACGGCCTGATCGACGGATGACCGGCCAACCGCCGGTGGCGCTCACCATCGCCGGCTCCGACTCGGGGGCGGGTGCCGGGATCCAGGCCGACATCAAGACCATGGGCGCCCTGGGCGCGTTTGCGGTGACCGCGGTGACCGCGGTGACCGCCCAGAACACCGCGGCGGTGGACGGAGTCCACCCGATCCCCGCGTGGTTCGTCGGCCGGCAGATCGCCACCGTGCTCGCCGACCTGCCGGTGGCCGCCACCAAGACCGGCATGCTGGCCAACCTCGACATCATCGCGGTGGTCGGCGAATGGGCCGGGTCCGGGGACCTCCCCAATCTGGTGGTCGACCCGGTGATGGTCTCCTCCTCCGGGGAGCCGCTGCTGGGCGCCGGCGGGTTGACGGCCTACCGGGACCTCCTGGTTCCCTTCGCCCGGCTGATCACCCCCAACCTCTGGGAGGCGGCTCTGCTGTGCGACATCGATCCGGCCACCTTGACCGAGGTGGAGGACATGGTCGACGCCGCCCGCATCATCCAAGACCTCGGCGCCCGCTGCGTGCTGGTCAAGGGCGGTCACCTCGGCGGCGTCGAGCCCGGCTCCGAGGTCGGGACCCGGCCGTCCGTCCCGGACGTGCTCTACGACGGGGAGACGGTGACCGTCCTCGAGGCCGATCGGGTGGACACCGCCAATTCCCACGGAACCGGTTGCTCGCTGTCGGCGGCCATCGCCGCCAAACTCGCCTTCGGCGCCGACGTGCCCACAGCTGTCGCCGAGGCCAAGGACTACGTCCATCGGGCCCTGGTCGGAGGAGCCGCCTGGCGGCTGGGGACGGGCCACGGACCCCTCGACCATTTCGGAAGATGACAGCGGCCGGGTCCAAAAGACCCGGCCGCTCCCCCCTTTGTCTCACAGGAACCTGCATCCGGCCAGGCCGGATACCCCCTCCTGTCGACGCTGCTTGCACAGACGTCGTCGCTGACCAACAGTCTTATGGATGGTCATCGAAATGTAAACCAACCTGACCTGGGACTTTCCTTCCTCGACCTCGTGACTGCTACCGAAAGTGGTCGATCGGGTTCTCAGAGAGACCGAAATCGAACAGAACGGCATCGCCCGGCCGGCCTCGGTTTCCGACTGGACACCGTCGATGGCACCCGGCATAGCGTGTCCGCATGAGCAACGCCTACTTCCGGACTACTGCCCGCCTCGTCGCCTGGGGCCGGGTCGGCGTCGGCACCGCCGCGGTGCTCACCCCCTCCCTGGTGGCGCGGCCCTGGGTGGGCGACGTCGGTGACGATGTCCCCGCCCGACTGCTGGCCCGGGCCATGGGCGGCCGGGACCTGGTGCTGGGGATCGGCACCCTCCGGGGGCTGTCGGTCTCCGATGCCGAGGGCCGGCCCTGGGTCGCCCTCAGCGGTGTCGCCGATCTGGTGGACGCGGTGGCCACGGTGGTGGCCTTCGGCCACCTCCCGCGACGGGCCCGATGGGCGTATCTGGCCATCGCGCTGGGGGCGGCGGTGACCTCCACCCGGGCGGCCATCGCCCTCGATTCCTCGGCCGAGGCTCCCGTTCTGCCCACCTGAGCCGCTCCGCGTCCCGTCTCCCGGCTCTGACCACGCATGCGCGATCTAGTCTGCACGTATGAACATCGTCGTCAGCAATGTGAAAGGTGGCGTGGGCAAGACCACCACCGCCGTCTACCTGGCCGCCGCCGCCGTCGAGCGGGGCTACGACCCGGTGGTGCTGGTCGATGCCGACCGGCAGGCATCGGCGGCCGAGTGGCTGGAAACCAGTCCGATCGAGGGCGTGGAGCTGGTCGAGGGGCCGTCGGAGCGCACGGTGGTCCGGGCCATGGCCAACAACGACGGGATCGCGGTGGTCGACACACCGCCCGGGGACGAGCGCATCGTGCGGGCCGCCATCGGAGGAGCTGATGCCGTGGTCATCCCGACCCGGGCCGGCGGGGTGGAGTTCACCCGGGTGGCGGCCACCCTGGAGATCGTGCCGAAGCGGACCCCATTCGGGGTGGTGATCTGCGCCGCCCGGCTCGGGACCAATGACCTGACCGAGACCATCGACTGGTGGACCGAGCAGAAGGTTCCCATCTGGGGGGTGATCCCCGAACGGGTGGGTATCGCCGCCGGCCCCGATTCGAAGCTCTATCGGGAAGGACTGGACGGCTACGACGCGGTGCTGAAAAAGGCGCTCCGCCGGCCGTCGAGATAGGTCGGGCGAGCCGACCGGCAGCGACCCGGCTCAGGTCTTGACCGGGATGAGCGCTGACGGGGGCGGGATGAATCCGGGTCCGGTGGTGAGACAGCCGGCCTGAACCGCCGGGTCGGGCGCGGCGGCGAGCTTGGGTGGTCGCAGGAAGCCCGGTGACGCATTGAAGTCGACCATGTCCAGGAGGTCGTTGGCCGCGGCATCCCGGCGGGTCATGGCCGGGAGGTTCCACTTGGTCTCCACCAGCTTCAACACCGAGGTGTGGTCGAACACCGTGTGGGAGACGTAGTCCTGCTTGGCGTAGGGGCTGACCAACCCGGCCGGCACCCGGAAGCCGAGTCGGTTGAACTGGCCCGGCGTATCACCGGCCTCCAACGTCGGCGGGACGTCGTCGGGGGCGACCGCCGCCGGGGGCACCACGTGGTCGTAGTAGCCCCCATGTTCGTCGTAGTTCCAGACCAGCAGCGTCTTCGACCACTTGGGGCCCGACATCACCGCATTGACTACCTGGGCCAGAAAGGCGTCCCCGTACTGGATGTCCTGAGGGTTCTCCTCCGATTGGACGACGAAGTCGGGATCGACGATGCAAAAGGAAGGAAGGCTCCCCGCCGCGCAGTCCGAGTAGAAGCTCTTGATCGGGGCCAAGTTGGAGCTCATCGCCGGGTTGGCCAGGAGGGAGAGGAAGATCCCCAGGGTCGGAAGGTTGGTGTAGTAGTTCTTCCAGGAGATGTCGTGGGTGTTCAACTGGTCGAAGATGGTGCCGTTGGGCGGGAGCGGGTTCGGAAAGGTGTTCCGGATCTGTCCGAGCGAGGTGCCGGCCATCAGGTACCGGCGGTTCGGGTAGGTCTGAGCCATCACCGAACTGAAGTACCGGTCGGCCAGCGGGAAGGTGCGGGCCAGGCTGTTGGTGAAGGGCATGTCGGCGGCGGTCCAGTACCCCATGGCCACCGGCCCCGACGCGCTGGTCACGAAGCCCTGGTTGGTGCCGTTGGCGTACTGGGCCTGGGTGGCGTTCCAGCTCTGGGCGGGCATGCTCTTCAGCTGGCACACGTTGGGCATGTGGAAGGAGCGAACCAGGTGTCCATGTCCGTCGGGGTTGGTGGCCTGGGGGGCACCACCGGGGCCGAGCTTCAGACCGTCTCCCCGCCCGAGGGTGCCGAGGATGTTGTCGAACGAGTGGTTCTCCATCATCACCACCACGATGTGGTCGAACTGGGGAAGCTGGTCGCTCCCGACCGGGGCCTTCGGGTTGGGCGCCACCCCCACCCTGCCGGCCGGCCGGGTGGTCGACGTGGTGGTGGTGCCACTGGTCGACGAGCCTCCGCAGGCCGCCAACACCGCTCCGGTCGCCCCCACCGCGGCGCCGCCGAGCAAGGCCCGTCGGGAGAGCCTGCCGGGCCCGGGGACGGGGCCCGACCGCTTCGGATCCGGCTCGGTTGCTTTCACGGCGCCCCCTCGATGGTCGATCCTGACGTTGCCCGGAGTGTAGGTGTCCATGCCTCCCCCGTGGAGGCCCGGACCCCACCCCCCGCGGCCGTTGGCTACCGGTGGGTGGACCGCCGGTAGCATGGTTGCCGCCCATGACCACCCCTGCCCAGGCTCCGCCCGGTGTGCCGGACGCCACCTCGCCCGACGAGGACCTCAGCGTCGATCCGGAGGATCGCGACTACCAACGGATGTCGCTCCGGGGCCCGGCCATCATCGTCGTCGGGATCGCCGCCTTCATCCTGGTGGGTGGGGTGCTGGCCACCATCCTCACCGCCGGGAACAATCCGGTGCTGGCGCTCCACTCGATCCGGATCCCCGACGGCACGGTCGTCCAACTCACCCCGGCGACGACGGCGTTGAAGCCCATCATCAGCAGTGAGCCCCCCGCCGACATCCTGTCGGCGCTGGCCGTCCCCACCGGGAGCGTTGCCCGCCACTGGATCAACATCGATCAGAATCAGACCCAGTACGACCGCAGTGTGTCCTTCACCACCGGGCTCTCTTCCGATCAGGTCGTCGACGTCTACAAAACCGGTTTGCCCAAGCTCGGATGGAAGCTCAGCTACCAGGGTCAGGGCACCTTCAACGGGGTGTCGGGGACCGAGATGCTGGCCCGCCGGGCGAGCGGCGACGGGTACTACTGGGAAGTCGGGGTCATCGTGCCCCCGGCCACATCGTCGGGGGTCACGCCGTTCACCATGGTGGTCCTCGAGCAGAACACCGACGAGTGACCCCGGACGGCTCGGCGTCGGCCGGTGAGGTCCGGCTACACGACCGGTTGAGGCTCGATCCGGTCCATGCCCACTCCCGGCCCCTTGACGTAGGTGTCATCGGGGGCAACCGCGGGATCGGCGGCCCGTCCGAGCATCCATGACCAGATGAACAGGTTGATCGGATAGAGCAGGTAGCCGACCCGGGTAGCCGGCGCCAGCAGGATGGCGAACAGCATCACCCATCCGGCCAGCCGGGCCACCCCGGCCGCGCCGACCGGGGGTTTGCGGACCAGGTGGCGGATGAGGAGGGCCAGGCCCCCGACGACCAGGATCACCACGTAGACCCGATGGGCGGCCGGGAACGCGGACACGAACAGGTGTCCGGGCAGCGGGCTGACGGCGGGAGACGCGACTCCGGCCAGACCCAGCGGGAACCGGATCACGTTGTCGATGAAGGCCGATGGATTGCTCAGCGCCACCGGCAGCACCACCGGGCAGATGACCACCAACAGACCGACCAGGTAGCGCCAGACGGCTCGCCGCCTCCGTTGATCGAGCACCACCCAGATGGCCAGTACCGCCAATGGCCACGCGGTGAACTTGAGGGACGACGCCGCGCCGAGGGCCAGGCCGGCGATCACCGGTCTTCGGCGTTGGAGGGCCACCAGGCCGAGCAGCATCAGCGCCACCACCGGCATGTCGTCGCCCCCGGTGGCCAACGGGAGCGCGGCGGTGGGCAACACCGTCAGCACCTGGAGGGCGCGGAATCGGGCATCGGTGGCCGGTCGGAGCCGGCTCAGGGCGATCAGCGAGATGATCGCCGTGAAGACCAAAAATTGGATTCTGGCGTCGGTGAGCCGGGCCTCGACCTTGCTGCCGCTGGAGAAGCCGAACAGGACCATGCCGGGGAGATACGGATAGTAGAGCTCGTACTCGGGGATCTGGTTCTGGTGGATGACGGTGTGCCCGTTCTTGTCGACCAGCCGGTAGGGGTCCTTGCCGCTGTCGGCCAGCACCCCGGCCCGCTCCACCACCAGCACCTCGGGCTGCACGTGGGCGGCGGCGTCGCCCTCCGACCTCCAGATCACCTCCATGGTCAGCGGGACGACGGTGGCGCCGGCCAGCACCACGATGCAGGCGCCGAGCCGCGCTGCCTGCCATCGCCGGGGTCGGCCGGGGGCGGTTTCACCCAAGAGATCGGGATCCGCCGGGTTCGGGGCGTGCTTGCCGTTCTCGTGGTGCCTGGCCCGAGGGGCGGCGGGTCTCGACGTCGGCTTCGGCCGCAGTCCGGCCCGCCAGGCGACGACGGCCATGAACACCGCGGCGGCGGCGTAGGGTCCCACCGCCATCTGGCCCCATTGCCGGTAGAGGGGAATGCCGGCGGCGATGGCGGTTGCCCCCGCGAAGGCGGCCGACATCGAATAGAGCAGCGTGTCCCGCCACTCGGGCGACCAACTCCGCACGGTGCGGAATGCCCGGCGGTAGCCGCCACCCAGCATCCGTGACCAACCAGCGGCGCGACCCCGGTACCTGCGTTGGCGGTCGGGAACCACGATCGATGGTACCACCGCGCTCATCGGATTCCTCGGTGCCCGGGCCCGTTGGCGGACGCCGCGACACCGGAATCGGGATCGAACAGCGACCGGTAAAACCGCAGCTCGGCGGTCAAGCAGGCTTCGATGGTCTCGGCCCGGCGGAACCCGTGCGACTCGCCGGCGAACACTTCCAGCGTGCAGCGGACACCGTGGGCGGACAGTGCTTCGGCGAAGCGCTCGGACTGGTCGGGCGGTACCACCGGATCGTCGGCGCCCTGGAGGAGCAGCACGGCCCCGGTCACCGCGTCGGGGTGGTAGAGCGGCGATCGCAGGCGGTACACATCGGCGGCGGCCGGTAACGGGCCGACCAACCCGTCCATGTACCGGGACTCGAAGTCGTGGGTGTCGGTGGCCAGCGCCTGGAGATCGGTTACCCCGTACCACGAGGCCGCGCCGCGGAAGGCCTCGGTGCGCACCAGCGCCCCGAGGGCGGTGAGCCCACCGGCGCTGGTTCCCCGAATCGCGAGGTGGGCGCCGTCGACCCGGCCGGCCTCGGCCAGCGCCACCGCGTAGGCGGTGCAGTCATCGACATCGGCGACGCCCCACAAACCCTCCAGACTTCGCCGGTAGCCGCGGCCGTAGCCGCTGCTGCCCCGGTAGTTCACCGCCGCCACCGCCAGGCCCCGGCTGGTGAAGAACTGGACGACCGGATCGAATCCCGGCTCCGCCGCCCCGGTAGGGCCGCCGTGGCAGAAGACCACCAACGGCGGTCCGGACCCCTCCGGCCCGCGGGCCGCGGCGTTGGTGGGTGGGTAGAAGAACCCGGGGATCGGGCCCGCCGGGCTGGCGGCGACGAACGGCTCGGCCCCCGCGACATCGCCGTCCGTTATGGCGCCGTCGTCCGCCGGATCCCGGGTCAACCGCACCGCCGGTCGGGACCCGTCTTCGCTCACCTGGTACACACCCATCCCCGCAGTGGCAGTGGCCCCCAACACCCCGATCCGCGGACCCGCGGCGACCGCCACCCCGGCGATGGTGATGCAGGGTTGGTCGAGGACGGTCATCTCCCAGCCACCCGCGGCGCCGGCTCCTCGCCCGCCCGGAGTCGACCGGGTGGCCGGAGGATGCAACCTCACCAGCTGATCCCGGCCGTCCCGGTGCATCCGGCCGATGAGCGAGCCATCGGGCAACTCGGCCAGGGTGGACTGGCCGAGCGCCCAATCGGGGAAATGGAACTCGGCCTCGAGGTCGACCATCGCCATCGCCGCGTCATCCTCATCCAGGTGATCGCCGGGAATGAGGTGGGGCAGCCACCATCCGGTGCGGTCGTCGATCAGAACCAGGCTCCCGTCGGCGCACCACTGCGGCTGGCCCACCGAGACGTCCCCCCCGCCGGCAACCCGGCGCCGACCGGCGATGCTGATCCCGGCGTCCGACTCGGCCAGCTCCGACGCCCACGCCTCGGACCGGTCCCACGACATGTGCGGATGGCTCCACTCCACCCACGCCAATCGGGCTCCGTCCGGGGACGGGCGGGGGGCGGCCACGAAGCCCCCGGAGTCGACCAGGGTGACCATCCGAAGCGACCCGTCGGTGGCGACCGCCACCACCCGGTGCCCGGTGCCGGATGGGTCGTGACGCTCCTCGACACAGACGCACCATTCCCGGGACGGGGTGAGGGATCCGTCCGCGTACCGGAAGGAGGAGCCCGGCGCCGACTCCGGAGTCAGCGGCACCGGGGGACGGCCGTCACCGATCGCCGACCGGTACAGCCGCTGGTCCGCCTGGTCGACGTAGAACAGCGCGCCACCCGCGACGGTGGCGGCTCCCCCGCCGTACTCGTGGACCTGGCTCCGGACGCTGACCGCCGGAGGGGACACGTCGAACGGGGCACCGCCGCCGCCATCGGTCACCACCACCTGCCGGCCGCCCTCCTCGGGGCGGCTCTCCAGCCAGAACAACGACGCCCCATCCGACTGCAAGCCCGAACGGGAAACCTTTCCGGCCGCCACCCGCCCGGCGGTGAACGGGGACGGCCACCACCCGAAGGGTTCCACCGTCTTCGGGCGGCCCACGGGATCAGCCACCTGGTTGTCCTCGCCCGGCATCAAGTCGGTACGGTAGCCCTCATGACCGCCGAAACTGTTCACCCTCCGGCCCCGCCGGTTCCCGATCATTTCTCCGGCTTCGTGGTCGAGCAGGTCGGGGACTCGACCGAGCAGGGTGTCCGGACCCTGGCGGTCGACGACCTTCCCGCCGGAGACGTGCTGGTTCGGGTCGACTGGTCGGCGGTCAACTACAAGGACGGCATGGTCGCCCAGCCGGGCAATCGGGTGGCCCGCATCTCGCCACTGATACCCGGGGTCGACCTGGTCGGCACCGTGGTCGCCGGGAACGGCTACGACGTCGGCCTCCCGGTCATCGTCCACGGCTACGACCTCGGCGTCGCCCATCACGGCGGGTTCGCCGAGTACGCCCGGGTCCCGGCCGACTGGGTGGTTCCCCTTCCCGACGGGCTCAGCCCCCGGCATGCGGCCGTCATCGGGACGGCCGGCTTCACCGCCGCCCTGTCGCTGCGGCGCCTGGAGATCCACGGGCTGACCCCCGACCAGGGCCCGGTGCTGGTCACCGGGGCGTCCGGCGGGGTCGGCAGCATGTCGGTGGCCTTGCTGGCATCCAGGGGCTACCAGGTGGTGGCCAGCACCGGCAAGGACCGCGAACACGGCTATCTGGCCGGGCTCGGCGCCGGCGAGGTCATCGGCCGGGAGCTGGGTGACGACTCCGGCCGGGTGCTCGGGGCCGAACGGTGGGCCGGCGCCATCGACTGTGTCGGCGGTCGCACCCTGGCCGAGGTCCTCCGTTCCCTCCGCTACGGGGGCGGGGTGGCGGCCAGCGGCCTCACCGGAGGCAATGCCCTGGAGACGTCGGTCTACCCGTTCATCGTCCGGGGCGTGGCCCTGCTCGGGATCGACTCGGTGCAGACGCCGATTGCCGAACGGCGGGCGGTGTGGAACCAACTTGCCGGGGCGTTTGCCGGGTCACTGCTCGACGACATGGCCGCCCAGGAGATCGGGCTCGAGGAGCTCCCGGCCGCCCTCTCCGCCATCACCGCCGGCGGCGTCCGGGGCCGGGTCCTGGTCCGTCCCCGGTCCTGACCCGCCCGGGCTCAGCGCCCGCCGGGCAGGGCCGACACCGGTTCCAGGTCGTTCTCCGGTTGGCGCGCATCCCGGCGCTCCCCGACCGGCGGCGCCGGGAGTCGGCGTTGTCCCCGCGGGTGCCGAAAGGCCAGCATGGCCGCCACCCCGATGAGGAACACCATCATCGCCCAGAAGAACGAATTGCCCAGGAGCAGCTGCCAGGCGTTCTCCCCCAGTTCGCGTCCGTGCTCGTAGGGCACCAGCCAGATGGGCGCCTTCCAGAACAGCAGGGCGGCGCCGACCGCCCAGATCCAGCCGCCCACCGGACGATCGTCGGCCAGCACCAGCCACAGGAGGATGGGGACCACCCAGACCATGTGGTGGGCCCAGGTGATCGGCGAGACGACCATCCCGGTGGTGGCGCAGACCAGGATCCCGAGCAGCGGTGACGACGAGTGATGCGCCCACCGGGCCAAACCCAACCCAGCCAGGCCGAACCCGATGGCGGCCACGTAGAAGACCGAGTTGGAGATGTCCCCGTGATGAAAGCGGATGATCACCGCCCGCAGGCTCTGGTTGGAGATGAAGGCGGTCCCGCCCACCCGGTTGGCGTCGGAGACGTACTTGGTCCAGAACAGCCAGGAGGTGTGGGGGGCGAGGACGGCCAGGCCGAGACCACAGACCACGAAGGTGGCCAGGGTGACCCACATGGCCCGGAACTGCCGGATCAGGAACAGATAGGGCACGAAGATGAGCGGGATGAGTTTCACCGCCGCGGTCAGCCCGGTCAGGACGCCGCGGGGGATCGTCTTCGATCCCACCTTCACCACTCCGGTCAGGTCGGCCAGGATCAAGGCGGCCAGGATGATGTTCACCTGGCCGAAGGAGAAGGTCAGCCGCACCGGGTCCATGGCCAACGCCGGTGCCATCAGGATGAGCGTCCAGCGCAACAGCTGGGCCCGGTCCCACGCCGGCCGCACCGCCCGGAGGGAGACCGCCACCAGGGCGGCAAGGGCCACGACGTTCACCGCCCCCACCAGCAGTTCGGCCGCCTGTTCGGGGAACACGCTCAGCGGGACGAACAGCAGCGCGGCGAACGGGGTGTAGGTGAAGGAGAGGTGGGTGTTGGCGTTCTGCACGTCGTAGAGGTGGCCGCCGAACAGGTTGGAGCCGCCCATCAGGTAGACATCGAGGTCGACCTCGTGCCGGGCGTAGGCATAGATGAACGCATAGAAGACGACCGCGCCGGCCGAGATGGCACCGATCGCCCAGAGGACGGACGGGGGTACGGTTCGCCTCTCGATGCCCAGCTTCACCACGGCTCCTCTGCACCCCAGGCGGGGTCGGATCGGCGCCCTAGGGATTCAACTCGAGGTCTGATCCTACTGAGCTGACTGGGGGGCCGTGGTCTGCGCACCGGGGCTGGAGGCGACGAACACCGGCGACACCGTGATGGTCCCGTTGTTGCAGGGTGCCAGCTGGGCCGGGATAGTCATACTCGTATACGAATTCGGAGGGGTGATCACCAGGTTGGCGGCAGCCGGGCAGGAGGTGGCCGATCCGGTCGGCACATCGGAGTAGCCCATGTTGAAGAAGGCCTGCTGCCCGGAGGTAAGGGTCACCGTGGTCGGGGCCATGGCGGTGAAGGGGTAGTTGCCCTTCCGCACCACGGTGGTGGTCAGCGAGGTCCCGTTCGAGCCGGTCATGCCCAAGCCGGGGTAGCCGCCGAACGTGCAGTTGGTGGACAGGTTGTTCTTCAGGGCGATGGTGGTCTCGATGGTCCCGGCCGCTCCGCTGCTGCCGTAGATCGACGCGGTCAGGTTGGCGGTGACACACCCGGGTGTCCCGGCCACCGTGGTGGTCGTCCCCTTGGCCGCGGTCGTCGAGGTGGTCGACGCCGACGTCGTCGCGGTGGTGGTGGTGACGGTGGTGGAGGTCGAACTTCCCGACGAGCACGCGGCCAGCGCCAGGCCGCCCAGGCAGACCGAGGCGAGCAGGCCGATCACAGGTTTCCTCATACCTTCACTCTTCCCCTCGTTGTTGGCTCGTTGTTGGATGGCGATTCCATCGGCAACGGACCGCCTCGGCGCGCCAAGCCGACGACGCGGATGCACCGCCGGCCGACTGCCATGTTCTCAGGAAGAGAAGTCCTCCGGGCGGATGGTGTCGAGAAAGTGCCGGAATTCCCCGACCAGCTCGTCGGGGTTGGCGTTCTCGTCCTCGTCCTCCGCCTCGTCCTCCTCGTCGACGGCCAGCATGATGCCTTCGGCATCCATGAGCTCATCCACCACGAACAGCGACGTTCCGGTCCGGACCGCCACCGCCACTGCATCCGAGGGCCTCGATGACACCGACACCTCGTGATTGTTGTGGCGGAGCACGATCTCGGCATGGTAGGTGGAGGTCCGGAGTTCGGTGATCACCACCCGCACCACGTCAGCCCCCAGGGCGTCGAGCAGGTCGCGGATCAGATCGTGGGTCATCGGTCTGGGGGTATCCATGCCCTGGAGGGAGAAGGCGATGGCCGTCGCCTCTGGGGCGCCGATGAAGATGGGCAGCGTCCGGCCCAACCCATCCGGCTCCTGGAGCAGGAGCACAGGGGTGTTCGATTGAAGGTCCACCCGCACCGCTCGAAGTCGAACCTCGACCATGCTCTGCAACTTACTCGGCGACGGCCGAATCCGCGGTCGCGCCCGGCCGAAGGTTGCCGGGACCTGGTGTCCCGGGAACTGTCAACTTCCCAGCAGGTCGCGGAGGGCCTTTCGCAGCAACGAGCTGCGCAGGCCCTGGCCGAGTTGGATGAGTTGGTCGGCGGTCTCGTTGGCTTTGGCCCGGGCCTCGGGGTTTCGCTGTCTGACCAGCGGCAGCACAATCTGCTCGACGAACCCGGCCTCCCGCTCGGCGGCGTTCTTGTACAGGCGCAGGTGGCGGGGCTCGATGCCGAACCGGGAGAACGATGCGACCAGATTGGCTACCGCCAGGGCTTCTTCGTCGTAGTACTCCCCGCCTCCGACTCGGGACGGGGCCAGCAATCCGTACTCGCACAGCTCTTCGATGACGGCGATGTCCAGGCCGGAGGCGGAGGCCAACTCGTCGAGGGTGAGGCTGGCCCCGGACATCCCGGCCATGTCGGAGACCGCCGCGGCATCGGCGGCCTTGCTCTTGGGCTGGCCGCCACCCGATCCCGAAGCCGCGCCGGCCGGTGCCCGCGACGATCCGGTCGACGGCTTGCTGCCGGCGCGCGACGCGGCGGGCGCCGGTTTGGGCGGGCGGGCGGAACCTGCGGAAGGGGTGCCACCGTCTTTGGCCGCCACCTGCGGGTCGGTCGGTGTTGGTGACGCGGTGACCGTGCCACCCGCCGGGCCGTTCGCGCTCGTTCGAGGTGACGCGTCTTCCGACGCCGCCGGCCGCGGGCGCGGCTCCGCCGACGAGGCGGCACCTCGCGGAGCTTCGGCCGGATCGCGGCCGGCCGTCCGGGGGGCAGGCCCGCGGTCGTCGGTCGGGATCGGTCGGAGGGTCAGGCCTTCGGACTCTTCCTGGTCGTAGAGCGACGAGCCTCCCCCGCCGCCGGCGAGGCGGGACGGTGGTGCCGCCCCCGGCGCGTCAACCGAACGCCGGCCGGGTTGGCCGCCTCCGACCGACACGTGCTCGGGCACCCCCGGGCGGGGCGGCGCCGATGTCTTCGGCGGGGTGACGGCCATCGCGCCCTGGGCGACCAGCACCGGGTCGACCACCCGGGCCGGTTCGGGAGTTTGGCGCTCGCCCCGGGCCGGCGCCGCATGGCCGGCCTCCGCGGGGGTGGACGGCTCCGACCCGTTGGCCTCGTCCCCAAGGCGGTCCTTGATGACCTTGAGCGGGAGGAAGTGCTCCCGTTGCTGGCGCAGCACCCAGCGCAGCCGCTCGACATCCTGCTCGTAGAACTTTCGGTACCCGGAGGGCGTCCGTTCCGGGTTGACCAGGCCCTGGCTCTCCAGGAACCGGATCTTGGAGATGGTGACGTCGGGGAATTCCTGGCGGAGGAGGGTGAGGACGTCACCGATCGACAGATACGACCGCCCGCTCACTGCGCCCTCCCCCTCTCGGGTGCTCTCGCAATCTCCGTCATTCGCCTGTGGCCACCAGATACAGCAGTTTGAATTTCCCGATTTGCACTTCGTCGCCGCTGGAGAGGCGGGCCTCCTCGATGCGCTCCCGGTTCACGTAGGTGCCGTTCAACGAGCCGACGTCCCGAACGCTGCTCACGTGGTCGTGGGTGACGAACTCGGCGTGGCGCCGCGAGACGGTGATGTCATCGAGAAAGATGTCGCTCTCCGGATGGCGGCCGGCCCGGGTGACCTCGGACTCCAACGCATACCGGATCCCGGTGTTCGGGCCGCGCTTCACCACCAGCATGCCGATGCCGCGGGGCAACTCGAGAGTACCCACCGCAGTGGCGTCATCGACGCCCTCGCTGTTGTCCTCGACCGGTTGCACCGACATCGTCGTATCCGAAGAGGACACCGCCAGCGCGGAGCCGCACGATGAACAAAAATTGACCCCCGTCGGATTGCGATGGCCGCAATTGTGGCAGAACACATCACTCACGGTAGTCGCTCTTGTCCCTCTGCTTCTTCTCGGCGGACGGGGGGAACCCGCGGGTCAGTCGTTGGTCAACTGCCGATAGGCCCCGGCGTCGAGCAGCCCCTCGAGCGAGGCCGGGTCGGCGGGAATGATCTCGCAGATCCACCCGTCGCCGTAGGGGTCCTGGTTCAGCTGCTCGGGGGCCTCGGTCAACCCGTGGTTCACCGACACCACCTCACCGGCCACCGGTGCATAGACCTCGGAGACCGACTTGGTTGATTCCACCTCTCCCAGCGTCCCGCCGGCGGTGACGGTGGCGCCTTCGGCCGGGAGCTCGACGAAGACCACGTCGCCCAGGGCATCCTGGGCGTAGTCGGTGATCCCCACCCTCACCCGGTCCCCTTCCGAGCGGATCCACTCATGATCGGATGAATAACGAAGGTCGTCGGGCACGTTCATAGATGCGGACGATACCCGACCGGAAGCCCAGGCGCGGTGGGTGCCGGCTGGGTCGACGATGGGTCCGGCGACCTGGCTCCTACCGCATCAGCTGGCGGATCCGGACGGCGTACTCCTGGGCCCGGGCCCCGGCCTGGGCGTCGCTGGCCGCCTCGGCCCAGACATGGGTCAGCGGCTCCTCGGGATCGGGGATGACCAGCGCCCAGCCATCGGGCTCCAGCACCTTCACCCCGTCGAGCAGCATCAGGTCCCGACCTTCGGCCCCCTCCACCAGGGTGCGCATCACCGTGCCCTTCTGCTCCCACGGGGTGTGCACCGACTGGTGGGAGATGTGGACCCGGGGCAGCCCCCCGACCAGCTTGGACAGCGGCTGGCCGGTCCGGGTGACCAGGGCCAACAGGTTCACCAGGGTGGCGGCGGCGTCGAAGGCGGGCATGAAACCCGGGAAGATGAATCCGGCGTGCTCGCTGGCCCCCAGGATCACATCCTCGGTGCTGGCCACCTCCATGAGGTGGGACGTGGCCAGCTTGGTCCAGACGATCTCGGTGTCCGTCCGGCGGCAGATATCCTCCGCCGCCCGGCTCACCACCACCGGGAGCGCCACCCGGGCGCCGGGCTGGGCGTCGGTCACCAGGGTCAGCATCACCAGCACGGCCTCGTCGTCGGAGAGGACGTGCCCCTCGTCGTCCACGATGGTGACCTGTTCGCCGCCGGGATCGAGCACCGCCCCCAGGTGGGCACCCGACGCCTTCACCAGGTCGGCCACCCGAGCCGCGCTGGCCCGCCGGTCGAAGGTGGTGGCCCCGGCGGTATTGGCGTAGGGATTGACCACCAACACGTCGGCTTCCAACTTGGACAGCAGGTTGGGCATGACGAAGCTGGCCGTCCCGAACGAGTAGTCGAGGACCAGTTTGAGGTTGGCGTCCCGGGAGGGCGCCAGATCGACCGAGTCGATGAGAGCGGCGGTGTAGTACTCGACGGCCCGGGTGGGAAAGCCGATGTCCCCGATCTCCCGGGCCAGCGCCCGGCGGAAATCCTCCCGGTAGTAGAGCCGTTCGATCTTCCGCTGGGCCGACTCGTCGATGTCGATGCCCCGCTCGTCGAAGAACCGGATCACCACCGACTCGGGATCGTCGGGGGTCAACCGGACGGTGATCCCGGCCAGGCTGGACGAGGAGGCGACCTGGAACCGGGTGACGGGGACGGTG
>DASZIT010000045.1:0-1880 GCA_035948855.1 Acidimicrobiales bacterium | reverse complement strand
GGGTGCGTCCGGGTCGTAGGCGCCGGGGTGGCTGACCCGGGCCATGTAGGCCAACGCCTGGTCGCGGGGGTCGGCGATCCCGGCCGCCTGCATCACCGGGTTGGCGTAGATGTGGGCCACCCCGCCCGAACAGGCGGTGGTCCCGCCGGGCACAGGCCCCTTCTCGCACACCACCACCGAGGTGCCGGTGCTGAGGGCACCGGCGGCGGCGGAGAGGGCGGCGGCCCCACTCCCCACCACCACCACGTCGTGTTCCTCGGGAGCCCGGATGGACGAGGCGGCCGGCGACGGCCCGACCCCGGGCCGGTGGGGAAGTTGGGCCAGCTCGGCCACCCGCTCCCCCAGCGACAGCCGGTGTGCGCTCTCGTTCACTAGTCGGCCCCTCCCCAGATCCAGACGACGTGCCCTCGCGATTGGCGACAGTTATAGCATCGCGCTGAAAACAAGATTATCGGGGGGCACATGGGGCTGACGGTTGAGGACCAACTGGCCATCCAGCAGCTGGCGGCGCGCTACAGCCACGCCATCGACAGCGGCGACGGCCGCGGTTATGCCGACACCTTTGTCGCCGACGGCGTCCTCGACGCCGGCGCCCTCCAGGTGGAAGGGAATGCCGCGCTCGAGCAGTTCGCCGACCAGTTCTCCAACTCGGTGCGCGCCCCTCGGCACGTGGCCACCAACCTGGTCATCGACGGAGCCGGCGACCAGGCGACCATGAAGGCCTACGTGCAGCTGTTCGCCATGATCGGGGAACCACCCCGCCACCAGGTCACCGCCTCGGGCACCTACGTCGACACCCTCTCGAAAGCCGACGGGACCTGGCGGTTCATCCGGCGCACCTTCCACGCCGACGTCTGACGGTCAGTTGCCCTCCCGGGCGGCCTCGGCCTGATCGGCCACCACCTGACGGGGACGGACACCGCTCTTCTCCATCATGAATTCGCGCACGTCGGTGGCCGAACTGGCCAAGGAGGTGAAGTCGGCCGTGCCCTGGAGGTGGACCCGCATACCCATCGTCTCCCACGCCCGCTTCACCCCCGCCTTCACCGTCATGATGGTGGTCAACGGCATCTTGGCGATGGTCCGGGCCGTCTCCTCGACGTTGGCCTCGAGACCGGCTCGGGGCACCACCCGATTGATGAGGCCCAGCTCCTTGGCTTCCTCCGCCGACAGGTTGGGGGCCAGGTAGAGGAATTCGTAAGCCTTCTTCCAGTTCATCAGCAACCACGGCTCGACCAGGGTCTGCGCGCCGGGCAACCCGAATCCCTGGGCCAACGGCATCTGGAAGTAGGCGTCGTCGGAGGCGATGGTCATGTCGCACATATGGCTGTAGATGGTGCCGCCCCCCAGGCAGTAGCCGTGGACCTGGGCGATGGTCGCCTTGGGGAACTCCCAGAGCCGCAGCGGCGGCCAGAGGAACAGGTCGTAGTTGTGCTTCTTCCAGGTCCGCTCCATGGTCGGCCCGGTGGTCGGGTAGACCTCGGCCATCTCTTCGTGGCTGACGATGGCGTGGCCGGCACAGAACCCGTTGCCGTTGGCCTTCACGATGAGGACCTTGACCTCGTCGTCCCGGTCGGCCAGGGTCAGGCAGTCCTCGAAGTCCCACACCTGCTGGGCGGTCTGGATGTTCGCCTTGTCCGGGGTGTTCAGCACGATGCGAGCGATGGCACCGTCCTTCTCGTAGATGATCGTCTTGAACTCAGTGCTCTCCATGTCGGTCCTCCTGGTAGGGCGAGACCGAACCGGACGGCTGGTTCCCGCAATGTGTTGATTGTCGCTTGGCTGCTGGGTCGTTCACCGGAACTGATTCCTTCTTCACATACCTCTCTCGATTGCTGGGACGCCACGATACGAACGGCCATCACGCCGGGAGCGTTTCG
>DASZIT010000044.1:0-8302 GCA_035948855.1 Acidimicrobiales bacterium | reverse complement strand
GTTGCGATCCAGGGCCGATCTCCGGCAGATGTTCGGACATCCCGGTGGCGGATATGTCGCAACCAGCCACCACAATGCGAACGTCCTAGTGACTTTCGAGGACGTCGATCATGCGTCCGTGCGCTCATCCGTGTACGCCTGGCACCTGCAGGTCGACGGGGGTACACCTCGCGTGTGGGGCTACTACCACGATTCAGTTGTCCGCCTTCCCGAGGGGTGGCGCTTCGCTGAGCGACAACTCCGGGCGCTAGGGACCGAGGACTGGAATATGGAGATGCATTCGGCTCTGGATGACGAAGCTCGGTAGTCGGCGCTCTTCATCGGCAGAGACACCCGCTCTCGAAAATGTTGCTACCGCGGAGCCCATAGAGGTGCGTGCCGCCTACCCCCGGGGCCAGATGAACGATCGCTCGGTGAGTCATCCGCGATGATCGCTCAGGGCTGCCGTAACGCTCTTGGCATGCCTCATGTGTTCTCTGGCGATGTCGAGCTCAAGAGTCGATCCATCGCGAAAGGCGATGTCGATCTTCGCCTTCTTCATTCCAACGGCTCTGCCCTCGCTCGTCAGCACGTCGGCAATCTCCGAGAGAGGTATGTCAAAAAGAACCTCATTTGGCCTTCCCGTGAAGCTATTCATTCCGAAAATCAGCAACCGGAGTCGGGTCACTCCCAGGGCCATAATTGAAGGCAACCTATGTCCGCCGATGCTGTGGCTCGTCCCTGCTGCCAACTCTCCCGCTGCGAGATTCCCGGCCACGCCAAACACCGAACCGACCGCTCTCTTGGTGATGGCTCCCCGAGGAAGGCATGGTGTGCCGGCCAAAATGGGATCGTCCTCGGTGACCCGCCCAGCAGCCGCCTTGATCAGGTATTTGACATAGTTGCCCACGATGGCTCCGCCTACAGGTAGTCGATGATTGTTCATCGTCCGGCGAAGGTACGAACTTGAGGATGTGCATCCCGGCGGGAGACCAGTCGTTACCTATGATTCAACGCCCCATATGACCGAAACTCTCCAATCGTTCCACAGCCAGGCTCAGGCGCCCGAGGACCAGGCCTCCAGCAGGAAGTCAACCGTGGTCAGGGTGCACAACAGTGGGAAGGTGTTGCTCAGCACCAGGTCCGCGTACACCTCGGGGATCCCGGCCACCGCATCGCGGGGCACCACCACCTGGTAGCCGAGGTTCACCGCCTCGATGACCAATCCGAGCACGCCGATGTTCACCGACATCCCGGTGGCGACGACGGTGCGGATACCGAGATTGCGCAGCCAGGTATCCAGCTCCGTGCCGCTGAACGGGGAGACGCCCGAGAGCCGGGAGGAGACCAGATCGGCCGGTTCGGGGCCCAGCTCGGGGACCAACTCGGCCGGGGGCGTACCGGCCAGCATGTGGTCGGGGTTTCGGAGCGCGGCGGCGATTAGTTGGCAGTTGACCGCGGTCCCGGCCCGGTCGGATCGGAATTCGGCGGTGCAGTGGACGACCGGCACGCCCCGCTTCCGGGCGCTTGAGAGCAAACGGGCGGTGTTGGGAATCACCCCCACCCTGGTGGCGGCGTCGGCCAGTTCCGGGTAGGCGCTCAGATCGCCGACCACCCCCCGCTGGATCTCCATGGTCAGCACCGCGGTGTGGGCCGGGCGGGTCAGGTCAACCAGGTCGATGGGCACCGGTCTCAGACCGGTCCGGGGATCATCCGGGTGCGGGAAGCCGGAGGCACGACCGATTTCTCACGAACCGGTCGAGGTCCTGTCCCCGCCGGCATCGGTCTCCTCGGGGACGTTCTTGACGATGTCGGCGGCCCACCGGTAGTCGGGCTTCCCGCTCGGCGACCGCAGGATGGTATCCACCACGTGCAGCTGGCGCGGGACCTTGTAGCCGGCGATGGCCTCCCGGCAATGTTCCTGGATGTCGTGGAGGGTGGGATGGCGGCCGGCCCGGGGACAGATGATGGCGGCCACCCGTTGTCCCCAGCGATCGTCATCCGCCCCGACCACGATGGCGTCGAGCACGTCGGGATGGGACCGGACGGCTGACTCGACCTCTTCGGGGAAGATCTTCTCGCCCCCCGAGTTGATGCACACCGATCCCCGGCCCAGCAGGGTGATCGATCCGTCGGCCTCGATGGTGGCGAAGTCACCGGGCATCGAGTACCGCTTGCCGTCGACATTGATGAACACCTCGGCCGACTTCACCGGGTCGTTGTAATAGCCGAGGGGGACGTCGCCACCCCGGGCGATCTTTCCGATGACCCCCGAGCCCGGGGTAACCAGGTGAAGGTCCTCATCGAACACCACGGTGTTGCCGAGGGCGGTGACGGTGGGCCCGCTCCGCATCGCGGTGTTCTCCTTGCCCACGATGGTCATTCCGTTGTTGCCCGTCTCCGACGAGCCCACCGCGTCGGTGATCATGATGTTGGGGAGGTGCTTGAAGAACTCGTCCTTCACCGGAGCGGAGAACAATGCCGCCGAGGACACCACCGCGAACAGGGAGGAGACGTCGTAGTCGGCGCCGGGATCGTCGAGGGCCTCGACCAGCGGCTTGCCCATGGCGTCGCCGGTGATCATCACCGAGTTGACCTGTTCGGTCTCCACCAGTCGCCACACCTCGTGGGGGTCGAACTTGCCGATCAGGACGATCCGGTTGCCGGTGAAGCTCTGGCCCATTACCGCCCACTGAGTCGCGCCGTGCATCAACGGGGCGATGGGCAGGAAGGTGATCTGGGCGCCGCCCTGGGCCCGGCCCTTCTCCACCATGGCGTCGGGCCCGGCCACCCGGGTGTTGGTCATCGGATCCACCCCCCCGCCGAGGGCGAAGAAGACATCCTCGTGGCGCCAGACCACACCCTTGGGCATCCCGGTGGTTCCCCCGGTGTAGAGGATGTAGTGATCGTCGTTGGAACGGGGGCCGAATTCCCGCTCGGGCGACCCTGAGGCCATGGCGTCCTCGAACGCGACCGCCCCGGGCGGGAGCGGTTGGCCCGAGCCGTCGTCGATGGTGATGACATGGCGGAGGTCGGGGAGGTCAGGCAGGAGCTCGGCGACCCGGGGCCCGAACTCGGCCTGGTGGACCAGCGCCACCAGATCGGCGTTGCTGAAAAGGTAGCGGAGCTCCTCTTTCACGTAGCGGTAGTTGATGTTGATCCACACCGCCCGGAGCTTGAACACCGCCCAGGCCGTCTCTACCCATTCCACCGAGTTGACCGAGTAGATGCCGACGTGGTCCCCGGGACCGACGCCGTTGGCCGCCAGATGGTGGGCGAGGCGGTTGGCCCGGGCTTCCATCTCGGCGTAGGTGCGCCGTTTCCCGTCGGCCACCAGGTACTCGTTGTCCGAGAAGGCATCCACGGACGCTTCGAACAGGTCAGCGAGGTTGAACGTCATCGGCCGCTAAGTAGAACACGTTTCTGTTCTGGCGGCAAACACGGCCGCAGCCGGAAATGCCCGCGTCGGAGGCCGGTCATTGGAGGGCGCGCAGGTTCAGTCCGCGACATCCGACCCGGGGAGCGCCGGCGAGGAGACCACCTCTCGGATCGACTGGGCCAGGCCGGGTCCGTCGAGGCCGAAGCGGGCCAGGATCCGGTCGGGCTTGTCCTGGGGGATGTAGGCGGTGGGGATGCCCAACACGGTGACCGGCGGGATACCGGCGTCGCCGACATCGTCGCCGAGCATTGTTCGGCTCTGGTACGTCTTGCCGATCGCATCGGCCAGGTACATGCCGGCCCCGCCCTGGCGCATGCCGTCTTCGACAGTGAAGACGTGTCGATGGAGGATGGCGTCCGCCAACATGTCGGGGTCGGGGGGAGCCACTACCCGGACGTCCCAGACGGTGACGTCGACTCCCTCGACACTCAGTTTGTCGGCGGCCTCCTCGGCAGCCGCCACCATCTTTCCCACCGCCAGGATGCAGGCCGAGCCGTCGCCCTGGCGGAGCCGTCGGGCGTGGAGGCCGGATCCGACCGAGCCACCGGCCACCACCGGGGCGGGGGTCTTGGGGAAGCGGATCGCCGAGGGCCCCTCGAGCGCCAGCGCCTCGTCCAGCATCACTTCGACCTCAGGTGCCGACGACGGGGCGAAGACGGTCATGCCGGGGATGGACAGGGCCAGGGGCATGTCCAGGAGGCCGTGGTGGCTGGGCCCGTCGTCACCGGTGATCCCGGCCCGGTCGAGGGCGAAGACCACCGGGGCGTGATGGAGCCCGACATCGAAGTTGGCCTGATCGAAGGCGCGCGAAAAGAAGGTCGAATAGATGGCCACCACCGGCCGGAGCCCGGACATCGCCATCCCGGCCGCCGCCGTCACTGCATGCTGCTCGGCGATCCCGACGTCGAAGAAGCGATCGGGGAACCGCGCCTCGAAGGGGAGCAGGCCGGTGGGCCCCGGCATCGCCGCGGTGATGGCCACGATCCGGGCGTCCGCCTCGGCGTTGCGAAGGAGGGCCCGGGTGAAGGCGTCGGTGAAGGTCATCGGCGGGATGGCCGCCACCTCGTCGAGCTCGGCGGGCGGAACGTCGCCGTCAGGGGCGTCGTCATTCTTGGAGATCGACTTCACCTTGAAGTCGTGGAGGTTCTGGATGTCGTCCTCTTCGGCCGGCGCATATCCGCGGCCCTTCTGGGTGAGCACATGAATGACGATCGGTCCCTCCCACCCAGAGGCGTTGACCAGTGCCTGTTCCACCTCGGCGATGTCGTGACCATCGATGGGGCCGGCGTAACGAATGCCGAGGGCCTCGAAGAAGGTGTGGGGGGTGACCACTTCGCGGACTGCGCTGGTCAGCCCGTGGACTCCCGAGTAGGCGAGCCCGCCGACCGCTGGGATGCCGCGGAGTACGTTCCGGATCCGCTGCCGGGCCTGGATGTAGGTGGGATTCAGCCGAAGGTGGGTGAGGCCGACCGAGAGACGGGACACGGTCGGTGCATAGGAACGGCCGTTGTCGTTGAGCACGATGAGCACCCGTTTGCCCGAGTGGCCGAGGTTGTTGAGGGCCTCGTAGGCCATGCCGCCGGTCAGCGCCCCGTCGCCCACCACCGCCACCACCTGCCGCTCGACCCCTTGGATCTCGAACCCGCTGGCCAGGCCGTGGGCATAGCTGAGGATGGTCGAGGCATGGCTGTTCTCGACCCAATCGTGTTCGGACTCGGCCCGGTTGGGGTAGCCGGAAAGGCCTCCCGCCTGGCGGAGCTGGGTGAAGTCGCGCCGCCCGGTGACCAGCTTGTGGACGTAGGCCTGGTGCCCGGTGTCCCACAGGATCACGTCCCGCGGAGAATCGAAGGTGCGATGCAGCGCCAAGGTCAGCTCCACCACGCCGAGATTGGACCCGAGGTGTCCGCCGGTGGTGGTGACGGCACCGACGATGAACTCTCGTATCTCCGCGCAAAGCTGGGTCAACTCCTCGGCGGACAGGGTGCGGAGGTCGGTTGGGCTGCCGATGCGGGGGAGGAGGTTGGGCATGTGCGCTCTGGCGTTCACGATACCAGTGACCAGGTCCGCGGGTTGGGTTGCCAAGGGGCCAAGAATGCCATCGTTACCGGAGCAACCCCAGGTCACAGCCGCCGTCCGCCGACCATGGCGACGGCCACCAATCCCGCCAAACCGGCGATGACCCCGAGTCCGACCCCGAGGCCCCAAGTGTCGGCGAGCAGGCCGATGATCGGGGCCCCGGCTACCCAGCCGAGATAGCCGGCGGCGGTGAAGGCACTGACGGTGGCGGTGGGCCGAGTCGACACCGTGGACACATGGGCCATCAACAGCGGCCAGAAGACGGCAGAGCCACCGGCGGCGAGAGCGAGTCCGACGCCGGCCAGCAACCGGGTGCCGGCCAAGGCTTCGAGGGACAGACCCGCGCCGGCGACGACGGCCCCGGCGATCACCCCCAGCCGCGGACCGATCCGACCCAGGCTCGGGCCGCCCAGCCCGCGGGTGAGGATGGCGATGGTCTGTCCGAGGCCGTAGGCGGTGGCGCCGACCAACGCAGTGACGGCCAAGTGGGTCCGGAGATAGAGGACTCCCCAGGTGTCGACCCCGCCTTCGACGATCTCGGCGGCGGCGAAGACCACCAGCAGCACGATGAGGCCATCGGCCCGCAACTGGCCCAAGGACCGGACAAAGGAAAGGTGGGCCCTGTCGTCGCCATCGCCTTCGGCGGCCACCGGATCGGCGGCGGCGGGTTGCGGGTCCGCGCCCCGGAGGTGGACCCAGGCGGCGAGGGGCAGGGCAACGACGGCCACCATCGGCCAGGCCCACCGCCACGACACCTGGGCTTGCACCAGCGAGCCCACCGCCACCGCTCCCACCAGCGCACCGACATTGAAGATGCCGTGGAACCGGACGAGTCGGCCGGGACTGTGACCCAAGCGGGCCGCCGATGCCGCGTTCATGGTCATGTCCACGCACCCGCCGGCGGCCATGGCGGCGATGAACGCGACGATGAACTCGGTGCGGGTATGGGCCGCCCCGGTGAGGGCCAGGAGCACCGCCCACACCAGCAGCGATCGGACCAAGGTGGGGACCGCCCCCCAGCGCTCGGCCCGGTTGCCGACGATGGCGCCGACGATGCCGCTCACGGTGACGGCCACGGCCAGGAGGAGGCCCAGCTGTGCGTCGGACATCCCGTAGGTGGTGCGGATATCGGCGGTGGCGACCGCCCAACTCCCCCAGAACATCCCGAAGACGACGAAGGTGCCGCCGATGGGCAGCAGGGCGGCGCGCTGGTCGCTTCGTACGAGGGAGGCGGGTAGGTCCACAGGTCACAGTCTGACCCCAGTGGACGGCGGTTCCGACCTACGATTCGAGAACGAGATCGGGGGCGGGAAACCTGGCACCGCCACCGGACCGCGATTGTCAAAAGGGGCCAAACATGAGTGACGACATCAGCTACTACGCCACCCCCGGCTCGATGACCGAACTGTCCGCCTTCGACGAGGCTCTGGCCGGGACGCCGACCGATCCGATCGGCGTGGCCGCCACGGTGCAGGGACTCATCATCCACCCGTTCTGGGCCGACGCCTACGGGGTCGAGATCGCCGCCGAGCGCCAGGACGACGTCCAGGTCCGGCCGGCGTCAGCCATGATCGAGCGCATCCTGGAGATCGCGCCAGGTCCGCTGGTCGAGCCGCGGGAGCCCGATCGGCGCTTCGCCGGCAACTGCCGCCACTTCTCGGTATTGACGGTGGCGCTGCTCCGGCGGGCCGGGGTGCCCAGCCGGGCCCGGTGCGGGTTTGCCGGTTACTTCGAGGCGGGCAAATGGGTCGACCACTGGGTGGTCGAATATTGGGACAGCGGCCGGTGGGTCACCCTCGACTCGCAGATCGACGACCTCCAGCGACGACTGACCGGGTTGGCCGACGATCCCGCCGACCTCCCGTCCGGCCGCTTCTTACCCGCCGGCGAGGCGTGGCTCCGCTGCCAGGCCGGTGAGGAGAACGGTGATCGATTCGGCATCCTCGACATGTGGGGGCAGTGGTTCATCAAGGCCAACATCGGGCGCGACCTGGCCGCCCTCAACAAAGTGGAGATGCTGCCCTGGGACGGCTGGGGCCGGTTGATGGGCGAGGGCGCTTCCGACCGCGACGATTCCTACGTGGACGAGATCGCCGCCTTGACCATCTCCGGGGAGCACGCCGCTATCCGGAGCCGCTACCAGAGTGACGACGACCTTCAGGTCCCGACCCGGGTGGTCAGCTTCTTCACCGCTGCGGGTCCGGTGGAGGTGGAAGTGGCCGAGTGGGTTTGAGGAGCTAGCCGGTCAGCGGGCGCTGGCGAGGAAGGTCTCCCGATCCACCACCACCCGGGACACCTTGCCCGCCGCCACCAACCCCGACGCGTCGGAGACCGAGACGGTGAAGGAAAGCCGGCGACCCTGGATGCTGTCCAGCGAGGCCTCGGCCCGGACGTCGCCGCCGACCCCCACCGGTACCAGGTGATCAAACTGCGCCCGTTTGGCCACGCTGGTGCTCCCCTCGGGGAGGTGGCCTTCCAACGCCATGATGGCGGCCTGTTCGCACAGGGCCAGTAACCGGGGAGTGGCCAGGACCGGGACATCCCCGGAATGGAAGGCCAGCGCGGTGTCGGCGTCGGTGACATGGAGATCGACTCGGGCCGACAAACCGGTGTGCAGGGCCACGCCGGTACCATACGGGAGACAGCCCTGGGTCGGCCAACGAATCCGGGTCGACCCAGCAAGGAGGCAGCAGTGATTGACACGCCGGTATTGGAGCGGGTGCTCGGAGAAGCCCTGCGGCACGGCGGGGAATTCGCCGAGGTATTCGCGGAAGACCGCTCCAATTCCTCCGCGTTGCTCGACGACGG
>DASZIT010000043.1:0-51091 GCA_035948855.1 Acidimicrobiales bacterium | reverse complement strand
CTCCCCGACGGACGCGACGCGGTGGTCAAGCTCCAGCGCCCGGAAATCGCCCGGCGGATGAACACCGACCTGCGCATCCTGCACAAGCTGGCCCTACTCCTGGCCCGCACCAAGGCGGGTGCCCGGTTCAACGCGCCGGCCATCATCGAGGACCTGCACCACGTCACCAACCAGGAGCTCAACTTCGCCCTCGAAGCCCACCGCCAGGCCTCGTTCCGGGATCACATCGGCGCGTTCGGCGACAACCAATGGGTGACCGCGCCGGAGGTCTTCTGGGACTACTGCGGCCCCCACCTGATCTGCATGGAACGGATGGTCGGCATCCCGATGGACGCGTTCGACACCATCCGGGAGCGGGACATCGACGCCGAGCTGGTTCTCCGCCGGGGCTGCAAGGCGTGGCTGGAGGCGGCCCTGGTCCATGGGCCGTTCCACGGCGACATGCACGCCGGGAACATGTGGCTGCTCGACGACGGGCGGTGCTCGTTCCTCGATTTCGGCATCATGGGCGAGCTGGACGCCACCTGGAAGCAGTTCCTCTCCGACGTCCTCCTCACCATCCTGTTCGACCGTGACTACACCCGCATCGCCCGAGCCTTCCGCCACGTCGAGATCTTTCCCGCCTCCATGGAGCTCAGCGACGAGATGGTCGGGCTGCAGCTCAAAGTGGTCCTCGATCCGCTGCTCGACCAGTCGGTGTCCGGCCTCAACCTCGGAGAACTGCTGAAGCAAGCCTTCGACATCGCCGAGTCACTCGGCGCCACCGCCCCCCGGGAGATGGTGCTCATCGCCAAGCAGCTGCTCTACCTCGAGCGCTATACCAAGGCTCTGGTCCCCGACTACCTGATGGTCAATGACCCTTTTCTGGTCAGGAACATCTTCCCGGACGCCGCTCTGGCCAAAGCCGCCGATCTCGGGATCCCGCTGCCGCAGTAAGGCGACGGCCGGGACCTACCGGCGTTGCTCGAAGGCGTCCAGCCTGGGGCGCTCCATCTCCTGGCAGAATCGGCCGAAGGACCACGGCCAGGTGGCCGGAATGCCCCGGTCGTCGAGGTACCAGCTGCGACAGCCGGTGCTCCAGATGGTGTTGGCCGCGGCGGCCACCCGTTCGGCCTCGAACTGTTCGGTGGCCGACCGGGTGGCGCTGATCTCCCGACACCGGCCGGAGTCGACCAGCTCGATCAGCTGCATGATGTAGGCGAATTGCAGTTCGGCGACCTCGATGAGGGAGAAATTCCCCACCGGGCCGTTGGGACCGTTCACCATGGCGAAGTTGGGGAACCCGGGTATCGATATCGACAGGTAGGCACTCGGGCGGTCGGCCCACACCTGGGCAAGGTCGATGCCGTCCCGTCCGATCACCGACATCGGTCGCATGAAGGCATCGACCTTGAATCCGGTGGCCAGCACGATGACATCGAGGTCATGCAGCCGCCCGTCCGCAGTACGAATCCCGCGGGCCTCGATGTGGTCGATGGGCTCGGTGACCAGCTCGGCATTCTCCCTCTGGATGCTCTCGTAGAAGTTGGGCGAGATGACCAGGCGTTTGCACGCCGCCCGGTAGTTCGGGCGGAGCCGCTCGCGGAGCACCGGGTCCGTCACCTTCCCTTCGAGGTTCTGGCGGCACATGTCGGCGATCATCGCCATCTCCGGCGATCCGGCGTCCACGATGCCGTTGGCGAAGTTGGTGAAGAGCTCGGAAAGGGTCTGGTGGAGCTGCTGCAGCTTGGCTGGGTTGCGGCCCCAGTCGGCCCGTTCCTCGTCGCCATAGGCGGGGTTCTCCTGGGGCATGATCCACTGGGCGGTCCGCTGGAACAGCGAAAGCTTCTGGGCCCGGTCGACCACCGCCGACACCATCTGTACCGCGGTCGAGCCGGTGCCGATGATGCCGACCCGGGCGCCATCAATAGCCACCCGGTGATCCCACCGGGAGCTGTGGAAGATGGATCCTTCGAAGGTGTCGATGTCCTTGATGTCGGGATAGTTCGGATGATGGAGGACCCCGGTGGCGGCGATGACGAAATCGGCGACATCGTGGTGGCCGCCGGCGGTATCCAGGTGCCAGCGCCCACCGCTCCAGGTGCAAGTGGTGATCTCTTCCCCGAACCGTATGAGCTGGTCGACGTGGTGCTCCCGGGCCACCTGCTCGAGGTAGGCCTGGATCTCCTGGCCGGGTGAGAACGGGTGGCTCCAGTCGGGGTTGAGGTGGAACGAATAGCTGTAGAGGTGAGAGGGAACGTCGCAGGCGATGCCCGGGTAGGTGTTCTCCCTCCAGGTGCCGCCGAGGCGGTCGGCCTTCTCGTAGACGGTGACCTCGTCGAAGCCGGCTTCAGTCAGCTTGATGGCGCTGAGGATCCCCGCCATCCCGGCACCGATGATCGCCACGCGCATCCCAACACCGTAGATGCCGGAGGCGGCGGCGGGCCTCCATTTCCCGTTTCATGGAACCCGCATTCGGGGATCATTCCAGCACCTGGCTATACAGTTGCCCCGGCAGCGCCGAGGTGCACCGAGAGAACCCATTCCCCGCGGAGGCGGTCAAGCAAGGAGATGGTCATGCTCAAGGGTTTCAAGAATTTCCTCATGCAGGGTGATCTGATCGTGATCGCGGTCGGCCTGGTGGTGGCGCTGGCTTTCAGCACCTTGATCAAGGCATTCACTGACAGCATCATCACCCCCCTGGTCAATGCCATCGGTGGGAAGTCATCCTCTGCCGGTCTCGGCTGGATCCTCAACGGCCAGACCATCAACGTCGGTGCCTTCGTCTCCGCGGTCATCTACTTCATCATCTTCATGGCCGTCATCTATTTCGTCCTGGTCGTCCCCTACAAGGCCTACATGAACAAGCTGGGCAAGACCGTCTTCGGCGACCCGCCCCCGACCAAGAAGTGCCCGTACTGCCTGTCCGGCGACATCCCGGTGGAGGCCACCAAGTGCAAGTACTGCGCCAGCGAACTGTCGGCGGCCAGCTGATGCGCATCGGCGTCGTATTCCCCCAGTCCGAACTCGGCGGCGACGTGGCCTCGGTCCGTTCCTACGGTCAGGGGGTCGAGGAGTTCGGCTTCACCCACCTCCTCACCTACGACCACGTGGTGGGCGCGGATCCCGAGGTGCATAAGGATTGGCCCGGGCCCTATGACGTCGACACCACCTTCCACGAACCGCTGGTGATGTTCGGCTACCTGGCCGGGGTGACCAACCTGGAGCTGGTCACCGGCATCCTCATCCTCCCGCAACGCCAAACCGCGCTGGTGGCCAAGCAAGCTGCCGAAGTCGACCTGCTCACCGAGGGTCGGTTCCGGCTGGGGGTCGCCATCGGGTGGAACCAGGTCGAGTACGAGGCGCTGGGCGAGGACTTCACCACTCGCGGCCAACGATTGGAAGAGCAGATCGGTCTGCTTCGTCGTCTGTGGACGGAACGGTCGGTGACGTTCGAGGGAGCCTTCGACCAGGTGGTCGGGGCCGGGCTCGCCCCGCTGCCGGTGCAGCGCCCGATCCCGGTGTGGATCGGTGGTGCCTCCGACCCGGCCTACCGGCGGATCGGGCGGCTGGCCGACGGTTGGTTCCCCCGGGTCAACCCAGGGGAGAGTCTCGACCGGGCCCGACAGATCATCGAGGCATCGGCGGCGGAGGCGGGGCGCGACGGAACCGCACTGGGCATGGAGGGACGGGTGCTCTGGCAACCGGAAGATCCCGACCGCTTCCTCCGGCATGTCGACCGTTGGCGAGACGCCGGTGCCACCCACCTGGGCATTGACACCATGCGGCTCGGGCTCGCCTCGGTTGACGAACACTTGGGGGCACTCGAGGCCGCCGCCAAGCTCCTCAATCTCTGAGACGAGTTACCTTCGGACGGTTCGGTCCTCCGGACGTCACGCTCTCGCCTTGTCCCGCGGGTGTCAGCTCATCGGGTGAAGTTCGCCCATCGCTTCCCGCCCACTGAGGACCCGGGGCTGGTTGCGGGCATCGGGCCCGGCCAGTCGGCCGCCGATCCGGATGAGGGACACGCCGATCAGCCGGGCGATGGTGGTCCCTGGATGCCGGCGGGCCCGAACCCGGGACTCCCGGTGGTGGTGGTCGGCCGCCCGTCGCATGTCGTCGATGTGGCCGGAGGCCAGTTTGTCCATCATCGGCGGGTGCATGCTCATACCTCCATGTTAAATAGATTCGGTTGACGAAGTCAAGAATATTCGTATATAGTTACCTAGCTATGATAATCGAAGACGCAGCGACCCGTGCACCCCGAGTCGGCATTCATCCATCGATCGCCCTGGAGATCGAATGGGCGTTGGCCGCCGCCTCGCGGAGCGAGTACCGCCAAAACCAAGCCGCTCTGGCCCGCCTCTACGACCAGACGCCGGGTCTAGCTGAGCGGGTGCGGGCTTTCTGGAGTGACCCCGACACCACGGTGAGCTGCGGGGGTTACCCCGAACTGATCGTGCTCGCCCACCACGGGGGATTGCTCTTCACCACCGACGCCGACCTGTTGATCAGCCGGCTCGAGGAGCTGGCAGAGACGGCTCCGATCGATCTTGCCCTGACCTCCGAAACCGAGGAGGACCGGGCGGCGATCCTCGCCCGGCTGCGCCGACTGCGCTCCTCCGCCGAAGAGCGTCAGCGCTATACCGCCCTCGTCGGTGACACGTGGGCTTCCCTGCGCAGCGACTGGGAGCGGGACGGCCGCCCGGCCGTCGACGCCGCCATCGCCGTCAGGCGGGCCACGGTGGCCAAAGGCGCCCCCTGGTACGAAGCCGCCCGGAGCGAGTGCGACTTCGGTGGGCTGGTCGGCAAACTGGTGGATGAACTCGGACCCGACGGGGAGCTAGCCGTCGTGCCCGCCTATTTCACCCACAAGGGTCTCATCCTCGAGCTCTCCGGAGTGGTGGTGATCGGGGTCCGCACCGACCACTCCGGCGCCGAAGCCCGGGCCCGCACCGAGTTGCTCGCCCGCCGGCTCAAGACCATCGCCGACCCCACCCGGCTGGCCATCCTCCACACTCTGCGCCAGGAGCCCCGGACCATCACCGGCATCTCCACGCTGTTCTCACTGGCCCAGCCCACCGTCAGCAACCACGTGAAGCAGCTCCGTGAAGCCGGACTGGTCGAACAGGGCCCCGACGGCTCACGACGTGAACTGGTCGTCTGCCAACAAGCCGTCTCCGATCTCCTCGAACATCTGCAGGGGGTGCTGGCACCGAATCCGGCGTAGCGCGGGCGGCCCACCTCATGCCGTCTGGCCTCGGTGGTGGCTGATGCGGTCGTAGACGTACCCACTGGCTACCGCCACCGCCGCGCCGATCAGGGTGAGGGCGACCCGAATCAGGGCGAGATGCCAGCTGGCCACTTCGCCCACCGAGCCCAGCTCGAGGGCCACGAGGGTCAGGAAGAAGGTGTAGAAGCCGTACCGGACCGGTCCGACCAGCTGCATCGCCGACACGGAGGCGACCAGGACGATGACCGCGGTGACCGCGTGCGGCTCGACGGCGATGAACAGGGCGGCCACCAACGCGCCGGCGGCGGTGCCCACAATTCGGCGGCCGCTCCGAGCTAGCGTGGTCGACTCCTCGGGTCGCAGGACTCGCAGGACGGTGGTGGCGGTCCATGCCCCGTGGGAGATGGCGAACAGCCCGGCCACCCCGGCAGAAAGCGCGGTCGGGACGGCCAGCAACATCGCGTATCCCCGGGATCGCGGCCAGGCCGCCCGAAGATCGTTGATTCCCAATTGTCCGGCCGCCGCCCCTCGTTTCCGACCGGGCGGATGGCGCACCATCTCGCATACCGCCGTCCACGATGCTCCGCCCAGCACCAGGACCCCGCGCCAGAGAGCCCCACGCCAGCTGGCACCGCCACCAATGGCTGACAGCAGGAAGCACAGGGCCGCCATGGCCACCGGCATCCGCAGTGCATTGGCGGCGGTGTCCGCCACCGCCTGGAAGGTCGCCCAGACCAGAGCCATGACAACCAGGAACCACAGGTGTCGGCCGGCCACGGCTCCGGTCGCACCCGCCACCCCGAACAGCAATGCCGTGCCTGCCGCCACCCGAATTCCGATCGGGCGCGGGTTGGCGTGGTTGCCGACGGTCCACAGGTAGGCCCCGAGCGCCGAACTGGCGCCGGCCAGATCGTGTCCGGTGCCGATCCCGATGGCCAGAGGCACTGCCACCAGGCAGGCGGTGATCACCGCGGGTGGGATGTCCTTGAGGGGAAGTGTCAGATGGCCTGATCGTTCCCGCGAGGTCACCTCCGCACGCTAGGCGCCCCGAGTGTGACCGGGGCCGGACCTCGTGGGATCCGAAGTCGCCAAGATGGGCGCTCTCTCGACGGCTGAGCCGCGGGGAACCGCTGGGTCGGGCCGCGGCGCCCGGCACCTCCTCGGCACCGACGGTACGCTTCCGGCAGCGGGGGGAGCGCGAGGTTGACGATGATTTCCTACGAGTCCGGGATCGCAGATGCGCCGCTGTCGGGCGACACCATCGGAGTTGCCCTTCGGCAGCGGGTGGCGGCCAGCGGCGACCGGCTGGCCCTGGTGAGCCGCCACCAGGGACTGCACCTGACCTGGTCGGATCTCGCCGAACGATCGGCGGTGGTGGCCAGGGGGCTGCTGGCCCTCGGAGTCGAGCCCGGGGACCGGGTGGGCATCTGGGCACCGACCCGGGTGGAGTGGACCGAACTACAGCTCGGTAGCGCAATGGTGGGGGCCATCCTGGTGAACATCAACCCCGCCTACCGGGCCGGCGAGCTGGCCTACGCGTTGGCGAAATCGGGTGTCAGGATCCTGGCTGCGGTGTCTGGCTTCCGGGATGCCGACTACTTCGGCATGCTGCAGGAGACCCGCGGGCGGTGCCCATCGCTGGAGCGGGTAATCGCCATCGGTACTGACGAAACCGGAACCGGGGTGGATTCGGACCTGACCTGGGCGGCGATGCTCGAGATGGCGGCCAGTGTCGGTGCCGGCGAGTTGGAGGCACGGGAAGGAAAGTGCGATGCCGACGACCCGATCAACATCCAGTTCACCAGCGGGACCACCGGGAGCCCGAAGGGTGCCACTCTCACCCATCGCAACGTCCTCAACAACGGCGCCATCGTCGGACGCCAACTCGGCTATACCGAGAACGACGCCGTGGCCATTCCGGTGCCCCTCTACCACTGCTTCGGGATGGGCCTCGGCAACCTCGGCTGCCTGTCCACCGGGGCCACCATGGTGTATCCGGCCGAGGCATTCGACCCCGTCGACACGCTCGGGGCGATCGCCGAGGAGCGGTGCACCAGCATCTACGGCGTGCCCACCATGTTCATCGCCATGCTGAGCCATCCGCGCTTCCACGAATTCGACCTCACCTCGCTTCGCACCGGCATCATGGCCGGTGCGCCCTGTCCCATCGAGATCATGCGGCGGGTCGTCGACGAGATGCATGCATCGGACATGACCATCGCCTACGGAATGACCGAGACCTCGCCGGCGTCGACCATGACGAGGATCGACGACTCTCTCGAGGTCCGGACCTCGACAATCGGATCGGCATTGCCCCACACCGAGATCAAGATCGCGGACATCACCACGCTGGACCCGGTCGAGCGGGGCGAGAAGGGCGAGATCTGTACGCGGGGCTACCTGGTGATGCCGGGTTATTGGGACGACGATGACGCCACCCGAGACGCCATCGTCGACGGTTGGATGCGAACCGGGGATCTCGGCACCATGGATGCCGCCGGAAACGTCAACGTCGTCGGCCGCTTGAAGGACATGGTGATCCGGGGCGGCGAGAACATCTATCCCCGCGAGATCGAAGAGATCATCTTCACCCATCCAGGGGTTGAGTCGGTCCAGGTTGTCGGCGTACCCGACGAACGCTTCGGCGAGGAACTGGCCGCCTTCGTGATCGCGGTACCCGGTACCGAGGTGAGCGCCGAGGAGATCTGCGCCTTCTGCCGCCAGCGGCTGGCCCGGTTCAAGGTGCCACGCTACGTCCTGGCGGTGGACGAGTTCCCGATGACGGTCACCGGCAAGATCCAGAAGTTCGTCCTCCGCCAGCAAGCAGTGACCGCCCTGGGCCTCGAGGCGGCGGACGCCATCGCCACCGCCTGAACCTATTCAGCCCGGCCTCCGGCGGTACGCTCCCATGGCCGCGCGGGTCTTTTTGGTCGGCGGTGGTACCGAAGGGGGAATCCGTGACGCCTGTGAACACCGTGCGAGGTCCCGTCGACTCGGGGAACCTGGGGTCGACCCTCATGCACGAGCACGTCTTCGTCCTCAGTCCCGAGATCGAGAAGACATCGGCGGAGTGGGACGAAGCCGCGGTGCAGGCGGCCGCGGTGCAACGGCTACGGGACCTGAAGGAAAGCGGGATCGACACCATCGTCGACCTGACGGTGATCGGGCTCGGACGGTTCATCCCCCGCATCGTGACCGTCGCCGACCAGGTTCCCGACATCAACATCATCGCCGCCACCGGCGTCTACACCTACAACGACGTGCCGATGTACTTCCACTTCCAGGGACCCGGCACCATCCTGGGCGGCGCCGAACCGATGATCGATTTGTTCGTGAGGGAGATCCGGGACGGGATCGGCGACACCGGAGTGCGGGCGGGCATCCTCAAGTGCGCCACCGACACCCCCGGGATCACCCCGGGGGTCGAGCGGGTGCTGCGGGCGGTCGCCCAGGCCCACCGCCAAACTGGAGTGCCGATCACCACCCACACCCCGACCCCTCCCCAGCCGTGGGGCCTGGAACAACAGCGGATCCTGGCCGAGGAGGGGGTCGACCTCAGCCGGGTGGTCATCGGCCACTCGGGGGGGACCCTCGACGCCGCCTACCACGAAGCCCTCCTCGCCAACGGCTCCTATCTGGGCTTCGACCATTTCGGCATCGCCACCTTCTCGATGGAGGAGCGCATCGCATCGGTCAAGTTGCTCTGCGACCGGGGGCATGCCGATCGGATCGTGCTCTCCCACGATGCCATGTGCCACGTCGACTGGTTCCCGCCGGCCATGGTTTCCGCCTGGAAGGACTGGCGATGGACCCACATCCCCCAGGACGTCCTGCCCCAGATGCGGCGCTCGGGGATCAGTGATGAGGACATCACGACGATGATGGTCGACAACCCCCGCCGCATCCTCGAGGGAGGTGAGCCGTACTGACCGGCGATGAGGTCGGCGCCATGGCCGCCGCTCACCCGGATGCCACCGCCTGGCGCAACCTGGCCGACGGCTCCGAGCTGAGTTTCGGTGACTGGGACGCCGGGTCGAACCAATTGGCCCGGGGTCTGGTCGCTCAGGGCCTGGGCCGGGGGGACCGGATGGTCATCGCCGTCGGACCCGACGAGCCGTTCCCGTGGTTGATCGCCTACACCGCCGCCCACCGGACGGGCGCCATCGCGGTTCCCGTCAACACCCGACTGGCCGGGCCCGAACTCCGGGCCATCCTCACCCACGCCGAGCCGATGGCAGTGCTGGCGAGCCCGGACACCGACATCGGTGTCCCCTGGGCCGAGGTACCGATCCGACTGAACGGCCCCCGGGTGGTGGCCATCACCACCGGCGGCCACGGAGCCCTGGACTGGTCGGCGCTGTTCGATGCCGACTCCTCGCCACTCCCCCGGATTCCCGGCGGCGATGGGTCGATGGACATCATGTACACCTCGGGAACCACCGGAGCGCCCAAGGCGGTGGTGGTGCGCCACCCCGACCCCGACCCGGCCGGTCGACCCGCCGACTGGAACGGGCTCGGCTTCATGACCTCCTCCCCGTTCTCCACCACCAGCGGCGCCCTGCTCGTCTACGGACCGATGCGGGGTGGGCTGAGTGGCTGGTACCAGCCCCGCTTCGACCCCGGTCAATGGCTGTCCCTCGTGGAACTTCACCGCCCGGTGGTCGCCTTCGTGGTCCCGGCCATGGCCCAGCTCATCGTGGCCCATCCCGACTTCGAGCGGGCCGACCTCTCGAGCCTGGCCGCTCTCACCATCGGCGGGGCGCCGATCACCCGGGCCACCCTGCGGCGGCTCGGCCAGCGGTTGCCCCGGAGCGACATCCTGGTCGGCTACGGCTTGACCGAATTCGGTGCGGTGAGCCGTTCGCCGTCCGGCGACCAGGGCCGCCATCTCGGTTCGGCGGGTCGGCCGCTCCCGGGGGTGGAGATCCGGATCGTGGACGACGACGGGGCCGACCTGGACCCAGGAAAGGTGGGCGAGATCACCGTCCGAGGCGCCGAGCCGCCCCGGGAGTACTACAAGTCCGAGACCGACACCCAACCACCCTGGCGGGCAGGGTGGCTCCACAGCGGCGACCTCGGCTACCTCGACGACGACGGATTCCTCTGGATCACCGGCCGGACCAAGGAGCTGATCATCCGCGGTGGCCACAACATCGTCCCGAGCGAGGTCGAAGAAGTGCTCTATACCCATCCGGCCGTGGTGGAGGCGGTGGTGGCCGGCATCCCCCACGACGTGCTCGGAGAGGATGTGGGAGCCTGGGTTGTGCTGTCCGAGGAGTCCGACACATCCGCTACCGACCTCCGTACTTTCTTGCTCGAGCGCCTGGCCGACTACAAGGTGCCCCGGCAGCTGCGCATCATCGACCGACTCCCCCGCAATGCCTCCGGCAAGGTGATCAAGGGCCAGCTCGAGATGACGCCATCCACCGCTCCATCGCCGGAAGCCAGCCGGTGAGCGCCGACAACCCGGCGGTGCTCACCGAGCGAATCGGCGCGGTCTGCCGGCTGACCCTCAATCGCCCGGAGCGCCACAACCCGCTCACCCCGCGTTGTATCCGGGAACTGCTGGAAGCCGTCGCCGATGCCGAACGGGACACCGGTATCCGGGTGGTGGTGATCCGCGGCTCGGGTCGGTCGTTTTCCTCCGGGTACGGGATCCTGCCCGAGGACATCGGGCCGGGCGACGCCGATCCGCCCCCCGGCATCGAGGGCGACGCCGCGGCGATGCTCGAGCTGGCGGCCGGCTGGGCCAAGGTGTGGGACTGCCGGGTTCCGATCATCGCCCAGGTCCACGGCAACTGCCTGGCCGGCGGCACCGATCTCGCCCTGCATTGTGACATCGTGGTGGCCGCCGATGACGCCCGCATCGGGTTCCCCCCGGTCCGGTCGATGGGGGTGCCACCGACCAACATGTGGCTCTACAATCTCGGTCCGCAGTGGACCAAGCGATTGCTGTTCACCGGCGACACGGTGAGCGGCGCCGAGGCCGCCGACATCGGCCTGGTCCAGGCGGCGGTGCCCGGGTCCGAGCTCGACGACTACACCCTCTCCCTGGCCGCCCGCATCGGATTGGTCGGACGGGACCTGCTCGCCGCCAACAAACGGGTGGTCAACGAGGGGGTCGAGCTGATGGGCCGCTCGCAACTGCAGCGGTTCGCCGCCCTCAACGACGCCATGGCCCATCGCTCGAAGGATGCCCGCGCCTTCACCGCCCGGGCGGGCGAGGTCGGCCTCAGGCAGGCCGTCCACGAACGCGACGCCCCCTTCGACGGCGACTGATCCGGTCCCCGGTCGAGCGCCGCGGGGCGCCGCCGAGCTCAGTCAGTAGCCTGCCGCCACGTCCACCAGTCCGTGGAGGGCCTGCCCCGAACGGAAACGGGCGACGTTGTCGGCGAAGAGCTCGAACGTCCGCACCAGGGTCCGCGGAGATGACCACGAGATATGCGGCGATAACCGCACCTTTGGGTGGAGGTACAGCGGATGGCCAGCTGGCAGCGGCTCGGGCTCGACCACATCCAGGGACGCCAGGGCAATCCGCCCGTCGTCCAAGGCGGCAAGGAGAGCATCCTGGTCGACCAGCCAGCCCCTCGACACGTTGACGAAGTGGGCCCCGGGTTTCACGTCGGCCAGAGCCGACTCGCCAATCAGCCGATGGGTCTCCGCGGTTGCCGGGGCCGCCACCACGATGTGGTCTGAGCAACCCAGCAACGACGACAAGTTCGCACAGACAGTGACGCCGGGGATGGGTGAGGAACCCTGGTTCCGGCGGAGCGCCACCACCTCCATGTCGAAGGCAAGCGCCCGGATGGCAACCTGGGTTCCGATGGAGCCGAGCCCGACGATCCCCAAGGTTCGGCCCTCGAGGCCTCCGAGCTCGGCGGTGCTCCACTGGGCGGGAGGTTCGGTGACCCATGAATCGGGGAGGCGCTTCTCGAAGGCGAGCATGGCGCCCAACACGAACTCGGCGATGGCCGGGGCGCCGGCCCCTCGGGAACAGGTGAGCATCCGGTCGCCGACCAGGTCGAGGGGAAAGCCGTCGATGCCGGCGCCGAGGACGTGGACCCAGGTGATCCCCGGGGTGAGGACGTCGGCAATGGCTGATTCGTTGTCGGCCAGCGTCACCAGGACATCGGCGCGAGCTGCAGCCTCTGGGCTGCCGGCCGTGACCATGGCCACGTCCGGCATCATCAACTGAAGCCCCCGCATCATCGCGTCCCCGAAACGACCCGAATACACCGCAACGGTAGGCGCGCTCAATGGGCGGGTAGCTCGGGCGGATTCTTCGGTGACAGGCACGATTCAGTCCTGGGCGGCCAGCAGGCGCCGGTCCAAACAGGCCTCGACGAAGGAGAACGGCTGATCGGGTGGAGGGAGCTCACCCCGACGGGCGGCGGAGATCGCACTGCAGGAGGTGACCACCGCCATATGGGTGAACGCCTGCGGGGTGTTACCCAGCTGCTCCCCGGTGGAAGGATCCACCATTTCGGCATACAGCCCCACATCGTTGGCCATTCCCAGGAGTTGCTCCATCAGCTCTTCAGCCTCGTCGAGCCGTCGGGAGTAGATCAGGGCATCGAGGAGCCAGAACGAGCACAGCAGGAAGGCTCCCTCGTCTCCGGGCAGGCCGTCGGGGCTCAGGTAGCGGTGCACGTGGGTTCCATTGCTGAGGTCCCGCTGCACGACATCGATGGTGGCCAGCACCCGCGGATCGCCCGGCGCCATAAACCCGAGCGCGGGAACGAGCAGGGCGGCGGCGTCGGCCAACGGATGACCGGCGGCCTGGACGTACCACCCGTCGGGTGACCCCTCCGAGCGCAACCAATCAGCTACCGCGTCGCGTTCGCTCCGCCAGAGATCAGAATCCCCGTGAAGCTGACCGGCGTCGGCCAGGCGCACGGCACGATCGAGAGCCACCCAGCAGTTGAGTTTGGAGTGGACGAAATGGCGGGGCTCGTCACGAATCTCCCAGATTCCCTGATCGGGTCGCCGCCATTCGCGTACCGTCAGGTCGGCTACCCGGCAGAGAAAGCCGGCGTTGTCCACGGTGAGCTCGCCTCCGGCCCGTCCGAAGAGGTAGCCGGCCTCCAGGAGCTGTCCCAGTGAGTCGAGTTGCACCTGTCCGGCGGCGCCGTTGCCGATCCGAACCGGAGTCGAGCCTCGATGGCCACGCAGATGGGCCAGCTCGAGTTCGGGAAGCAGCCGCTCGCCGGTCACTCGATACATGATCTGCAGGTCTTCGGGGCGCCCGGCGCCGGTCCGCTCGAGCCAGCCCTTGAAGGCGGCGGCCTCGGCGAGATAGCCGAGCAGGGCCAGGGAGGCCAGCGTAAGGGTGGCATCTCGGATCCAGGTGAAGCGATAGTCCCAGTTCCGAGCGCCTCCGATCCACTCGGGTAGCGACGTGGTTCCGGCGGCTACCACCGCCCCGGTGGGGGAGTAGGTCAACGCCTTGAGCACCAGGGCGGCCCGGTGCACTCTTCGCTCATGGTCGCCGCGATAACTGCATCGGGCCAGCCACGCCTCCCAGAAGCCCACGGTTTCGGCGAATCGCCGCTGCATGTCGGCCAGGTGATCGCCGCAGCCGTCATGCGGCGACCTGCCGACGGCTGGGGTCCAGCCCACCTCGATCCAGGCTTCGTCACCGGGCTGAAGATCCCACTGGGCGGAAATGTGCTGACGGTCGACGGCCAGTTCGCGGCTGGCCCGCACCCACAGGGCATCCGGTCCGCCCACCACCGTCGCGGTCATCGATGAGGTGGCGGTGAACCTGGGCAACACCGTGCCGTACTCGAATCGAGGCCGCAGGTCCACGGCCACGGATACCGGTCCGGATCGACAGCGCACCCGTCGGAGCACCGATGCATGGTTATCGACCGCGGTCAGGTTCTCGGGATCGAAGGGTCGGACCGGCATGCAGTCGGTGACTTCGAGCTCACCGTCGGCGGTCACAAACGTCGTTTCGAGCACATTGGTCGAAGGCAGATAAGTCCGGCGGACGTCCTCCGTCGGCGAGGAAGGTGCCAACCGAAAATGGCCGGCGTCGGCGTCGAGGGTGCGGGCGAAGACTGACGGCGAGTCAAAGCGGGGGAAGCAGAGCCAGTCGATGGACCCGTCGGGACCGACAAGCGCCAATGAATGGCAGTCCCCGATCATCCCGTAGTCACCAATCCGGTTCACTGCGCCCCCCGGGGTCTCCAGCTGTGGCTGCGGAGCCAAGGCTCCGTGTTGAGCCACACCATAGAGACAAGGCGGGCGTCCCTGCCGACCGATCCAGCGTCTGGTGAACTCGCGCACTCTGCCGGTCCGAGAGTTCTGGGGTCGCCGAGTGCCACCCTTCGGCCCCGGACGGCTCGGTCAGTCGGCGGCGGCAGCGGCCAGGCCGAACAGCTCGCTGAATCGATCCACGCCCATGTCCCTACCCTTCATATCGGCAACCGCCTCGCGCCCGAGAATCTCGTCCTGTCCGGGGAACTGACCGGCGCCGGCCTCGGGTCCGATGGGCACCACGATGCCGACGCCCATGGACTCATAGTTGGCGAGGTCGGGTTTGCCTTCGATCAGAGCGTTGATGTTCTCGGCGACGGTGACCGCCTCGCGTCCGGCAAAAGCGGCCATCTTGGCGTCCGCCGTCGACAGGTCGCCGATGGCGAACACGGTCGGCTGCCCGGCCACCTGCAGAGTGGGGCCTACCTCGATGAACCCATCCGGGCGACGAGCTGGCAGCAATGCCTCGCCGAGGTAGTCGCTATTCGGCACGACACCGAAGCAGCGGAACCAGATATCGGCGGTCACGTCCAATCCCACTCGGGTGGTGACCGTGAACGTCCCGAGGTCTCCCGGCTCGGTCGGCGGTTCCTCCCGCAGCGGACTGCCCAAGAGCACCTCGACCCGGAATTCGGACAGTTGGTTCAGGAGCTCGGTTTTCAGTTCCGGCTTGTACGGGCCGCCCAGCACCTCGCTGGCCACGTCGAGCAGGACGATCGACTTCTCCGGCCAGACATGGCGTATCTCACCGGCCAGCTCGATGCCGACCGGGCCTGCCCCGAGCAGGAGGACCCGATCCGCCTTCGAGAGGGCGTCGTGCACAGTCCTGACCTCCCGATGGGCGCTCTCGATGTCAACAAGGTCGGTCTTCGCTGGGAACGGGTAGTAGGACCCGGTCGCCAGCACGACATAGTCGGCGGCGATCTCCTCTCCCGATGCGGTCTGGACCCGGTGCGGGTCCACTACTACCGCACGGTCCTGAACCACCCGACCGTGGGTGAGGAGGCCGTCATAGGGGTAGAAGATCCTCGGCAACCAGGTCGGATCCACCAACGCCCGGAGGGCGGCGATGTTATGGATGAACGCCTCCTTGGGCTCGACCAGCACCACGTTGGTGGTCTCATCCAGAGCCTTGGCGACGGCCACGCCGCCATATCCGCCACCCACCACCACCACCGTCGGCTTGCTTGCCTGATCGTTCCCAGTCATCTCGTCCACTCCTCGTCGCGCAGCCGGTCCACGCTTCCAATATTCATATGTTACACAGATCATCTTGTCAACTGATCATCTTATTCATCACGCTTGTTCGGAGCGCAGCCGGTATGATGGGTCGGTGGCTGACGTGAATTGTGGTGAGGGAAAGGCGATAGGCAGCGGGTGTGATGACGCCCTGGCTGGGGATCTCGGCTGGGGCCTGGGAATGGTCTTTCGGGCCTATGCCACCGCCGCCCATGCCGCGGTCGCTGATCTGCCCGGGGGGCCCAGGGGGTACCAGGTGCTTTCCGCCGCGGTCAGGGGCACGGTCAACAGCCAGCTCGCCCTCGCCCAGCACCTGGGGGTCGACCGCACAGTGATGACCTACCTTCTCGACGACCTGGAGTCCGCCGGCCTGATCGAGCGGCACCCCGATCCCGCCGACCGCCGCGCCCGACAGGTGGTTGCCACCCCACTCGGGATAGAACTGCTGGCCGATCTCGATGATCGCCTCCGCTCGGCCGAGGCCCACCTGCTCGCCCCCCTCGGGGACAAGGCCGGCGAGACGTTCCGATCCCAGATCCGACTGCTGGCCACCCGGATCGGCGTTTCCGACCCGCCCGACAATCCCTGCAAACTCGCGGAACAGGTAGACGCCGAATTGCCGATCCGGCGGACCCCGGCTCGACCGAACGTCAGCTGAAATAGTTGAGGCCGAAGTTCGCGTCGGCTGCGGCTTCCCCCGCGAAAGGCAACAATCCCACGGACCGTCCAGCCGGTTTTGTTCAGGACTCCAGTCCGGCGGCCAACGCTCGTGGGTTGGTCAACATTCGAGGGTCGACCGGTTGACCGTCAAGCCAAGCGGCGGGTGTCCCTTGGGGATCCTGCTCTTGGAAGCTCTGTTCCGTCTTCAACACCCACCGCTCATACCGGCCTTCCTTGACGCCCGAAAGGTAGTCAGGTCCGGTGAGACCAACCTGCTGACCGAGCTCCAGCAGATCTGCAGTCGTGAACCCGCCAGTTCCCTCGGGTGGCTGGGCGGCGAACAGCGTGGTTCGGAGTTCGTCAAACCGGCCTGCCTCGGCGGCGAGCGCCAAGGCATTGTCCGCGCGCACCGACTCGATACCCAAGAAACAGCGCATGCGGTATTCGATGGCCACGATTCCCTCATTTCGGGCGCTTCGCAGCAGCTCGCCTGAGATCTCCTCGAACTGACGGCAGTAAGGGCACTGAGGATCCTCGAACAAGACCATGCGTCGGCGCGCCTGGTCGCTGCCCAGGAGTACCCCTCCTTCGGTTGTGTGGGAGGAAGGTGTCTGGATTGGTTCCACAGAGGCCACGGAACAGTTCTACCGCTTTGATCGACCGGTTCGCTCGGCAACCTGACGACCTGAGGACCGCGGGACGGCGTCGGCCGATGGCGTAGCGGAGCTCGGTTCTTGGGGGATGGCCGAATCGATCAGTGACTCGGCAACGGTGCGGGCCGCGACGGCAACGCTGGGGTCGTGGTCCATCCAGGCAGAGATCCCGGCTCCGTCGTAAAGCAGAACCAGTTGCCGGGCGAGGGGCTCTGGATTGGTCGCCCCCGCCTCCGTGGCCAGGTCGAGGAACAAGGTCCGGAGCCAGCTGCGGTAATCCTCGGTGACTTCCTCGACGCTGGTCCCCGGCGAGGACTCAGAGTTGGCGCCGACGAAGGCGCAGCCGCGGAATCCCGGCTCGGAGAACAACAGCCCCTGGACCTCGAAGACCCCGAGGAGGCGCTCGCGGGGAGTACGGAAACGAACCGTCACCTCTTGGGCCATGCGCTCGCGGGTGCGGTCGTGGCGCGCGGTCAGGTAGGCGCGAATGAGCCCTTCCTTGTTTCCGAACAACGTGTAGAGGGTTGCCTTGGCCACACCCGCACGCTCGACGATTCGATCGACGCCGACCGTATGCACGCCGTCCTCGTAGAACAGGTCGCTGGCCGCGCTCAGCAGCCGCTCACGAGCCGAAGGCCGTTCGATGGTTGATTCAGTGGACATGGCCTTGACATTACCAGAACGGTCTGTATAGTACAAACAGACCGTTCTGTTCAGTACTGAGGGAGATCCGCCATGTCCGATGTTGCTACCGCCAATCCGCCGCCCGTTGCTCTGGTCACCGGGGCCACCTCCGGCCTGGGCAAAGCGATCGCCTTGCGCCTCGCCCGGGACGGGATGAAGGTCATCGTGGTAGGGCGCGACGCCGCCCGGGGAGCAGCCGTCGTCGACCAGATCGAAGCGGCCGGGGGCCGGGCCTCCTTCGTCGCCGTCGATCTCAGCGATCCGAGCGCCATCGCCAAACTGGCCGAAGACGTCGGTCCGGTGGATGTGCTGGTGAACAATGCCGGCATCGCGGTATGGGCACCGACCGAGCAGATGAAGGTCGAGGACTTCGACGCCATGTTCGCCAGCAACGTCAGAGCCCCGTACCTCCTGGTTGGAGCGTTCGCCCCGGCGATGGCCATCAAGGGCGCGGGCAGCATCATCAACATCAGCAGCATGGCCGGACGCATCGGATTGCCCAACGCCGCCGCCTACGGGGCCACCAAGGCGGCATTGGCATCCATGACCCAAGCCTGGACTGCCGAGTACAGCCCCCGAGGGGTTCGGGTTAACGCCGTGGCTGCGGGTCCCATCTATACCCGACCCGAGGCGCACCAACTCTTCGAAACTATCGGCGCCACCACCGCGCTGAACCGGGCGGCCGAGCCCGACGAAATCGCGGAGGTCGTTGCCTTCCTGGCTTCACCCCAAGCCAGCTACGTCACCGGCGCCATCGTCGCCGCCGACGGTGGCCGAACCGCTATCTGACCCTCAAACCATCAATCGATACTCAGGAGACCACCATGGCCACCAGCCTGATTGCCATCAGCGTCGACGGCTCGGACATCACCAGACTCGCCCAGTTCTGGTCCGACGTCCTCCGCCAACCGGTCAACGCCGGCGCCACTGACAGCTCCGCGGCGATCACCGTCGGCGAGGGGCTCCGACTCATGTTCCATCAAGTCCCAGAAGGCAAGATCGTCAAGAACCGGGTCCACCCGGACATCGCCACTGCTGACTACGACGCCGAGACGGAACGCCTGATCAAGCTCGGCGCCACCCAACTGAACGAAATGGAGCAAGGCGGAAATCGATGGCGAACGTTCGCCGACCCCGAAGGCAACGAGTTCGACCTCGTCGCAGCTTCGCCCTGATCTCGTAGAGAGACTCCCACCAACTGCGTCAAGCGCGGGCTCCATAGTAGAAATGCCAACGTGAGAAGCGGGCGCTCCCTGCTGCGAGGAGTGAGACTGGCCACCGTCTTGGTTGCCACCGCCATCGTGGGCAGCCCAACGATCGCCGCCGGCGCCTCGGCCACGAGCCCATCGCCGGTGGCTCCCACCTTCAGCGCTTACGGCAGCGCCGACCAGGTCTACGTCGTTGGACTCGCCCCCGGTTCGAGCGCGTCACTGGTGGACTCGATCGGACAGACGCTGTCTACCCAGAGCGCCGACTCTTTGGGCGGCCTGCTGTTCCGCGACGTGGCGCCGGGCAGCGGCTACCGGGTGCGGGCGTTGCCCCAGGGAAGCGAGTCCGACCCGGTCACGGTGTACACGACCACGTCGGCTCCGTGGGATCCCGCCATCTACAACCAATCGATCTCGCCCGACGGTTACGGCTACCTGACGACCCGGGACGGGACCGAGCTGGCCATCGACGTGCACCCACCTCAGGACGTCACGAAGGAGTTACCGGGGTTGAGCGGCATCCAACTCCCCTACCTCGGCGGCGGGCCATCTCCGATGTTGATCGAATATTCCGGCTACGGCTATGCGAACCCGGCCGGACCTCAGAGCGGGATCGCGATCCTGGCCAACCTGATGGGGTTCACCGTCGTGGACGTCAACATGCGCGGCACCGGTTGCTCCGGTGGCGCCTTCGACTTCTTCGAGCCGTTGCAGAACCTCGACGGCTACGACGTGATCGAGACGATCGCCCACCAGCCGTGGGTCCTCGATCACAAGGTCGGGATGATGGGCATCTCCTACGGGGGGATGAGCCAGCTGTTCACCGCCCAGACCGATCCTCCGGACCTCGAGGCAATCTCCCCCTTCTCCACCATCGACTCCACCCAGACCACCCTCTATCCGCGCGGCATCCTGAACACCGGATTCGCGGTCGCCTGGGCCAGCGAGCGGATGCATGATGCCGAGCCAGCATCGCCTAGCGGTGGACAGGCCTGGGCGTACCAGCGGATCCAACAAGGAGACGCGACCTGTCGGCAAAACCAGGTCCTACACGGTGAAGCCGCCAACCTGATGGCCAAGATCGACTCCAACGCCCACTATGTACCCTCGGTCGCCGACCCCCTGGCACCGATCACCTTCGTCAACAAGATCACGGTGCCGGTGTTCATGGCCTGCCAGTGGGAGGACGAGCAGACCGGGGGGCACTGTCCCGATCTGGTCGGACAATTCACCGGTACCCAACAGAAGTGGTTCACCTTCACCAACGGCGCTCACATCGACGCCCTCGACCCCGACACCCTGAACCGCTGGTACGACTTCTTGGAGCTCTACGTCGCCCACCAGGCACCGATCGCCAATGCCGCGCTGATACATATTGCCGCCCCGATCATCTACCAACAGGCCATGGGCATGAGCGGGGTGACGCTGCCCTTGGACCCGATCCAGACAATTTTGACCTACCCCGACGCTCTGGCCGCCTTCCAGAAGCTGCCCCAGGTCCGGGTGCTGTTCGACAACGGCGCCGGTCGGTCGCCCCTCGGCGACAGTACGCCCGGCAACCCGTATCCAGGTTTCGAACAGTCGTTTTCGGAGTTCCCGATCCCGGGGACCGCGGCTCGGGCCTGGTACCTCGGGCCGGACGGCACGCTGACATCTGAGCCACCGGCAGAGGGCGCGATCGACTCGTATTCCTCGAACGCCAACGCCCTGCCCGCCACCGACTACCCAGGCAACACCGGTGGGGGTGGTCTGTGGTCTAACGCATCGGCGTGGCAGTGGGCGTGGAAGCAGAACCCTCCGAACAGCGCCGTCTCCTATGTCTCTGCCCCGATGACCACCGACACGACGGTCATCGGAGCCGGAGCCGTTCATCTGTGGGTGCGCTCATCGACGCCGGATGTCGACCTCCAGGCCACCATCAGCGAGGTACGGCCTGACGGCAAGGAGACCTTCGTGCAGAACGGATGGGTAAGGGCGAGCGACCGTGCCCTCGATCCCACCCGGAGCACCTCGCTCGCGCCGGTACTCAGCCTGCGCGCCAGTGACGTCCAGCCGATGCCCGCCAACGACTTTGTCGAGGTCGTGATCCCGCTCTACTACGAGGGCCACGCCTACCGGGCCGGGTCGCGCATCCGGGTGACGATCGCCGCGCCGAACGGGACACAACCGGTCTGGTCCTTCGGCCAGACAATGCCCGGGGGCACCGCGACCGAGTCGATCGCCTTCTCGAAGGCGATGCCGTCCAGCCTCATCCTCCCGGTGGTCCCGGGCGTAAGCGTGCCGACGGGCCTGCCCGCTTGCCCGAGTCTGCGCAACGAGCCGTGCCGGCCCTATGTGGCGATGGTGAATCGAACCTCGGCCACCCCGACTCCCGGGGCATCGACGCCAGAGGCGGGAGCGGGGGCTTCGGACCCGTCGAACACGGGGGTGGGGGCGTCGACGGGCTCGTCGCCGGGCAGCTCAATGGGAGTGGCGTCCCAAGGACCAAGCGGATTCCTGGCCTTCACCGGCGCCGAACTCATCGCCCTGATCGTCGGCGCGTTGATCCTGTTGGGCCTGGGCACGGTACTGGTGATTTCGATGCGTCGCCGGTCGGGTCAACCGGTCCGCTGATCGGATAGCCAAGCGCGCTCGGCAGGATTCGAACCTGCAACCTTCTGATCCGTAGTCAGATGCTCTAATCCGTTGAGCTACGAGCGCTGGTCGTCCTGATCCGGTTGGCGACCGGGACAGCGGGCCATCATATCGGGTCCAACCCGCACCACTCCTCGGAGGCTTTCTGTGCTCGTCAGCCTCACGATCCGCCCTCCTACCGACTACGGAACCAGCAACACTCGACCGAACGCCTGACGGCTTTCGATGTAGGCGTGGGCTTCGCCGGCTTCCTCCAGCGAGAAACGTCGGTCGATCACGGCCCGGAGCTCACCGGAGGCGATGTCGGCGAGTAACCCGGCGATCATGGCGTGGGGACGGGGGCTGAGGAACAGCTCTGCGCCCAGGAAGTACCCGACCAGGGATTGGTTCTGGGCCCGCATCGTCGAGATGTCCAACATGGATGGCGTTTCCCGGCCCGCATCCCCGAAGGTCATACACCGGCCCCGGTAGGCCAGGCACTGCAGGCTCTTCTGGAGGGTCGAGCCCCCAATCGAATCGACGATGACATCGGCGCCCCGACCGTCGGTCAGTTCCCGGACTGCCACCGCGAAGTCGACCGCTGCGTAGTTGATGCCGTGATCGAGCCCGAACTCACCCAGACGAGAGAGCCGCTCGTCACTCGACGCGGTGGCAAGCACTCGGGCACCGGCTCGCTTGGCCAATTGGATGGCCGCGATGCCCACTCCGCTGGCACCGGCGTGAATAAGGGCCGTCTCGCCGGGCTGGAGGCGCCCGAACTCGAAAAGGCAATCGCTAGCCGTCCCAAACGGCACCGGCACGCTGGCCGCCTCTTCAGTCGACAACCCATCGGGGATCACCCAGCAAAACGACTGACCGGTGGCCCGCAGCTCGGCATGGGACCCGTTCAAACCGGTGGTCACCACCCGGTCACCGACCGCGATCCCGGTGACGTTGTCGCCGATGGCCAACACCGGCCCCGCACACTGGTAGCCGACGATGTGCGGAGTGCTGGTGAGCGCGCCCTGGAGGCGGTTCAGGGTGTCACCACCCTCGATGCTCACCGCTTCGACCCGGATCAGGACGTCCTCGGGTCCGATGATCGGATCGGGTACCTCCTCGTAGCGGAACACGTCGGGACCACCGTTCTCGTAGTACACGGCTGCTTTCATGGCTTCCTCGTTCCTGTCGGTGTGACGCGAATGGGATGTCGACGACCAGGTATACCTGGTCAGGAGTGGCGAGCCGATCGCAGGCCTCGGATAGGCTTCGCAGCCGCACGTCAGCAAAACCGCACTCTCTTGGAGGATCGCATGGCCGCCGCCGCTCCGCTCTCGGGTATCCGGGTTATCGAATGCTCCGCCTTGGGGCCGGCGGCCATCACCATGCCCCTGGTCGACCTGGGTGCCGAGGTCATCAAGGTGGAGCCGCCCAACGGCGACTACATACGCGAGATGACCTGGCCCATCGTCGAGGGGGTGTCCCTGATGCACCTCCATATCAACCGGGGCAAGCGCAGCATCGTGATGGACCTCCGCCAAGAGGAGGACGTGGCCACCTTCAAGGAGCTGGCCAAGACCGCCGACGTGGTGGTCGAGGCGATGCGCCCGGGTGGGCTCGCCCGGCGGGGGGTCGGCTACGACGACCTCCGGAAGATCAACCCCAAGATCGTGTTCTGCACCATCTCCGGCTACGGGATGACCGGTCCGTACCAGAACCTCCCCGCCCACGGGGTGGCCTTCGACACCTGGGCCGGCATTGTCTCCCCCCAAGTCAACGATCAGGGATTCGCCTACCTCCCGGAGCACGCGTCGATGGGCATCCACGCCGGACCGCTGTTCGGGGCGCTGGGCATCCTGGCCGCGGTGATCCGGGCCAAGGAGACCGGAGAGGGATCGTTCCTCGAGGTCGCCCAGTCGGACGCCGCCGCGGCCATGGACTGGTACCGGAGCGAGACCTGGCGCGCCTATGAGCGACCGGAGTCCGAGGTCACCGGCAACAAGGCCGACAACTACGAACGCCGGGCTCCGGGGACAGCCGGGATGATCGAGGGCGTCCGGTACCAGGTTTACGAGACCAAGGACCACAAGTACGTGTTGTTCATGGCCTCCGAACAGGCGTTCTGGAAGAACTTCTGCGAGGCGGTCGGGCGGGCGGACCTGTTCGAGCGTTGGCCGGGGTCCAAGTACGCCGACCACGCCCGGAACAACACCGAGCTGCGCACGGAGCTGAAGGCCATCTTCTTGACCAAGACGGCCGAGGAGTGGATCGACTTCGGGGTGACCGCCAACTTCCCGGTCGGCCCGGTGAACACCCCGCAGACCATCGCCGAGGATCCCCAGTTCGAGGACCGGTTCCAGTGGTTCCCGGCCAGCCGGCTCGGGGCCGACCAGCTTCCTACCCCGCTCAAGTTCGTCGATGAGGACCTCCCCACCCCCACCCAGGCGCCGACCGTCGGCCAGCACACCGACGAGGTGGTGCGCGAGGTCCTGGGTTGGGATGACGACCGGATCGCCGAGTCGCGGCGCCGGGGAGGCCTGGGTGGATCCAAAGCCTGAGGGTCCACCCGGCCCCTGACCCCGAATCTGACGGGGCGTTAGGATTCGGCATGCCCTCATCCAAGACCCGGCTCCCGGCCGTCGACGGTTGGTTCACCCTCGATGAGACTGCCCCCGCCCTGCTCGGCAGCAAGTGCACCTCCTGTGGGACCTTCGCCTTCCCCAAGGAGACCTTCTTCTGCCGAAACCCGGAGTGCCAGAGCACCGAGTTCGCCGAGACCGAGCTGAGTCGCACCGGCACCGTCTGGTCCTACACCGACGCCTGTTACCAGCCGCCCAAGCCGTACGTGGCCGCCGAGCCCTACCTGCCCTTCTCGATCGCCGCCGTCGAGCTCGCCGCCGAGCAGATGGTGGTGATGGGCCAAGTGGTCGCCGGCGTCACCGTCGATGATCTGGCCGTCGGGACCGAAGTGGAGATCGTGCTCGACACCCTCTACGAAGACGACGAGAACGAGTACCTGGTTTGGAAGTGGCGGCCGACCTCGCCGGCGACGTCGGCCGCCGGGGAGACCGGAGCCGAGGAGGTGTCCGATGCCTGACGGCAAGAGGGTCGCCGTGCTGGGCGCGGGCATGCATCCCTGGGGCAAGTGGGGACGCAACTTCGTGGAGTACGGCCTGGCCGCCGCCGGAGACGCCCTCTCGGATGCCGGACTGCCCTGGACGGATGTGCAGTACGTGTCCGGCGCCGACACCATCCGCAACGGCTATCCCGGCTTCATCGCCGGCGCCACCTTTGCCCAGGCCCTGGGATGGACCGGTGCCCGGGTCTCGTCGTCCTATGCCGCCTGCGCCTCCGGCGCCCAGGCGGTGAGCAACGCCCGGGCCCAGATTCTGGCCGGGCTCTGCGAGGTCGCCCTGGTGGTCGGGGCCGACACCACCCCCAAGGGGTTCTTCGCCCCGGTCGGTGGCGACCGCAAGGACGACCCCGACTGGTTGCGGTTCCACCTGTTGGGCGCGACCAATCCCACCTACTTCGCCCTCTACGCCCGGCGGCGGATGGAACTGTTCGGAGCCACCGAGGCCGACTTCGCGGCGGTGAAGGTGAAGAACGCCCGCCACGGGTTGGAGAACCCCAACGCCCGTTACCGCAAAGAGGTGACCGTCGACGAGGTGCTCGCCTCCCCGATGGTGGCTGACCCCCTCCGGCTCCTGGAGATCTGCGCCACCTCCGACGGCGGGGCGGCGCTGGTCCTGACCAGCATGGAGTTCGCCCGCCGCCACGCCGGGTCCAACCCGATCGTCACCATCGACGCGGTGTCGACGGTGACGCCCCGCTATCCCCAGACGGTGATCGAGATGCCCAACTTCTCCACCGACTCGGCCGCCACCGTGTCCACCCCGGGCCCGACCTTCAAGCAGTCGGTGGCCCTGGCCGCCTACGAGGAGGCCGGCATCGGCCCCGAAGACATCAACCTGGCCGAGGTCTACGACCTGTCGTCGGCGCTCGAGCTCGATTGGTACGAGGACATCGGGTTGTGCAAAGAGGGCGAGGCCGAGCGACTGCTCCGTGATGGGGACACCACCATCGGGGGCCGGGTCCCGGTCAACCCCAGCGGTGGGCTCTCCTGCTTCGGCGAGGCCATCCCGGCCCAGGCCATCGCCCAGGTGTGCGAACTGGTCTGGCAGCTTCGGGGCCAGGCGGGTGGGCGGCAGGTGGACGGGGCCCGGGTCGGCATCACCGCCAATCAAGGCCTGTTCGGCCACGGATCGTCGATCATCGTCGCCTCCTAGCGACTACTGGTTGACCAGCACGATCTTGCCCAGCTTGCCGCCGGCGGCAAACCGTTCATAGGCCGCAGTGGCCTCGGCCATCGGGTAGGTGGCAGCCAGTGGCACCTTGATCTGGCCCGACGCCAACTTCGGCAGGACGTCGGCCTCGATCGCCCGGGCCAGCTCCGCCTTCTCCTCCACCGACCGGCCTCGCAGGGTGGACCCGGTGAGCCGGACCCGATGCTGCATGATCGCCAGCAGGTTCAATTCGAGGCTGGCACCGCCACCCCCGACCCCGATCACCACGATCCGCCCCCCGGTCGCCATCGCTCCGAGGGCGGCGGTCACCCCGGGCGCACCGACCAGCTCGAGCGAGATGTCGTAGGGGCCGCTGTCCGGCACCTGGTCGGGTTCGATGACCTCGTCGGCACCTAGGGCCCGGACCGCATCGTGCATATCAGGGTTCCTGACCGAGCCGACCACCTGCGCACCGGCAGCGTGGGCGAGCTGTACCGCCGCGGTCCCCACCCCACCCGCGCATCCGGAGATCAACACCCGGTCGCCGGCGGCCAGACCGGCCTGAGCGAATAGGGCGTCATAGGCGGTGAAGAACGCCTCGGGGAAACCCCCGGCTTCCTCCCAGCTGATCGAATCGGGGACCGGCAGGACGAACGCCTCGGGGACGGTCAGCAGTTCGGCCTGGGCCCCGCCTCCGACGATGGTCATGACCCGGTCACCTATCTTGAAACGGGTGGTGTCCGACCCGGCGCCCACCACCTCGCCGGCGAATTCCATGCCCGGGATGTCCGCCGGCCACCCGGCCGGCGCCGGGTAGAAACCCTGGCGCTGCATCAGGTCCGCCCCGTTGATGCCGGCGGCGTGCACCGCCACCAGCAGCTCGCCGGGTGCAGGGACCGGATCCGGTCGTGACTGCCAGACCAGCGAGGTGTCGACGATGGTGATTGCTTGCATCGTGCCAGAGTAGGCGCCGACGCATAGTGTGGAATCCGTTCGATCCAGTCCGTGTCGCCCGTCCTCGAAGCAGCAATGGGAGAGGTCTTCGCCATGACTTCCGAGATGACCAGCCCTTCCTCAGGCGAGGTGCTCCACCTGGTGTTGGCCCACTCGGCCCGCAACTTTTTGCTCAACGACGTCGGGACGATCGGCAACCTGGTGGACCCTGCCGATCAGGGGGTGGTCGACCACGTTTCGCCGGCGGCCAACGGCGCGGCAGTGACCTTGGCGGCGCCGAGGCGTCGGCCGAACGAAACCGACCGGGTACATCAGAGCCGGGTGGCCATGCGCCGGATCCGCTCCAATCTCCGCACTTTCCGACTGGCGGTCGACCCCGGCTGGAGCACGGCGCTCCGGGCCGAGCTCTCCTGGTATTCCCGATGCCTGGGGGAGTCGAGAGACCTCTACGTGCTCCGGGACATGCTGACCATCAACGGGCCCTTGCTCTTGGAGGAGGCCGAGCTGAAGCCGATCGTGGACATCGTCGACCAGTCGATCGCCGGAGCCCGCGCCCGGGTGGCAGTGGCCCGGAGTGGTGACCGTCATGCCCGACTGGTGGACCAGATGCGGCGGTTGCGGGACGCTCCGCAGTTCACCGACAAGGCAGACAGGCCGGCGGTCGAACTGATGCCGACCCTTCTCCATCGGGCATGGCTCGATGTCCGAGGAGCGGGTCGGACCGCCAAGAAGGACTCGTCGATCCAGTATCTGCATAAGTTGCGTATCCGTCTCAAGGGTCTTCGCTACGGCTCCGAGACGGTGGCGATCGTCGTGGGGGAACCGGCCGAGCGCACCGCTCGGGCCGCGGAGAAACTCCAGGGCAAGTTGGGGGACCTACTCGACGCCACTCACTCGGTCGAATGGTTGCAAGCGGTGGCCGACAGCCATCCCGAGCTGGCTCGATCCACCGAGAGCCTGATGGTCGTCCAACGGGCGGCCGCGGTGGTCACCCGGCGGGGGTGGAAGAACGATCTCAAGGACGTCGAGCGCCGCTGGCGGAAGTGGCAGGGGTAGGCCCGCCGCTCACCCACCAAGCCCTTACCACTCGACCCCGATGTCTACGAATCGGTCTCGGTCACCGCCACGTGATCGGTCTCCCATAGCTTGATGCCACCCAGGATCCCGGCAGTGTTGTCGACGATGGTGACGTCATCATCGAGGTCATCCCGGACCAGCCGGCGGGAGTTCCCCCCGCCGATGTACAGGTGGTCGAAGAACATCAAGGCCCGCATGTTCTTGATGGCCTTCTGGACCCGCCGGTTCCAGCGTTCCTCGCCGATCTCCTTGCGGGCCGCCTCCCCGATCTGGTCGTTGTAGGTCTCGCCCTTCCGGAACGGCTGATGGGCGATCTCGAGGTGGGGCATCAGGCGACCCTCGTAGAAGAGGCCGGATCCGAACCCGGTCCCCAGGGTCATGACGAACTCGAGGCCGTTGCCACTCACCACGGCCGCGCCCTGGACGTCGGCGTCGTTGGCCACCTTGGTGGGCATGCCGAACGCCTCGGTGAGGGCGGTGGTCAGGTCGAAGTTCGACCACAGTGCGGCGAGCTCGTCATCCACCGGGCTGCCCGGACCGTGTTTGCAAGAGAAGTGAGGGGCAGAGAGCACCATGCCGGCCCTGACCATTCCCGGAAACCCCACCGACGCCCGTTCGGCCTTGGGCAACGGTGCCACCAACTTCCCCAGGGTGGTCACCAACTTGTCGGGCGGGATCGGGTAGGGGGTCGGCACCTTGACCCGGTCGGCAACCATGGCACCGTCGGCGTCGAGCACCGAGGCCTTGAGCCCGGTCCCGCCGACGTCCACCGCCAACGTCAGCGGGTGGTGGGGGTTGGGGGTGATGGTGGCCGGAGGCTCGGGGTCGGCGACCTCCTCCTCCGGTGGTGGTTGATCGTCGCTCATCCCCCTACGCTACGCCGCCGGAGGGAGCTAACGTCAGGCTCCATGCACGATCAGCCCTGGCACGGTGACGCCTGCTCGCTTGTCGACGCTTTCCGATCCGGGGCCATCACCCCGGTCGAGGCTCTGGAGGCAACCTTCACGGCCATCGACGCATCCGAGCTCAACGCCTTCACCCATCTCGATCCCGATGCCGCCCGGGAGAGCGCCGCCCAGGCCGATACCTCTCTGCCGTTCGGAGGCGTCCCGGTGGGGATCAAGGAGCTCGAAACGGTGACCGGGTGGCCCTATACCGAGGCGTCGCTGGTCTACAAGGACCGGATCGCCGACCATGACGCCACCCAGGTCACCCGCCTCCGGGCCGCCGGCGCCGTCCTGGTCGCCCAGACCGCGGCTCCCGAGTTCGGCGGGGTCAACTTCACCCACTCGAAACTCCACGGCACCACCCGCAACCCCTGGAACCCCGAACGCACTCCGGGCGGATCCTCGGGAGGATCGGCCGCCGCCGTGGTCGGGGGCATCCTGCCCATCGCCTCCGGTGGCGACGGCGGAGGATCGATCCGGATCCCGGCCGGTTACAGCGGATTGTTGGGGCTGAAGTCCACCTTCGGTCGCATCCCCAAAGGCCCGCACACGTTGCAACCGCCGTTGACCGTCGTCCTCGGTTGCATGGCCCGATCAGTGCGGGACACCGCCCGCTGGTTCGATGCCTGCAACGGGTTCGACGCCCGCGACACCCTCAGCTTGCCCAGGGTCGAGGGATGGGAAGCCGAGCTCGGGTCCTTCGACCTGGCCGGCAAGCGGGCGGTCGTCTCCGTCAATCTGGGAACCGCCATCGTGGAGCCCCGGGTGACGGCCATGGTCCTCGAAGCCGCCGAGGCGCTGATCACCGACGCCGGGCTCGCCCGGGTAGACATCGCCGTGCAACTCCCCCGTGGGGGTCTCGAGTGGGCGATGTCCAATCTGGTGGGCTTGGCCGGCGAGCTGGGTGACCTCTACCCCGCCTGCAACGACGACCTGACTCCCGAAATCCAGCTGGGCATGAACCTGGCCACCCACAATCTCAACGTGCAGACCGCCGGGAAGACCGAGATGTTCCGCATCGAGATCAACGAGACGATGGCCTCCCTCTTCGATCAGGTCGACTTCGTCTTCGCCGCCACCAATCCAGACGTCGCCTTCGCCGCCGCCGGTCCCATGCCCACCACGGTGGGCGACGTCGATCTCATCGCCGAGTATGGCTTCGAGACGGCCCTCAGCAACAACGGCTCGCTGACCATCCCGGCCAACCTGACCGGCAATCCGGCGGTCGCCATCCCGGTGGGGCTGGTCGACGGGCTGCCGGTGAGCATGCAGGTCATCGGTCGCCACCATGAGGAGCAGCTCCTCCTCGATCTGGCCCGGATCGCCGAACGGGAGCGGCCGTGGCCGCTGGTGGTGCCGTGAAGGTCGACCTCTGGGTTCCGACCGTCGACCCGTTCTCGACTCCCGAGCTCCTGGCCACCATCGGCCGGGAGGCCGACCAACGTGGCATCGGCACCATCTGGGTCGGCGAGCACGTGGTCCTGTTCGACGACTACGCCTCCGAGTACCCCTATGCGGAGGACGGCAAGATCCCGGCCCTGCCGAACAGCGGACTCCTCGAGCCGTTCATCACCCTGTCGTTCTTGGCCGCCCACACCTCCACGGTGCGGTTGGGCACCGCCATGGTGCTGTTGCCGCAGCGCAATCCGGTGTACACCGCCAAAGAGGTCTCCACCCTGGACTGGTTGTCCAACGGTCGGGTCGACCTCGGGGTCGGGGTGGGCTGGCTCGAGGAAGAGTTCAACGCCGTCAACGTGCCGTGGCCCCAGCGGGGCAAACGGACCGACGAGTACCTCGAGGTGCTCCAGACCCTGTGGTGCGATGAGCGCTCGGCCTACGAGGGCGAGTTCTACTCGCTCAACGAATGCGCGATGTTCCCGAAGCCGATCCAGACGCCGCACCCCCCGATCCACATCGGGGGAGAGAGCGATGCCGCACTGGCCCGGGCCGCCCGGTCCGGCCAGGGCTGGCACACCTTCAACCGGAAGCCGGCCGACCTCGCCGAGCCGCTGGCCAAGCTCGACCGGCTCTTGGAAGGACACGGGCGATCCCGATCCGACATCACCGTGACGGTGTGCCCGTACTTCTTGCCCCTGAACCCCACCATCGCCGAGCAGTACGCCGAAGCCGGTGCCGACGCGGTGTCGGCCCTGCTGTTGCCACTGGGGATCGACGAGGTGGCCTCGGCGCTCGACGCCCTCCAGCCGATGCTCGATCGGGCCGCCGCCAGTTAGCCGCGCATCGCCACCGGGAGGGACTCCAGACCCCGCAGCACCACGTTCGTCTTGTAGGTGAGTTCGTCAGCGGTCAAGGCCAGGTCGGGGGCCCGGCGGACCAGGGTGGTGAGGGCCACCTGGGTCTCCATTCGGGCCAGGGGTGCCCCCAGGCAGTGGTGGATGCCGAAGCCGAACCCCAGGTGGTTGTTGGGTGCCCGCCCGACATCGAATCGCTCGGGGTCCGGGAACTGCTCGGGATCGTGGTTGCCGGAGCCGATCAGCAGCATGGCGAAGTCACCGGCCCGGAGAGTGACCCCGGCCACCTCGATGTCCTCGATCAGCGCCCGCCCGGTGAGCTGGATCGGCGACACATAGCGGAGCATCTCCTCTACCCCGCTCCGGGCCACCTCCGGATCGGTTCGGTACCGCTTGAACTGATCGGGGTGCCGAAGTAGGGCCACGGTGCCGCCGGAGATGAGGTTGACGGTGGTCTCGTGACCGGCCACCAGCAAGAGGATGCAGGTCGACAGCAGCTCGGCCTCGCTCAGTACGGTGCCGTCGTCTTCCACCTGCACCAGCCCGGAGAGCAGGTCGTCACCCGGTGAGCGCTTGCGGTCGGCCAGCAGCTCGAAGAAGTACTGGGCGAACTGCAACGCCGCCTCGCCCCGCTCGGCGATGACCTGGTCGGTGAGGAGGAAATCGGGATCCAACCCCCGGGCCAGGGCAGAGGACCAGACCTTGAATCGATCCTGATCGGCCAGCGGGACCCCGAGCATGTCGCAGATGATGCGCACCGGCAGCGGGTAGGCGAACGCCTCGAGGAGATCGACCCGGTCGGCGTCGAGGGCGTCGTCGATGAGCTGGTCGACGATGTGTTGGGTGCGCGCCCGCAACCCCTCGACCACCTTGGGCGTGAACGCTTTTGAAACCAACCCCCGCAACCGGGTGTGGTCCGGCGGGTCCCGGAACAGGAAGGGGCGCATCTCCCGCATGGCCGCGGTCATCGGGTCGTCGGCGGCCGGCGTGACTCGGAATTCGGCGGTCACCCGGGCGGGATCGATGAAGGCGTCGTCGGCGCTGGACCGCCGATCGCGGAGCAGGGCGAGGCAATCGGCATGGCGGGCGAACACCCAGAACCCGAGCTGGTTCCGGTGCACCGCCGCCCGCTGGCGAAGCTCGGCATACAGCGGAACCGGGTCGGTGGCCCACCGGGGATCGAACGGGTCGAACACCGGTTCAGCGGGAACCGGGCCGGAAACCGAAGCGGTCACCAGGCGTCATCTCGGGACAAGTCCGGCCCCAGCAGGGTGGGGTCCAACCGCAGCTCGCGGCGGGCCATGGCCTCCCAGAAGCCGGCGAACCCGTTGCCGTCGTGGTTCTGGAAGAACGACCGGGCCGGCTCGGGGAGCGGCCGGCCGGCGCCCACCGCGGCCACATGCCAAGCCGTCCGGCAACGCTGCTCGAGGGCCACCGCCCGCTGGTGGGCGGCCCGGATGCTCGAGCCGAGGACGAACACGCCGTGATTGGACAGCAGGGCCAGGTCGGCGTCGCCCATGGCGGCGATGGCCCGGGCCGCCGAATCCGGGTCGTTGACCGGGCCGTCGTACTCGTCCACCAGCACCAGTTGCCCGCCACCCAGGGCCGAGCTCTGATCGTGGCAGGTCGGGACCTGCTGGAGGTCGGCCCAAACAGTCCCGAACCGGGGGTGGTTGTGCACGGCCACGGTGACATCGGGGCGGACCCGGTGGAGGGCCAGGTGCAGAGGGATGCCGAGCGGCACCGGCCACCGCCCCTCCAACAGGTTGCCCTCCAGGTCGATGCGGATGACGTCCTCGGGCCGGATCTCCTCCCACAACAACAGCCACGGATTGCACAGCAGGGTGCCGTCATCCTGTTTGTAGGTGATGTGGCCGGCCAGGTGGTCGTCGTACCCCTCGCGCCAGAGGGTCCGGGCCAGGAGGACCAGCTCCTGTTCCGGGGTGAGCTTGGGGAGGAGTTCGGTCATGGCAAGCAGACCTCGGGTAGCGGCCACCGGTACAGCGAGGCGGCGTTCTGGTGGGTCATCTTCCGGAGGTCGTCCACCGGCAGATGACCCCAAGCCCGGTGGATGACGTCCTGGGTGTCGGGCCAGGTCGAGTCGCCGTGGGGGTAGTCCACCTCCACCATCACGTGGTCGATGCCGATCCGGTCGCGGGTGTCGATGGTGGAAGGGTCGTCGATGGTGCAGAACCAGAAGTTGCGCTGCAGCACGTCGGCGGGCCGCTCGGTGCCCCCGGCGAACTCCTGGCCGTAGCCGGACCGGTCGACGATGTTGTCGAGACGGTCGAGGAGCATGGCCACCCACCCGATACCGCCCTCGCTCATGGCGATCTTGACGCCGGGGAACCGGGACGGCAGTCCTGACCACAGCCACTCGGCACAGGCGGTGAGCGACAGCTGGCCGAACAAGGTGGCCCCGAGGGCGACCATCGGCGAATCGCCGGGGAGGTCCCCGATGCCCGACGACCCGACATGCAAGGAAATGACGGTGTCGGTCTCCTGGCAGGCGGTCACGATGGGATCCCAGTAGGAGGTGAAGATGGACGGCAACCCGATCTTGTGGGGTCGCTCGGGGAGGGTCACCGAGCGGAAGCCTCGGGCGGCGTTACGGCGGATCTCTTCGGCGCCGAGCTCGGGGTCGGAGAGGTTGGTGATCCCGCCGGGGATGATCCGGTCGGGGTAGGGCTGCCACCACGCCTCGTACATCCAGTCGTTCCAGGCCCGGGTGACCGCCGCCCCCAGCTCGGGGTCGGACGCCCCGGAGAAGACCCGGCCACAGAAGCCGGTGATCTGGGACGGGAAGTTGAGCGAAGCCCATACTCCGTTGATGTCCATGTCCCGGATGCGCTCGTCGATGTCCCAACAGCCCGGGCGCATGTCCTCGAACCGGGTTGGCTCGAGGGTGATCGATTCGGGCCGGCGGCCGGCCACCGCGTTCATCCCCACCTGGGTGTACCGCTGGCCGTCGAACTCCCAGAGCTGGTGGCCGAGCTTGTTCTCCACCACCCGGGGGGCGAGGTCCTGGAACCGGGCGGGCAGCCGACCCTCGAACATGTCGGGCGGCTCCACCAGGTGGTCGTCGACCGAGATCACCGTGTACCGCTGGGTCCGCGGCTCGGGATCGGGCAGCAAGCCGACTCCTGAAGTTCCCCCCTGTGTCATCTGGCTCCTGACCGGCCCACTCGTGACTGGGCGTCTCCGGCCAAAGGTGGTAGCCGATCTGCCGTCCCGGGTGGGCTCGCGTGTTTGCTGTGCCTATGTTGGCCCACCGAACGGCCAGATGGTAGTTGAGGGCCGAGACGCCCAAGCTGGCCGTCGTCGACTGGTGGCCGTCGGCGAGGTTTTCGCTTGTAGACCTATCATTTCGCTATGAAGCGCGAGATGCGATCGGCACCCAAGCGCTACGACGGAGAAATCGCCGTCGTCACCGGTGCATCCTCCGGAATCGGGCGCCGGTTGGCATTGGACCTCGCTGACCGCGGAGCCACGGTGGTGGGATTGGCCCGGCGCCAGGACCTGCTCGCCGAGGTCGAGAAGGCGCTGCAATCGTCGACCTCAACCAGCTCCGCGAGGGTGTGTGATGTCGGAGACACCCCCGAGTATGAGCGGGCTCTCGCGGAGATCGAAGACCGGCTCGGGCGCATCGACGTGCTCATCAACAACGCCGGCATCGAAGGCCTCACCCCGGCCGAGGACGGGCTCTCGCCTGCCTATCGTCAGATCTTCGACGTGAATTTCTTCGGCGTGGTTGCCGGCACGCTGGCGGTGATGCCGGGAATGCTGGCTCGGCGATCCGGGATCGTCGTCAATGTCTCATCCGACGCGGCTCGGGCGCCGGAGCCAGGTCACGGTGCTTACGGCGCCTCCAAGGCGGCGGTGGCGGCGTTCAGCGAATCGGTGGCCCACGAGGTCGCCGGTCGGGGCGTTCACGTCCACGTTCTCTACCCGGCTTGGGTACCGACCGCCATGGGGATGTCGGGGTTGGATGACGGAGGTTCGCTGCCGCCCAGATCCGTCCGGAGAACGGAGTCCCAAGTGTCGGAGTTGGTGCTCAAACGGATGGGTGGACCACGCATGGAGATCAACGCCTCGGCCTTGCCGATGTTGGCCCCGATCGGGCGCTCCATCGCGCCGATTTCTTATCAGCGGGCGATGCGTCATCGATCTACCGATCGCTGACCGAGCTGATAAGGGGGCTGGGCTACCCCGACGCCCGGCCGGCCAGCACCGGATCGTCGAAGAAGGTGCGGAGGCGCAACCACGCCGGCGGCAGCCCGCCGTAGACGAGGACACCCTCGCCGGGTGGGATCCGGCGGAGCGCATGCGGGGGTGCCAACCGGCGGCTGGAGGACGACCGGGTCGTGGTCGGGCCGCCCTGCCCACCGGAGGTGAACGCCGGTAGCAACACCTCTTCGTCTCCGATCAAATGGCTGGCGTAGTCGAGGGTGGAGGGATCGGAGATGCCCGAGAGGAAGACCTTGGCCCGGTGGTTGTTGACCACGGTGGCCGATCGGGCTCCGTAGCGGGCGGTGATCTGGGCGAGGTCGTGCCAGATGCTGACCAGCTGGACGCCGTGGCTGGCGGCGGTGGCGGCCACCGCGTCGAGGTCGGCGAGCGGCGCGATGTTGGCCGCCTCGTCCAACACCACCAGCAGCGGCGGGTCGAGTGCGCACCCGGTCCGGGTGACCGAGTCGTAGACATGCTCGAGTACCTGGCGGAGGACGGCGGTGAACAGCGGGCTCAACCGGCGTTGATCGTGGGCCGGGGCGCAGAGATAGAGGGTGTTGTGACCGGAGACCAGCCGGGACGCTTCGATGTCGGGGCCGTCGCCACCGACACCACCGCCAGGCTCGTCAGCGAACGGCTCGAGGATGGTCTCCGCGGTGGTGTAGATGGAGCTGCGCTGGCGCTCCTCCTTGCCGAACAGTGAAAGCGCGGCGGCAACCGCCTCGGGCACCCCGGCAGCGTAGAGGAGCTCGAGAACCTCGGACTCCTCCTGGGTGTCCACCCACCGGACCACGTCGGTCATCTGCCGGCCCCCGGAGGCGGCGGCGAACAACAGCGGTGCCAGCATCTTGGCCGCGGTCGCGTACCAGAAGTCGCCGTCGCCCATGGTGCCGACCGAGGTCTTGCCCACATCGGTCATCGATGACGCCACCCGCCTCGCCCCCGGCCAACTCCGAGCCGCGGGCAGTGGCGACCAACCGGCGGAGGGAAGACCGGTGGAACCGGACGGATCGAAGCAGGCCACCTCGCCGAGACGCCGGCGGTAGGCGATGGTGTCCCCCACCAGATCCGCCTTCACGCTGGTGGCGATCACCGGGCCCTCCCACTCCAGGATGGACGGCACCGCGAAGCCGCTCGTCTTGCGCGACTGGGTGGGGCCGAAGACGATCACCGACTGACGGGGTTCGGCGGCCAGCAATCGGCTTCCGGCCCACCCGAGGACCAGACGGCCGGGCGCGGCTCGTTTCGCCGTCTGGATCCGTCTCGCACCCCGGCGCCCCACCGGCAACGACCGGAGATCGGCGGGTCGGGCCCATCGAGCCACCGCGGTGTCGCGATCACCCCGTCGGCCGGTCGCCAGGCCCTGCCTCATCGGCGCCCGGGGGCGGCGCGCAGTCGGCATCGCATGCCGGAACCCGTTTCCCCGGCTCCGGGGAGGATGCGAAGGATTGCGTCCGACCAGACCGGCGCCGACCAGGCCGGCCAGTCCCACCACCGTGCTGGCCACCGTCGACACACTCATGGCCGGTACCGGTTGTCCGGCTCGCCGATCATGGCCGCATCGGTGTCGATCAGCTCCCGTTCGCCCGACGCCAACCGGTGCTCGACCAGAAACGATCGCCGCCCGACCTTCCACAGCGCCAGGCCGCGACGCAACTGGGTGACCAGTGCGGCCTCGGTGGCGGTGAGGCCGAGCAACTCGCCGGTCTTTTCCACCTCACCGGGCGACTGGGCATAGATCACCCGGGTCTCGGAGTCCGCCAACAGCCCTTCGGCCAATCCCACCTGCTCGGAGTCGCTGGCCCCCACCGCCCGCAGATCCGACATCCGGTGGAGCACCGCGATGTTGGCGATGCCCAATGCCCGGGAGAGCTTCCATGATGCCTGCAGCCACCGGGCCACCCCGAGGTTCGAGAGAATCGCCCAGGCCTCGTCCACCACCACGATGACCCGGTGCCGGTGCTCGGCCACCACTGCGTTCTGGAGCCAGGCGGTGGCGCACGCCATCAGGACGCCGAGGGCGGGCGAGTTGTAGACCGCTGCCAGGTCGAGCACCACCAGGGGTGCATCGAGGCGGAGACCCGGAGTGGTCGGCCCGTCGAACATCCCACACAGGTCACCGTGAACGAGGCGGCGGAGTTCGAGGGCCACGTCCCGTCCATCCTCCATCAACGTGAGTTGATCGGTCCGGAGCTGCCCGGCGGCGTCGGGGCTCGGGTCCAACAGCGACTCGACCACGTCGGGAAGGGTCGGGGCCGGCCGGCCGGCAGCCGACGACCGCCGGGTGGCCTCGGTGAGGGCGGCGTCGATGGCGGCCCGCTCCCTCGGCACCAGGTCCCGCCCCAGGCAGGCCACCGCCAGCGAGGCGGTGAGCTCGATCCGTCGCCGCCCGACGCCACCGGGGTCGTGTCCGCTGACCCCATCTCCCGTCCCCTGGTCAGTCAGCACCGACCCTCCGCGGGCGGGCCCAGTATCCAATGGGTTGAGTCGCACCGAACCGCCCGGGCGCAGGGCCACCGGCACTACGCCCCAGGCCCGGGCCAACGGCCCGTACTCGCCCTTCGGATCAACCACCCACGCCCGTCGCCCGAACACCGCCTGCCGCCACAGGTACGACTTCACGAACGAGCTCTTGCCCCGGCCGATCTGCCCGAACACCACCATGTTCGGATTGGTGATCAATCCTTGTTGATACAGCACGAAGGGGTCGTAGACGAACGACCCTCCCAGCACATCCCGCCCGATGAGGACTCCTTGATGCCCGAGACCGGCCTCAGTGGCCAGCGGATAGGCGACGCTCAGATGACGGGTGGTGGCAACGTGAGCGGGCACCCTCGGCATCAACGCGCTCATGACAGGCCACGTCCCAGCGGCATGGTGCAGGCGAAGGCGACGTCCTGCTCCCCGTAGAGCTGCCGGAGCTCCATCCGGGTCTGCCCGGCGGCCTGCTCGATCGACCCGCAGGCGTCGCGCAGCTCATCGGGCCCGTCGGCGGTGACGGTCACGTAGCCAGAGAACCGGTACTGGGCGTGGCCATCGGCCAGTTCGACGTCGCGATGCTCGGCGCCCTCCTTCTCACGGGTTTGACGCGCCGTCACCAGAAACCCGCCCCGCCGCCGCAGTTCGCCGTCGGCAATGTCGGCCGTCCTCGCCTGGGCCACCTGTCGCGCCGCTCGAATCGGGCTCACCGGTTCCATCACCAACGAGATCGAACGACGGAGCGGCGAGAACAGCAAGGGCCCGAGGAAGTCCGGCGTCACGTCGATCCGGGGCCACTCGGCGATCCAGTAGGTGGCATGCCAGGTGGCATCGACGCGGACCGAATCCCATTGGGGTTCGACCACCATCGGCCAAGGGCAACCCGAACCCGACCCGCGTTCCTCCTCGTCCAGCCCTCGTTCCGCGACCGTTCTCGCCTCCGCCCCGACACCCCCCACCGAGCTCAACGGTGCCGATGTCTCCCGCATCACCGACGACAGCGCCCGGGGGCCGAGGATCCCCTCCACGGTGGCATCGGCGTCCTCCATGAGCCGTTGCAACGCCACCACTTCGCGCAACAGCACCGCCGCCGCCCCGACGTCTCCCCCGCCCGATCCCCGAATGGCGCGGGACGAGTGGGCGGTGTGGATGGACAGCGCCAGCAGCACCCGGTGCCGCCGGGTGACCGGGACCGACTGATCGACCAAGGACTGATACGAACGCCCGGGCGCGGTGTCGATGCCCAGTTCGGCGCGGGCCAATTGATGGCTGCGCACCGCGCTCCCGTCGTCGGGAAGGCAGGACTCCACCCACTGCACCCGGTGGACGGCCGATCCCTCTCGAGCCATGGAGGCGAGCACCCGGGCCCAGGCGGCGATCCGCGAGTCCTGTTCCACCGGTCCGAGCAAGGCAAAGCTGTGGCCCTGTACCGCTAGTACCGCGGTCGCGGTGCGGCCCCGGGCGTCCATCACCACCCCGGCAACCGGCGTGTCCGGGCTGACACCGACCGGTACCGGTTCGATCCGGAGCCCGTCGAACACCCCCGGTGGCCGCCTCCCCCGGCGACCGTCGACGGGAGTGGGTCGAACTGCGGGTGGGCCCTTCCCGGTGTCGCCCAACTCCATATCGGCCAGATGGCCGAGCCCGGGAGCGTGGGAGGGTTGCCGGTGGCCGCCCCGCAATTGGGCCATCAGCCACCTGACCACCAACGGGAACCACTGCTCACCGGTTCGGCCTCGCACCGGCCAGCAGGCCGCCGCCACCCCGATGCCGGCACAAGCCAGTGCCCCGAGGACTCCCACCACCGAAGGATGCGAGCGCAAGGCGAGCACACCGAACACCAATCCGGCGGCCACCGAACCGATCTGCCCACCTCTCCATCCGGCGATGAGGCCCCGCCGCTCCAGAGGACCGAATCGGTAGTGCATTCGGTCGGCGCGCACTCGGCTCTCGGACGCGCTCACGGTGTCGGCGTCAGTGGCCGGTCAGTTCTCGAACCGGATGTCAATGCGGCCGGGGCCGCCTCGCCATCGGATGCACCGTTCTCGACCCCGCTGCCTCCGCTCATCTCTTCGTACGTCTTCGACGCCGCCGGATGGTAGCTACCCATGGGCACACTCGCCCCCGGCGGCGTGGCCGTCCCGACCCTCTGCTTTTCCATTGACGACCGGCCGAGGTCGGGGGGGCCCGACCCCGAGCCGGTTCCACCTTCGCTGGCGCCGGCCCCAGCCGCTCCGGGCCCTCCCCCACCCCCGAGAGCACTACCGCCGCCGCCGCCTTCCTGAGCCGACGCCATCGCCAACCCGACCTCGCCGGCCCCACCGCTGGCACCATCCGCCGCCACCCGCATGGCGTGTTGCGCCAGGGTCCGGGGCGGTCCGACCGCGGTCTGAAAGGCGCGCCGACCGGTGCCTTCGAGATGGCCCACCGCCCCGGCTTCCAGAAAGGGCAGGAGCCGGAAGAGGGCCCAGGGGGCGAAGGCGGCCAACAGCAACAGGGCCGCGCCTCCCAGCACATCGGTGAAGCTGCCCCGACCGCCACCGGACGGAGCCCCGGACCCGGACGGTACCGATCCGGTCCCCCCGGCCAAGGCGCCGGCGGCCAGGCTCAGGACCGACACGATCACGAACTTCCCCAAGATCAATGCCACCAGGGTGTCGACCAACCGGCGGCACCAGTGGGCGATGGCCGGCCACGCCAGACTGGCCAGCGCCAAGGGCAGGAACAGCACCGCGACGTAGATGGCCGCCGAACGGATCAACAGCTCCACCCACAGCAGGAACGCCCCGAATACCACCGCCAGCCCACCCATCAGCACCACGAACGTCGGGGTCCCCGGGCCCCCGGTAGCCGGACCGGACAGCGCGGCGATGGTCGACCCGAAGAAATGGTTGGTATCGAGCCCGGCGCCTTGGGCCACGGTCGCACTCATCGAGTCGGTCAAGGCCAACCCCAGCTGCACCAGCTTGACCGCCACCGCGGTGAGGAGTATCGCCAGGGGGACGTTGACGGTCACCGAGCGGATCAGCATTGACGGGCTCTGCCGGTGGATGGCCTGGATCACCCCGAAGAACAGCAGAGGCACGATGACCACACCCGCGAGTCCGGCCATGGTTCGGAAGTGGTCGGTAAACCACGAAGCGCCGAGGTCGACCGAGGTGGTGGCATCCAGAAACGCTCCGATCTGTCCGAGCAGCCACACGCCTCCTGCCGACACCCAACTCGCGATGGCGTCGAGCACGCTGGATACTCCGAAGCCGGCGATCTGGTTCGCCGCCGCGCCGGCAATCCCGCCGGCGGCTTGGCACACCGGACCCAGCCCGGCGGCACCGAGGGCCCCGGCCGGGGATGGACAGCCCAGACCCGGGATCGACGGGATCCCGAGGGCGACCAACATGTCAGTGGACCCCTTGTCCGGCCTTGAAGAAGAAGTTGACGATGGCCGGGCCGGCTCCGATCAACAGTGCCGCCAATCCCGAGATCAACACCGCCCGCCGGCCCACGTAGGTCTGCTGGTAGTTCTGGGCATGGGAGCCGAGCGCCCAGGCGGCGGCGCCGATCACCAGCGCCACCAGCGACAGGGCCAGTGCCCAGCCGTCGAGCCCGTTCATCAGGTTTTGGAGCACCTGACCGCCGGGCAACGCGCTGGTGTCCGGTTGGACCTGGACGTCGACCATTCGCCCCACCGCGGCGTGGACCAGCGAAGTGAGGTGGCCGACGCCAGCTGGCACCGCCGGCGCACTCGCCGGGGATGGAGAGAAGGAAAGGGGGAGGGGGACAGTGAACATGATCCCAACGTAAACCACGTTCTATGACTATTCAATACTTTTCATGTTGTTTCTCGCTCACAATCGAGGACCCCTGAGCGGTGTCGTGGTTCAGGCGTAGGCCTGCCATGCTGGGAGCGTGAAGCCGTACCTCATCGGATACATCGTGATCGTGGTCGTGGCCGCCATTGCCGTGGTGGTGGCCGCCCGGCTGGGACGCCGGGCCGGGCGCCGCAGCCTGCAACAACGCCTGACCGCGCTGGCCAACCGGCTGGGGGCGGTACCCCCCGACGACGGGGGCGTCGAACCGGTCCTCAGCCACCTCGAGAAGGTCACCGGGGAGGCCGCCGAGGCGGTGAGCGAGGCCAGCTCCGACGCCATCCGCCTGCGCCGGGCCCTCGACACCCTTCCCCAAGGGGTGATCGTCTGCGACGAGAACGGCGAGGTCGGCTTCCGCAACGCCCGGGCCGGCGCCCTGATGAACAACCGCCACGGTGATGCCCTGGCCGCCCAGGCGGTCACCGAGTTGCTCGAGAACGCCTGGCACAAGGGTTCGGATGAACGCACCCTCGATCTCTACGGTCCCCCCCGCCAGACCTTGACCATCGGCACCCGCCTGATCGACGACGGCCGCCGGCCGCTCGGGGTGATCGCCATTATCGAAGATGTCTCCGAGCGTCGCCGTCTCGAAGAGATCCGGCGCGACTTCGTCGCCAACGTCAGCCACGAGCTCAAGACTCCGATCGGGGCTCTCGGGCTCCTGGCCGAGACCCTCACCGCCGAGCCCGACCCGGCCATCGCCCAGCGGCTCGCCACCCGGATCCACACCGAGGCCTTCCGGGTGAGCCGCATCATCGACGACCTCCTCGACCTGAGCCGCATCGAGTCGGAGGAGACGCCCCCTCGCGAGCCGATCTATATCAACCTGGTGATGGCGGAGGCCGTCGAACGGGTGAAGGCCGCCGCCGAGCAACGCCGCATCACCATCGAGATGGACGAGCCCGACCCGCCGATCCACGTCATCGGGGACCGGCGGCAGTTGGTGTCGGCCATGCACAGTCTCCTCGAGAACGCGGTTACTTTCTCATCGGAGGATGGGGTGGTGCGGGTGGCCGGAAGCCAGGTCGACCAGGATGTCAAGCTGTCGGTGGCCGACAAGGGCGTCGGCATCCCTGCCCGCGACCTCGAGCGCATCTTCGAGCGGTTCTACCGGGTCGATCTCGGCCGCAGCCGCGAAACCGGAGGCACCGGTCTCGGATTGTCCATCGTCCGCCACGTCGCCCATAATCATCAGGGCCGGGTCGAGGTCGATTCCCGCGAGGGCGAAGGATCCACCTTCACTCTGGTCTTACCCCGGCCTCCCGAATACTCGGCCTGAGACCGGAGCCCATGACCGCGGACACATCACAGACCAAGGTACTCCTGTGCGAGGACGAGGAATCGTTCGTCGACGCGCTGGTCATCGGGCTGACCCGGGAGGGATTCGACGTCACCGTGGCCCGCGACGGGGTCGAGGCACTCCGCATGTTCGATCAGGAGTCACCGGATCTGATCCTGCTCGACCTGATGTTGCCCAAGTTGTCGGGCATCGACGTCTGCCGTTCGATCCGGGCCCGGTCGTCGGTGCCGATCATCATGGTCACCGCCAAGGGCACCGAGATCGATACCGTGGTCGGCCTCGAGGTGGGCGCCGACGACTATGTGGCCAAGCCCTACCGGCTCCGGGAGTTGGTCGCCCGGATGCGGGCGGTGCTCCGGCGGACTCCGGCGGGTGACCGGGTCCGCGGCTCGGACGGCGACCATCCCGACATCCGGCCGGTCCTCGACGCCGGTGGCATCCGGATCGACCCCGACCGCCACCAGGTGTCGGTCCGCGACGTGGACGTCCACCTCCGGCGGAAAGAATTCGAGCTGCTGTCGCTGTTGATCGAGAACTCCGGGCGGGTCCTGACCCGTGACGTGCTGATCGACCGGATCTGGGGCTCTGACTACTACGGGGACACCAAAACCCTCGACGTCCACATCAAGCGCCTTCGCAACCACGTGGAGAAGGACCCGTCGTCGCCCACCCTGATCACCACCATCCGAGGGGTTGGCTACCGGTTCAACGCCTCGGCCGACTAACGACGCCCGCCTACAACCCCGCGGGGAACGTAAACGGCTGCGGCGCCGGAAGCGTGGAGCCGACGTCCAGCTGGATGACATTGTGGGCGTCCAACGGAATCGAACGCGGATCCCCGGTGTACGGGCTCCCGTTGACGGTGGCGGTGACGGCTCCCTGGGCCGGCCCGACCTGGGTGGCCGACAGCGGCTGGCCCCAGATGTCGAAGAAATTGCCGAGGGTGTAGACCCGCTGTACCGGCGACTCGATGTGGATCACCCCGCTCGAGTCGTGGGTGTGCAGCCAACTGAAACACGATCCGCCGCTGACGAAGGGGCCGGCGCTGGTCTGTTGGAACTGGAACGGCGGACCGATCCCGACCCCCGGTGGCAACAGCTTCAACCCGCCGTTGACGTAGACCGCCAGGTGGGCGTGGATGTGGAAGACCAGCTGTTCGGTGGAGTTGCAGCTGATCCCGTCCACCGCCGACGTTTGGTCGGTCACCCCGGTCGGGGCCAGCAACGATCCGGACGCGGAGGCCGGGGTCGTGGTCGACGTCGACCCGCTCGACCCGGGAGCCGGCCCACTGGTGGGCGGCGAGGTCGAAGGGCTCGAGGAACACCCGGCCAACCCGATGGCCCCGGCCAGCAGCAGCCCCGCCCACACCCGTGCCGCCACCGGCCCGCTCACTGCGCCACAGGAACCGGGATGACCCCATCGCCGCCGAGATACGGATGCAACACCTCGGGCAGCACCACCGATCCGTCCGGCTGCCGGCCCACCTCCACCAGCGCCGCCCAGATCCGCGGCCAGGCCAGCGCCGAGCCGTTCAGGGTGTGGACGAACAACGGTGACCCGCCCTCGGACGGCCGGTAGCGGATGTTGCCCCGCCGGGCCTGGTAGTCACGGAACCAGCTGATCGAGGAGACCTCCAGCCACTGGTCGACCCCGGGGGCGTAGACCTCGAGGTCGAAGGTGCGGGCCGACGAGATCCCCAGGTCACCGGCGCAGAGGTCGAGCACCCGGTACTGGAGCCCGAGCTCCACCAGCAGCCCCTCGGCCCGGGCCACGAAGTCGGCGTGGACCGCGGCCGCCTGGTCGGGGGTGGCGTAGGCGAACAGCTCCACCTTCTCGAACTCGTGGACCCGGAGCAGCCCCCGGGTGTCCCGCCCGGCCGCCCCCGACTCCCGGCGGAAGCACGGGGTGGCGGCGGTCAGCCGTACCGGCAGCTCGTCCGCATCCAAGATGTCGCCCCGGGCCATCGAGGTCAGCGGGGCCTCGGCGGTGGGGATGGCCCAGAGGTCGTCCCGCTCGAGGTGGTAGGCGTCGTCGGCGAATTTCGGGAGTTGTCCGGTCGCCACCATGGTCTCGGTCCGGACCAGGGTCGGGGGGCGGATCTCCTCGAAGGCGTCGGCGTGGCGGTCGAGGGCGAAGGCGGTCAGGGCCCGGACCAGCCGGGCGCCGAACCCGCGGTAGAGCGGGAACATGGAGCCGGACAGCTTGGCCCCCCGCTCCATGTCCAGCAGGCCCAGGGTGGCGCCGATCTCCCAGTGCGGCACCCGTTGCGCGTCGCCGTAGGTGGGTGGGACCTCGGGCCAGCTGCGAACGGTCACGTTGTCCTCCGGGCCGGTGCCGTCCGGGGCGTCATCGGCCGGGAGGTTGGGAAGGTAGAGCAGCGCCTCCCGGACCGCGTCCTGGACCCGGGTGGCATCGAGGTCGAGTTGGGTCTCCTGCTCCCCGAGGGCGCGGCTGGTCGCGGTGAGCTCGTCGGCGGCGCCGGCGTCACCCGAGCGGCGGGCCTCGCCCACCTGTTTGGACAGCGACTTGACCTGAGCCCGGAGATCGTCCCGCTGCCCGATGGCGGCCCTGGCCGCGGCGTCGAGCTCCAGCAGCCGGTCGATCTCCGCCGGATCCACGCCCCGTCTCCCGAGCGCCGTCTTCACCGCGTCGACGTCTTCCCTGACCAGCCGGATATCGATCATGACCGACATCACGGTAGCGTGACGGCCCGTGGAGAATGTCCCAGACGGCCCGGCACCGGTGGTCGTCTGTGACCAGTTGGTGATTCGCTACGGGGATCTGGTGGCCGTCGACGGACTCTCCTTCCGGGCGAACCCCGGCGAAGTGGTGGCGTTACTCGGTCCCAACGGGGCCGGCAAGACCAGTACCGTCGAATGCCTGGAGGGCTACCGCCCGCCTTCCGCCGGCTCGGTGAGCGTCCTCGGGCTCGACCCCGGGCGCGACCACGCCGCCCTCGTCCCCCGGATCGGGGTGATGCTGCAGCGGGGTGGTGTCTACCCGATGCTCGGCCCGGCCCAGGTGCTCCGTCTGTTCGCCCAGTACTACGACGACGCCGAGGATCCCGACGAACTGGTCGACCTGGTTGGGTTGGGAGAGGTGCAACGCACCCCGTGGCGCCGGCTGTCCGGGGGTGAGCAACAGCGGTTGTCCCTGGCCCTCGCCCTGGTCGGCAGACCCGAGGTGGTCTTCCTCGACGAGCCCACCGCCGGGGTCGACCCCGAAGGCCGGGTGGTGGTGCGGGAGATCATCGCCGGCCTCCGTCGGCGCGGGATCTGCGTCATCCTCACCACCCACGAACTGGCCGAGGCCGAGCGGCTGGCCGACCGGGTGCTGATCATCGACCACGGCCGGAAGCTGGCCGAGGACACCCCGGCCGGGCTGGCAGCCGGCACCGCCGACGGCTCCATCCGTTTCACCACCGATCCGGGTATCGACACCGCCTCCCTCGCCCTGGCCATCGGGAGTCGCGCCGCGGTCGACGAGGAGAGCCCCGGCGCCTACCGGTTGCGCCCGCCGACCGGGACCGACAACCCGGCGGTGGTGGCCGCCCTGGCCGCCTGGTTGGCCGAGCGCGGGCTGGCCCTGGGCGATCTCCGCACCGGTCATTCCCTGGAGGAGGCCTACCTGACCATCACCGGCTCCGGTGGCACCTCGGCGCCGGTAGCCGAGGCGGTTCCCGGCGGAAGCCGGGCCCGGCGATCGGGTCGGGGGGGCTCCCGCTGATGCGCCCGCTCCTGGCCCAGATCCGGGTCGAGCTCACCATGCTCTTCACCAACGGGGAAACCCTGTTCCTCACCCTCGGGATACCGGTGTTGTTCCTCCTGTTCTTCTCCGGAGTGCACGTGCTCCCCACCGGGAGCCCCCACCCGGTCGATTTCCTGGTGCCGGGCATCCTGGCCCTGGCGGTGATGTCGACAGCCATGACCGCCCTCGGGATCGGCACCGGATTCGAACGCGGCTACGGGGTGCTCAAACGGCTGGGCACCACCCCGCTGGGCCGGCCGCGGTTGCTGGCCGCGAAGATCATCACCGTCATCGGGGTGGAGCTGGTCCAGGCCGCGGTCCTGGTGGGGGTCGGCCTGGCCCTCGGCTGGAGCCCGGGGCGATCGGCGTCCGGCGGGGTGCTGTTCGGGGTGGCGGCCGGGGTCATGGTGCTCGCCACCGTCGCCTTCGGAGGCATCGGCCTGCTCCTGGCCGGGACCCTCAAACCCCTGGTCAACCTGGCCGTGGTCAACACCTTGTTCGTGGTGCTGTTGCTGCTCGGCGGGATGCTCATCCCGTTGGCCAAGCTGCCCGGCTGGCTGGCCGGGGTGTCCAAGGTCCTGCCGGCCTCGGCGCTGGCCGACGGGCTCCATGCCGCCCTCGGTCACGGCACCGCGGTCACCGGCCGGGACTGGTTGGTGCTGGCGGTCTGGGCCATCGCCGCGCCGATGGTGGCCGGGCTCACCTTCCGCTGGGAATAGCAACCAAGGGGCGGGGCGGTTGCCGCTAGCCGCCGGATCCGGCCAGGCGGTGCAGCCAGCCGGTCAGCTCGCTGGCGGTGAGGGCACCCAGGTGGTGGCCGATGATCTTGCCCGACTCGTCGATGAAGTAGGTATTCGGCTGGGCGTTCATCCCGTAGAGGGCCGAGGTGACCCTGAGGGTCCGGTCGGCCCCCACCGGATAGGGGATGCCCGCCTGTTGCACGAACGCCACCGCCGACGAGGGGACATCGTTCACGTCCACCCCGATGAACTGGACCGGCGACCCGTTGGCCATCTCCGCCTTGGCCGTCTGGGCCAGCAGCGGGGTCTCGGTCTGGCACGGGATGCACCAGGAGGCGAAGAAGTTCAACACCACCGGATGGTGCCGGCTCTTGCCCAACCCGTCGAGGTGGACCGCGGCCAGCGGCTCGGCGGAGGTGCTCAGCAGGTTGGGCAGCGAGAAGTCGGGGGCGGCGCTGCCCACTCCCACCACCGCCGGCAGCCCGGCACTGGTGGTGGCGGCCGGCCTGAGCCCCAGGAACAGGAAGACCGCCAGCAAGGCGGCGATGGCCGATCCCAGCATCAGCGCCCGGAGTCGGCGCCGGCGCGTCGGGTTCAATGCTTGGCGAAGATGTCGACCGCCATGAGGACGAACAGGAGGGTCAAATAGGTGATCGAGTAGCTGAACAGCCGCATCGCCGCCTTGGGGGTGGCCCGGATCCAGAGCCGGATCGACATGGCGATGAACACCAGGCCGAGCACCGAGGCGGAGACCACGTAGATCACCCCGAGGTGGCCGACCACCGCCAGCAGCAACGAGACCCCGACCAGCAGCACGGTATAGGCGAGGATCTCCGACGCCGTCCGCCGGAAGGTGGCCACCACCGGCAGCATCGGCACGCTGGCGGCGGCGTAGTCGTCCTTGTACTTGACGGCCAGCGCCCAAAAGTGGGGAGGCGTCCAGGCGAAGATGATGGCGAACATCACCACCGGTGTCCAGGAGAGGCCGTTGGTCACCGCCGACCATCCCACCAGCACCGGCACCGCCCCCGCGGCCCCGCCGATGACGATGTTCTGACTGGAGGTCCGCTTCAGCCACAGGGTGTAGACGAAGACGTAGAAGAGGGTGGCGGAGACGGCCAGGACCGCGGAGAGCAGGTTGACGGCCAGCCACAGCTCCACGAAGGCCACCACCTCGAGGGTGATGGCGAAGACCAGGGCGTGGGCGGGGGTCATGGCCCCGGTCACCAGCGGCCGGTTCCGGGTCCGGTGCATCACCTTGTCGATGTCCCGGTCCACCACCATGTTGATGGCGTTGGCGCCGCCGGCGGCCAGTGACCCACCCACCAGCGTGGCCACCATCAACCAGATCGAGGGCAGGCCGCGCTTGGCCACCACCATGGTCGGGAGGGTGGTGACCAGGAGTAACTCGATGATCCGCGGTTTGGTCAGCGCCACATAGGCCGCGACCCGGGATCGACCAGTCAGTGGGCCCGCAAGGGCGACGGCCGGCGTGGACATTGCCTACACCCTACGACCTGGGCACGAAATCCCACAAAGCGGCACGACCCTCCCCCGAGAGGCGGCCGGCCCAAACGGGCCGGTACCATTGACAGACGGTGTCCTCCCTGCGTATCGGCCCCCGCCCCTTCCTCCGACTCTGCCAGCTGACCTTGGCGGTGGTCGTCCTCAATGTCGTCACCGGAGCCGCGGTGCGGCTCTCCGACTCGGGTCTCGGCTGCCCGGACTGGCCCAACTGCTCGCAACACCATCTGACCCCCGTCCTCTCCCTCCACCCGGTGATCGAGTTCGCCAACCGGGCGGTGGTGGTACTGCTGGTGGTGGCGTGCGGGGCGACGGTGATCGCCGCCTTCCTCCGGCGGCCGACCCGCCGTGATCTCCGCTGGCTGTCCGGCGGTCTCATCCTCGGGGTCATCGGCGAGGCCGTGCTCGGCGCGGAGGTCGTCTACTCCAAGCTGAACCCTTACGTGGTCGCCACCCATTTCATGGTGGGGATGGCGCTGCTGGCGGTGGCGGTGGTGCTCACCCTCCGGGCTTCCCACGGAGCCGGAAGGGGCGTGGTGGTGGTGTCGACCGCCTCGTTGCGGCTCAGCCGGCTGGTGATCGGGCTGGTGGTGCTGGTGCTGGCGGCGGGGGCGGCCACCACCGGTACCGGTCCTCATGCCGGCGGCGTGGGGGCAAAACGGATTCCGCTGGGTCTGGAGGACATGACCCGGATCCATGCCGAGGTCGTGATCGTCGCGGTGCTAGCGGTGCTGGCGCTGCTCTGGGTGCTCTGGCGAAGCGATGCCCCGGCTTCGGTGCAGAACGCCGGACGGGTGGTGTTGGTGGTGATGTTCGCCCAGGGGTTGATCGGGTACACCCAGTTCTTCACCCACCTCCCCGCGGTACTGGTCGGGGTCCATGTCCTCGGCGCGTCGGTAGTGTGGGCCGCGGTGCTCTGGTTCCATCATCAGATGTCGGTCCATGCTCCGGAGATGACCCCCGGCAACACCGACCGGCCGTTGCCGGGTGACGGACAGGTTGCGCCGGCCGCCGCCGAGGTCGGCGTCGGGTGAGCGACGTGCAGACCGCCCCGCTGGAGGAGGTGCGTACCGACCTCGACGAGTCGGTGGCGCCCGACCGGCCGTGGCTGGTGATCGTCTGGAACGATCCGATCAACCTGATGTCGTTCGTGACCTTCGTCTTCCAGCAGCTGTTCGGCTACTCGAAGGAGAAGGCCACCAAGCTGATGATGGATGTGCACGTGAAAGGTCGGGCGGTGGTGTCGTCGGGCACCCGGGACCGGGCCGAGCTCGATGTCTACCGCCTCCACGAGCACGGGCTGTGGGCGACCATGGAGCAGTCCGGATGAGGGTGGGATCACCTCCGGCACCGGTCGGCTGATGGCCTTTGCCTCACCCATCCGCCGGCGGCGGGACGGCCGGTACACGGTGCGACTGCCGGCCCAGGTGCGCACCATGCTCGGGTCCCTGGCCGGGCAGATGATCCCGATGATCGACTCGGATGATCCGGCGGTCACCCGGCTGTTCCCTCCGGCCTACATCGGGGATGACACCGCCGACGCCGAAAAGCAGTACCGAAGCCTGGTCGACGGGGCCCTCCACACCCATCACCACCAAGCCGTCCGCACCCTCTCCGAGACCCTGAACGCGGATACGCTCACCGCCGACGAGCTGTCGGCCTGGCTATCGGCAATCGGCTCGATGCGGCTGGTGATCGGGACCCGCCTCGACGTGAGCGAGGACATGGAGAAGCCGGCTGCCGGGGACCCGTCGGAGTCCGAACATGCGGTCTTCGACCTGCTGGGAATGCTCCAGGCGACCATCGTGGATGTCCTGGCCACGGATCTTCCCGACGAGGGTGAGCCGGCCAGAGCCCTTTGAAGCCTCTGCTACTCTCCAATAGCCCAGATCGGGTTTGAGCCCCCATCGTCTAGCGGCCTAGGACGCCGCCCTTTCAAGGCGGTAACACGGGTTCGAATCCCGTTGGGGGTGCGTGGTGCCCCAGCTTCTTTTGCTGGTTGGGGACCTGTGGTGCAGCTTGGAGTGCACGCCGGCCTGTCAAGCCGGAGGTCGCGGGTTCAAATCCCGTCAGGTCCGCCACCTCGGTTCGCCGAGGCGAGGTCGGGTAGCTCAGTTGGTAGAGCGCGCGCCTGAAAAGCGTGAGGTCACCGGATCGACG
>DASZIT010000042.1:0-6437 GCA_035948855.1 Acidimicrobiales bacterium | reverse complement strand
AGCCGGGCGGGGACTGCCGACCTCGAGTTGCCCGCCGAGGCATTGATCCGATTGGTCGCCGGTCGCCTCGATCCCGGTCACACCCCGGCCGTCCGTGACTCGGCTTCCAACCTCGACGAACTCCGGCGGGTGTTTCCCGGCTACTGACGGACCCGGGACGGGGCCCCCGCTACCGGGCGGCATCTCCCAACCGGTATTGGCGGGTGATCTCATCGAGCTCGTCCTTCAGCTCCGCAGAGATGGCCAGCTCGGCGGCGGCCAGGCTGGCGTCCAATTGCTCAGGCCGGCTGGCCCCGATGATCGGCGCCGTGACCGCCGGGTTGGCCAGGACCCACGCCACCGAGAGGGTCACCAGAGGTATCCCCTCTCGCTCGGCGACCTTGCGGAGTTCTGCCACCGTCCCGAACTCGCGGTCGTGCCAATACCGTTGCTGGTACATGTCGCCGGCGTTGCCGATGGTGAATCGGGTGCCCTCGAGGGGCGGGGCCGAACCGTTGTGCTTTCCGGAGAGCAGCCCGCCGGCGATCGGGTTGTAGGGAATGACCCCCAGGCCCTCTTCCCGGCAAAGGGGCAGCAGCTCTCGCTCTATCTGGCGGAACAGGAGGTTGTACCGGGGCTGGACCGAGGAGAACCGGACCCGGGAGAGCGCCTCGCTCCGGCCTACGGCCCGGGCCACCTGGTAGGCGAGGAAGTTGGAGCAGCCGACGTAGCGGACCTTGCCCGAACGGACCAGATCGTCGAGGGCGCCGAGCGTCTCGTCGATCGGGGTGCCGGGATCGGGGCCGTGGAGTTGGTAGAGGTCGATGTAGTCGGTCCGTAGGCGCCGCAGCGAGGATTCGACGGCATCCAGGATGTGCTTTCTCGAGTTGCCCTTCTCCCAGGCGGCCGGGCCGGTGCGGCCCGAGCATTTGGTGGCGACCACGAACCGGTCCCGCTTGCCCTGCAACCAGGTCCCGATGATCTCTTCGGTTCGTCCCACCGTCGACAGATCCCCGCCGAGCGGGTAGACGTCGGCGGTGTCGATGAAGGTGATGCCCCCCTCGTCCGCCCGGTTCAGAATCGAGCCGGAAGTGGGCTCGTCGGACTGGAGCCCGAAGGTCATGGTTCCCAGACACAGTTTCGAGACCAGCAGGCCGGTGGCACCCAGTCGGACGTGCTCCATGCCTGCAAAATAACCCAAGGCGGCTACTGCGCGTCCGGGCGCCAATCCGGGTGGAGATGGTGGGTCAGGGCCAGCTTCTGGGCCCGGACCGTCTGGCCGTTCTCCACCTCGCCGGGGTGGTCGGCCAGCCAGACGATGGCGGCGGCCGGGACCGACGGTGGCGCCCCGGTGTAGCGGCCGGCAAGTCCCAAGGCCGCGGCATTGACGGTCTGGCGCTCGGTTTCGACATAGCCGGGATCCAGGTTGTAGGCCCAGATCCCCCGCTCACCAAATTCGACCGCCAGCAACGGGGCAAATCGGTGAAAGGCGGCCTTGGAAGAGGCATAGGCCAGGCCCCAGCCCCCTTGACCGACCGGACCCGGCGGGTCGGCGGTGGCCACGTGAGAGGTGACGTCCACCACCAGGCCGCCGCCCCGCGCCAACATGCCGGGAAGGACCGCCTGGACCAGCACCAACTGGGCGACCACGTTGGCCGCCAGCTTCGATTCCATCTGGCCCACGCTCAATTCCTGGATCCCGACCATGCTTCCCGGACTGGTGTCGACGGCGTTGTTCACCAGGAGATCGACCCCTCCCCACTCGGCGATGACCCGGTTGGCGGCGGCACGAAGGGCTCCGTGGTCATGGAGGTCGGCAACCAACTCCAAGCAGGGACGCCCCGACTCCCGGATCGACGCCGCGGTTTCCTCGAGGCTGCCGGGCAGTGCCCGTCCACCCCCGGTGTCGGAATCATCCCGGCCCTCGCCGGCCCGCTGAGTGCGCCCGGTGACGGCGACGTCCCATCCGGCGGCGGCCAGGGCCAGCGCGGTTGCCTTTCCGATTCCGCGGGTGGCTCCGGTCACCATCGCCCGTCTCTGGATGCGGTCGGCGGACATCCTGAGGTGTCTAGCAGAAGATGGGTCGGGGTCACCGGTCCGGTTATTTTCAAATCAGGGTCGAGGCGCGTCGATCGCGGCATGATGGCACAGTGGGCTATCGGGAGAGGTTCCCCGGCCGGGTCAGACGGAGTGGGACAACGACCTACGCCGTCTGCCTGGTCGTCGTATTCCTAATTGCCGCCTCCCTGTGGATCCCCGGCCCACCCGGAGCCGATGCCCAGACTCCTACTCCCACCCCGACCCCGACCGGCCGATGCGCCACCGGGCCCTGCCCGCTGAATATCGGGGGCTCGTTCTCGTGGCAGGACAGCGCCACCAGCGTGTCCGGCCAGTTCACCGGCAGCATGGTGGCCTTCCGCCCGACCGTGGTCCAGTCGGCCTGTGCCACCACCGCCGGACTCGACAGCGGAAATGGACCGGCCACCGGGAATCGAGCGCCTCATCCCGGGCTGATCGTGCCCGAACCGTTTACCAAGCCGGGCCCGGGAAAGCCACTGACGGCCTTCATCGAAATTGGCATCTACCACGGGCCGGGCACCTACACCAACGCGGCATTCGCCCATCAGACCTACGTCTATCCGGCGGGCTCGCAATATGAGACCGCCCCGGTCGAAGAGCCGGACACGGCCTGGTCCATCACCATCGAGGCAGACGGCTCGGGCACCCTCACCTATGCCGGTCCGGCCCAGGGGCCGCCTCCTATTGGTGCGAGGCCGGGACTCCAGCCCGGCCAACGGGCCCAGATCAAACTCCGGATGGTGTGGCAGTGCAATGATCGGGCAACCCCCTTGGGGGTTGGTCTGGGCACCACCCCGACCACCGCTCCGCAACCTGGACCCCCACCACCGGGCAGCCCCTCGAAGGTGAGCGTGGCGGTGGTCATTGCCTCCGCGGTCCTCCTCCTCGCCGTCCTCGCACTCCTGGGCCTCGTCTACCGATCCCGCCGGCGACAGCGTCGGCGACCACCGTGCCAATGTTCGGCGACCATCTTGGTCTCCGGACCGAGCCAGATCGGGATCCGCGACTGTGCCCGCCCGGCGCACTGGACCATCCCTGGACACCTGGCGTCCGAAGTCCTTGAGGGGGACGGCATCGAGGGGCGACATGTGTCGGCTGTCCTGAACGCCGAGTGCACCGGGGGCGGGACCGCCGAAATTGCCAGCGTTGCCTGGAGCGTCCATCAGACTGACGCCAGTCACCTGGCCGTCACCGCCGAAGCCCGCGTCATTGTTCGCTGCCCCGGAGAGGAAACAGCTGAGACCCGCTGCACCGGTCAACTAGTCATCAATCTCGTGTCCCACCCCTGCTGTGGGCCGGATATCACGGGGGTATTTCTCACCACCTTGAATACGACACTCGATCGTTTGGCCACCGATCCTCCGTTCTCCGCGACCGTCTTCATGGTCGCCAACGGTTTCCGGATGATCTGCCGCCCGTTGGCACCCGGCACCTTCACCTCCGGAGGATGCCCGTCAAGCCAACCGTGCGCCGACACGGTGACCGTCTTCGGCCGGTGTGTGGACTGCTACGTGCCCGACAACCTCCTCTTCGGGGTCGTCGCCGGATGGCTGGAACTTCCCGTGACCGAAATGGAAGTCATGGGCTGGGGCGCCAAGCTGACAAAGTCCAAATTGGAGGTACTGCCTGGCCACGTTGTCTCCGAGAAGTTGTGGAACGAAGGCCACCGATTAGGACTGCAAGCCCGAGACAATCACCGACACGGTCGCCGCTACCACCTCGACGGGACCGACGTCGAGCACACCCTGCGGGTGGCCCAGAACCGGGATGACTGCGGCAAGTGCGACCAACCGGCCAATCTCCCCCTCTTCATCGACTTCGGCCAGGAGCCATGGCACTGACCGCGGCCGGGTCACCGTCGTCAGCTTGGTCGGGTATCGCCGGCTGGATCCGGGACAAGGACCCCGGGTTGCTGGCCATCAAACGGTCAATTCGGGCGGCGGTCGTCGTATCGGCGGTCTTCGCCTTCACCCATGTGGTCTTCTCCAATCCCCAGGTGAGCCTGTTTGGGGCGTTCGGTTCCTTCGCCCTGTTGCTTCTGGTCGAATTCCCGGGTCGACCCCGTACCCGGTTCGTCTCCTATGGCGGTCTGGTGCTAGCCGGTACCGGATTCATCGCCCTCGGCACGGTGGTCTCGACCCACAGGGTGGCCGCCATCGTGGTGATGGCGGTGGTGGGGTTCGGGGTGTTGTTTGCCGGCATCGTCTCGCCCCAGGCCGCCACCGCATCGACCGCCGCCCTCCTCACCTTCGTGCTACCGGTAGCGGTGGTCCAGCCGGCCTCCGCCGTCGGCCCTCGACTGATCGGCTGGGCCCTGGCCGCCGCCACCTGCGTTCCTGCCTGCTTGTTGGTGTGGCCCACCCCGTGGCATGACGACCTCCGTCGCCGGCTGTCGGCGACGGTGTCGGCGGTCGGCCGGTTGACGGTGACGGTCGCCGAAGGCCGACTCGACCCGATCACCCACGGGGCGGTGAAGAGACAGTTGGCGCGGCTTCGAGACCAGTATGCCGGGACCCCCTACCCGCCCACCGGATCCGCGGGCGCGGCCGTCGCCTTGGCCAAATTGGTGGGCCGGGTCGAATGGGTCGCCAACAACGCGCTCCTGGTCAATGACGGCACCGCGTCGTTGGATCTGTCTCCCGTCCGGAAGGTGGTGGAGGCGGTGGCCGAGACCTTGCAGCTGACCTCCTCGCTCATCTGTGACATGGATGCCCACCCGGTGGACGACGCCACCCTGGTGCAATCGCTCCAGGAATCGATCCGGCGGCTGGACCAGCTGATCGAGCACGAGCTCGACGTCGACGTCACGACGTTGATCGATCCCGAATTGGATGGCACCGACGCGGCAACCCGTAGCCGCCCCGGAGCGGAGACTCTCGAGCGCCATGGGATCGCGTCCTCGCTGGATCCGAGCTTCCGGGCCCGGGCCATGGGCATCGCCACCGAGATGATGGCCGACGCCGCCCTCGAGTCGGCCGGAGCCCAGGCCGTCGGCGATCGGAGGTTGGGCCCACCCGGCCAGCGGCCGGGATCCTCGTTCTGGCGCCGGCTCATCTCCCACCTCTCGTTCCGCTCGGTGTGGTTCCGCAACGCGGTGCGAGGCGGGGCCGGCCTGGCCGGGGCGGTTGCCGTGGTGGAATTCACCGATGTCGAACACGGCTTCTGGGTGGTCCTGGGCACGCTGTCGGTGCTGCGCTCCAACGCGCTTGGCACCGGCGCCACCGCGCTCCGGGCGGTGGGGGGGACGGCGGTGGGCTTCGTGGTGGGCTCAGCCATCATGGTCGGGGTGGCCGGTGACCCGGTGTTGCTGTGGGTCCTCCTCCCTCTTTCGGTGCTGGTGTCGGGCGTGGCCCCGTCGATGATCTCGTTCGCAGCCGGGCAGGCCGGTTTCACCGTGGTGGTGGTCATCCTGTTCAACATCATCGCCCCCACCGGCTGGACGGTCGGCCTGACCCGAATCGAGGATGTGGCCATCGGCTGCGCGGTGAGCATCGGGGTGGGGTTCCTCTTCTGGCCCCGGGGCGCCACGGCCGCGCTCGGCCGCGCCCTTTCCGATGCATTCGTAGCCAGCTCCAGTTATCTGGCCGACGCGGTGGACCGCTTGACCTCACCGGACCGCCCGGTCGACACCCGGCCCGGCCAGCGGGCGTCCCACAATGCCTACCTCCGGCTCGACGACGCCTTCCGGGAATTCCTGGCCGAACGGGGGGCGAAGACCGTTCCGGTCGACGCCATCACCGACCTGTTCACCGGGTCGAACCGGATCCGGATGGCGGCGTACACGCTGTCGGTATTACCGGCGCTGGGGGCCGACACCGGACAGGCCGAGCTCGAGTCGGTAGCGGTCGCCGGGGCCGTGCTGCGCGACTCCTATGCGTCCAGCCACCGCTGGTACGAGGAATTCGCGGAGGTGCTGGCCGATCGCCGGGACTCGCTCGACCCGCCGCCGGCTCACGACGAGATCCTCCACCAGGTGTTGCTCGAGGCATTCGACGACGCCCGCTCCCGGCGCCGCGGGGACCGCCTGCGCACGACGCTGCAGATGCTCTGGGCCGACGAGCTGCTCGAGACCCAGAGCCAGGTGCAGGTCGATCTGGCCAGCTCAGCCGACCTCTTCGCCCGGCGGCGTCATCGCCACCTGATCTGATGGCCTCCCGTGCGCCGGGTCGCGCTGAAACTCTTCATAGGAGGTCTAGGAGATCTAGGAGGGTAGGAAGTCGCCCAGCAGGCGGTTGACTTCGTCGGGAGCCTCCAGCTGCATCCAGTGACCGGGGCCGTCCAGGCGCTCGTAGCGCCAGGGACCGGCGACGTGCTCGGCCGAACGGGTCATCTGTCCCTCGGTCAAGGCGAAGTCGCCGCTACTCCATACCCCCATGGTG
>DASZIT010000041.1:0-17037 GCA_035948855.1 Acidimicrobiales bacterium | reverse complement strand
CCCCACGTCTCCAACACATCGAGTTGGCCACCCAAGGCCAGTTCGCCGCCATCGGTTATGACCAGGTTGCTGCCAACCCCCCGGACTCCATCGAGTTGTTGGTCGAGTATGCGCGGTCAGAACGCTCCTGGGTAGCTGTGGTTGACGACGAGGTATTGGGCTACATACTCGTAGGTGTCCTTGACAACGCCGCCCACATCTTCCACGTCTGCGTCCATCCCGGCCACCAGGGACACGGGGTCGGGAAAGCACTTATCGAGCAGGTCAAGAGCTGGGCGCGTTCATCGGGACGACCGGCAATAACCCTGGCGACTTTCTATGAAGTGCCATGGAACGGTCCGCTCTACGAGCACCTCGGCTTCCGAGTGCTGGATGAGTCGGAACTGGGACCCGAGATGCTGGCCAGAGGGGAGCACGACGTGGCCGGAGGACTATCGCCTAAGGGGCAGGTGGCCATGCGGCTCGACCTCGACATCTGACCCAGGTCGGTCGGGCTGCGAGTCTGTACGAACTCTCGACGTAGCCGACCGTCCGCAACTGCCGGTTACCGAGCGGGGACGCCCCTTCCCCGCCCAGCCCAGAAGTGCCGTTCAGCCACAGTCAATAACCGCTGCCGCCCCGTCGTACGGGGCACCCTGAATCCGGCCTGTATCGGCACGGTCACTTTGATTTACGACAAACGTGCGATGCGTCCCTTTTGAAAGACAGTAAGTGGTGCGGTCCATTGGATCAGAGGCACATCACCTGGTTCCACCTCAACCGTGACGGCGTTGCGCCCCATGTGCGGAGTGAACATCCAGCGACAAGAGACCTGGACCTCATAGCGCCCCGGTGGCAATGCGAAGAACGAATCGCCCCATCTGCTTTTGTGAGGGACTCCGTCGATCTCAATCGTCACCGAAAACAGTCCAAGCCAGTAACCCAATGGTCGATGGTAGGCCCGAACCGCTACCCCGGTTTGCGGTGCCGCCTCAGCCAAGACTCGCTCCGTTCGAGGGGGAACCCTGGTTGATGATCCTGTCATAAACGTCGGTGCCCTACCAACGGGCTTTGCCGTCTACCGTTGGCGATCGGGTACGTGCGCCGCCCCCGGCATGCCGAAGCGTGACACTGACCCGGCGTACTGGGACGGGCCCTCGTACACTGTTGCCGATGCCACCAGAGCTGAATCGGGACGACGCCATTATGCGGGTCGTCGATGGAGACACCCTCGAAATCATGTTCGCTGGCCTCTCCGACGCAAAACGAATTCCGTTGGCTTGGCTCGTCGTTCAGGTGCACCCAATGCGTAAGAAAGGCTTCCAGATTCAGATCGGATCCAGCAGTGCCGAGCAACCTCTCTATTCCTTCGTCAAGAAGCCCACGATTCCCGGCAAAAGTTACATCGTGCCCATCAGGGCTGATGAGGAGCCGGAATTCCGGTCATTCTTCACGGAACTAGCCAAGCTGTGCGGACGCTCGGTTACGGCTGAGGACGCCTGACCAAACCATCCGCCCGCCCACGTGGCAGCTGGGTGATTCCGCGCTTGTTGTTCGAGGCGCTCGGGCCTTCCTTGACTCCCCGGACGATCCCCATGGTGTTGCTACACAGGTGATCCACGGGCCTGCTCTGTGGTCCCCCTATCTGAACGGTCTCGGGCGACACCGACGAACCCGCTCATGGCCAAGGTGCTCTACCCCTGCCATCTGGCGGTCAGCGTGTCTCAACGAACTGGCGTTGTGGGGCAGGCACGGTCGGACCGGGCCTCCAAGGTCGACGGTCAGATCCTCAGGTAGAACAATCAATCCTCAAGGGACGAGGCGAGGCGCTCCAGGGTGACACTCATCGTCCTACGGTTTCGCTCCGTGCGGTCATCGATGCCGGAGATCTTCTGGCTGAATTCCAAGGCGGACTCGGGCCGGAGGTCATCGCTCCACTCCGTAATCCGGCACCCCGATTCGGTCGGCTCGATCCGGTACCCCCAGGTGGAGAAGTGGAACTCCATCATGGAGCACTCGAAAGCGAACGCCCGCCCCGGGTTGGCCTCAATGACCTTGCCCTGCGTGGTCCATTCATGCTCACCATTTCGGTTGTGGCCGTCGAATGTGGCACCGACGACCGGACCGTCGAACCCTTGGTGCCACTCACAGGCGTGGCACTCCTCCGACCACTCGCCCATGCGGGTCACGTCGGAGATAGCGCTATATGCCAGTTCGGGCGAAGCGGCGATGTCTCTGGAAATTTCCAGTCTTTTGCTCATGGTCCGGAGTTCACTACACGTCAGCACATGCTGTCGAGGCGGGCGGGCGCCTCGCTCCCGGCGCTATGGGGCGCCGGTCCTTTGCCCCCATGCAGCGCGTTGCCGGCAAACCTGAGCATCTCCCTTCCGACCGGGTGATGCCCGCTTATCAATGACGTAACGGTTCCTCCCGGGCTACGGCCGCGGGTCGCGGCGTTGGTGCGCGATGCTGGTCGGACCGAACCGATCGAGGGCGGCCGACGAGACCGCTCACGTCCACGAGGAGCTCACATGCCCGATACCGTCTTCCTGTCCGACCGGATCGAGGTGACCCGGCCAATCCCGGCGCCGCCAGCCGCGATCTTCGACATCTTGCGCAGCCCGGCCGGTCATGTGGCCATCGACGCCTCAGGAATGTTGCAGGACTTCACCGGCGAGCCGGCGGAAAAGGTGGGCGATACGTTTGTCATCCATATGGACCGCGAGTCGCTCAATGACGTCCCCCTTGGCAAGTACGACGTGACCGTGCACATCACCCTCTTTGACCGCGACAAGGAGATCGCGTGGGATCTCGGGCCGGATATTCCGGTTCCGCACTTCTATGGGTATCGCCTGGATGCCGGTGAGGACGGGGTCACCAATGTGACGTCCTACTACGACTGGTCGAAGGTGAGCGGCGACCTAAAGGAACGCTTTCCGATCGTGCCCGAGTTGGCCCTGCGCTCTACGCTTGGAATCTTGGAGCGAACGGTCAGAAAGGGCCTATGAATTGGCGGCCCACGATCCTGGCCGAGCTACTCAGAGCCGGGTGCCGGTAACGATCTCGGTCCGGGCGGCGGGAGCCGCTCGATCTCCTCGGTGAGCGGTCTCGACTTCGGCGTCAACGCGGTGATTGAAGCCAGGCGGGGACGAAGCCAATCCCGGAGAAGTTCCTGAATGTCCTCGCGTACCGTTTGAGCGGTGGGCGTCGCCGTTTTGGAGGGCGGTCCCTTGGTGGCATCCTCGAGCGCCTGAACAAGGACCCCGATCACCGACGGAATGTCGGCCAGCTCGACTGGGGTGGTGGCGACGCACACGCCCTGTCGCCACTGGCTGAAGACAACCACTTGCCCGGAGGCGTGCCACGACACCCGGAGGTGACGATCGCCGTTGCGCCGATCGTCGATCTGCAGGTGCGCCGGGTCCGCGCTCATATCCGAAGTATGGACCCCCGTTTGTCGCCTGTCGACTGGCGCCATGGAAAGCGCTCTGCGTTGCCGGAAACAGGTGGCTGGAGGGCCGGATCAGGCTCGGGCTCACCCCGGGGCGGGAACCGACCGATGAATGAAGAAGTGGACCGGTAACGTGAGTGGGCCGCGAGCTGGCCCGGACCTGCAGGGGAACCGGGCAGGGGCAGGAACAGGCCGGTGCAGACCGGAGCGAGGGGCCTTATGACGACGGAGACAGGTACCAGCGTCGGGATCGGCATGACCAACGCCGGGCCGGTACCCACCCCCGCGCCGGCCACCGAGCTCCCCATCGAGCCCCGGGCTGCCTTCGGCGACGCCGCCGCGGTGGCCCAGGCACTCCATGCCTCCCTGTCCGGAGTCCTGCTCGGCACCCCGGACGCGGTGACCGTGGCGGTGGTCGCCGCCCTGTCCGGCAGTCACCTGCTGATCGAAGACGTCCCCGGCGTCGGCAAGACGGTGCTGGCCCGCGCCCTGGCCACCACCCTGGGAGCCAAGCTGTCGCGGATCCAGGGACATCCCGACCTATTGCCGTCCGATGTCACCGGGATCACCGTCTACGCGCAGAACACCGGAACCTGGGATTTCCGCCCCGGGCCGGTCTTCGCTCATGTGGTGTTGCTCGACGAGCTGAACCGGACTCCGCCCCGTACCCAGTCGGCGCTGCTCGAATCCATGGAGGAACAGCAGGTGTCGGTGGACGGCGAGTCGTGGCCCCTCCCCCGTCCCCATCTGGTCATTGCCACCCAGAACCCGGTCGGTCAGCTGGGAACCCATCCCTTGGTGGAGAGCCAGCTCGACCGTTTCGGCCTCTCCACCTCCATCGGCTATCCCGACGCCGCTACCGAGACCCGGTTGGTACTGCACAACGGAGGTCGCTACGCCCTCGATGCCCTCGAGCCGGTGTGCCAGCCGCGAGAGTGGGAACAGATCATCGAGACCACCGCCTCGGTCGACGTGGTGGCGCCGGTCGCCGAGTATGCCGTCGCCCTGGTGCGGGCCACCCGATCCGCGGGTACCGTCCGGCTGGGGGCCAGCCCCCGGGCGGCGATCTCGCTGATCCGGAGCGCGCAGGCCTATGCCATCCTCTCCAACCGGTCCTACGTCACCCCCGAAGACGTCCAGGCGATGGCAATGGCGTGTCTGTCTCACCGGTTGATCATCGATGGGTCGGCAGGAGACGGGCGCGATCTGGTGCGCGGTGTCATGGCTGCCGTCGCCGTCCCCCAGCCTTGAGCGCAACCGCGACCGCCGTCCAACGCCGGGGACCAACCCGGCGGCGGCTGGCCACCGGACACCGACTCCGCAAACGAGTCCACCCGCTCTCCTGGTACGGACCGGTGATCGGCAGTTTCGTCACCGTGGTCGCCCTGTCCAGCGTCGCCCATTCCAGTGGCTCCGGTTGGGTCCAGTCGGTAGGGGCGCTCGTCGCGGCCATCCTCGCCACCGGACTGGTCGCGCCGATGTTCTCCGCCCGCCGGATGAAGGTCACCTGCACCTTCTGCCCGTCGGACACGGTGGCGGGTCTGGTCACCCCACTGACCATGACTGCCAACGGACCCCACCGGATGCAACCGCTGCTTCCGCCGGGCCCGGAGGTCCGGGCCGGAGGCCGGGTGCGCGGCCCCCGCCAGGTGACGGTCGAAGTGGTACCCGACCGGCGCGGGGTGATCACGTCGGTGATCGTCGAAGTGGCCTCGTCGTCGCCGTTCGGCCTGCTGTGGTGGGCCACCGACGTCGTCGTCCCCCTGCCCCGGCCGCTGCACGTGGCCCCCCGGACAGGAGCTCCCGCCACCACCGACGAAACCAGTGAGGACCGCTCTGGGAGTTCCGTTCGCCGGGCTTCATCGCTCACCGGCGACGCCCGGGGCATCCGCCAGTACCAACCGGGCGACTTGAAGCGGACGGTCCACTGGCCCGCCACCTCCCACACCGGCACCCTGATGGTGAGCGAGACCGACCGGGCCACCGAGAGCCAGGTGATGGTCGATGTCTCGCTGCCGGCCGACCCACCGGCGGCGGAGCGGGAAGCCGAGCGGGTCATGGCCCTGGTCTCCGGGTACCTGTCCCGGGGGGTCCCGGTGATGGTCTCCAGCCTCGAGGCCGGTGGACCCACCGTCGGTCTGGTGCTCGACCGGATCGAGCTGGGACGACGGCTGGCCCGGGCGGTGTCACCCCCGTGACCCTGTGGAGCCGGGTCGTCGAGGCCAATCGACCGGGACCGGCCGAGCCCTCCGTCCAGTTTCGGCTCGCCTCGGCGCTGGTCGTGGTCATCGCCATCGCCGCCTGCTGGAGCCAGGGCGAACTCAGTCCCCAGTTGGCCGTCTTCGCCATCGTCGCCACCATCGTCGGCAACGCCCTCTCCTATTGGCGCCGTGAACGTCCATGGACCGCGGTCAAACCCATCCTGGCCGCCTGCGTGGTGGGAGGATTCGTCTGGTTCATCCTGACCGTGAGCCGGAGCGCCACCCCCGGAGACATCTCCACCGTCGAAGCGCCGCTGGCCGCCCTCTTCGCCTGGGTCCTGTCCACCCACTCCTTCGACGTACCCGCCCGCCGCGATGTTGCCTACTCCTTGGCCGGTTCCGCCGCCCTGATGGCGGTCGCCGCCGCCCAGACGGTCGACCTGTCGCTGGGGATCTACGTGGTGGCCTGGGTAGTCTGCGGTCTCTGGGGCCTGGTGTCGATGTGGCAGTCGATGAGCGGGGCCGACGGAGTCCCCTGGATCACGTTGGGGGCGGCCGGCCTGGTGGTCGCGGTGCTCACGGTGATCCTGGTCGCCCTCCTTCCCGCCCCCCATGTCTCGACCTCGCTCATCTTCCCGTCGTCATCGGGTGGGGCCCCGCCGGTGGACAGCCCCAGCAATCTCACTGACGGGGGGGCCGCCGGGCTGCCCGCTCACGCCGCCAGTCCCACCGGCAAGACCGGCGTCGGCGGTTTTCTGGGGTTCGCCAAGTCCCTCAACACCGGGGTGCGGGCCAATCTCGGCGACCAGGTCGTTATGCGGGTCCGGGCCACCCGGCCGGCCTTCTGGGTCGGTCAGACCTATGACACCTGGGACGGCCAGAGCTGGGTCCAGTCGACCAATCCCACCGATGGCCCGACGGTGCAGAAGCTGACATCGGGATCCCCGTTCGATATTCCGCTGACCGTTGACCAGCAGGCCGGGATGTCTGCGGCCACCACCAACATCCAGACCTTCTATCTGGCCCAGTCCGGTCCCAATCTGGTCTTCCACGCCGACAACGCCCAGCGGGTCTATGTCCAAGCCCAACATCTCCTGGTCACCAACGACGGGACCATCGTGTCGGGCACGTCGATGGGCAGTGGCACCGTGTACACGGTGGTGTCCGCCGACAGCACCGCCACCGCCTCCCAACTGGTTGACGCCACCGCCACCGCCGGCGGCTCGGGTGGCGCCCCTCCCCTCACCCTCACCCCCGACCAGCAGCACCGGTACCTCCAACTCCCCCATCCCGATGCCCGGGTCGCCGCCCTCGCCCAACAGATCACCGCCGGTATCGACACTCCCGGCGGGAGCGACCCACACACCGAGGCCAAAGTCAGCGCCATCGAGGCTTGGATGTCCTCCCACATCCACTACTCGACCGACATCCCTCCTCTTCAGGCCAACCAGAATGCCGTCGATACGTTCCTCTTCGGCTCCCGGGTCGGCTTCTGCGAGCAGATCTCCACCGCCACCGTGGTCATGCTCCGCTCCCTCGGCATCCCGGCCCGCGAGGCGGTCGGGTACGTCCCGGGTTCCTACAATCCGATCACCGACCTCTACCAGGTGCAGGCCAATGATGCCCATGCCTGGGTCCAGGTCTGGTTCCCCGGTTACGGGTGGCAGAATTTCGATCCGACCGCCGACGTGCCGTTGGCCAACCCCTCCCCGGGCTCGGTCATCGCCGCCGGCACCGCCCACCTCCTCGGCCACCTCCCGTGGATCCCCATCGGCACGGTCCTCGCCGTTCTCGTCACCGTCGTCGAGATCCGACGACGGCAGCTCCGCCGGCCGCCAACCTGGGCCCACCGCGCCGCCCTCGACCTGGAGCGGGCCGGCGCCCGCTCGGGCATCACCCGGAGAGCCGACGAGACCCTGGCCGCCTACTGCGAACGGCTGGCCGATTCGGTTCCCGGCTGCCGTGACCAGCTGTTGCTGACCGCGTCGGTCATCGAAGGGTTTGTCTACGGTGGCATCGAGCCGTCCGCGGAACAGATCGAGACGGTTGCCTCCTTCGCCCGCCGGTTCCGGGTCGGGCGCCGGGCGCCCAGTGGCCGCCAAGGCCAGGGTCAGCTTCGCGATACCTCGATGGCCTCGTCGAACGAGGCGGCCGCGGCGAGCAGAGGCCGGTAGGCCATCAGCTGGCGCGCCCGGCTGATGCCCAGCGCCGCCGACAGCCGGTCACCCCGGCGGTAGAGAGCCACCAGCTTGCGGTCCTCGGCGCTCCCGTCCACCACCACGACCTCGTCCTCGGGATCCGGGCGGCCGAGCACCTGGATCTTGGCCTGGTACTGGTCCGACCAGAAGAACGGGACCGGCGTGTACGACTCGGCCGCCGCCGAGCCGGCGATCAGGTTGTGGGCCGCCAGCGCCCCGCCCTCCGCGGCGTTGGTCCAGTGCTCGATCCGGATGTCCTCGTCCATCTGGATGTGGGTCCACCGGGCCACGTCCCCGGCCGCCACCACCCGGTCGGCGGCAAACAGACCATCAGAGCACATCACCCCGTTGCCGAGGGTCAGGCCGGAATCCTCAAGCCAGTCGACCGCCGGCTTCACCCCGATCCCCACCACCACCAGGTCGGCGTCGAGCACGGTGCCGTCGGTGAGTTGTACCTGGATGGGAGCGGTTCCGTCTCCACCGGGGACCACCTTGTCCACTCCGACCCCCAACCGAAGGGCCACCCCGGCATCCCGGTGCAATCCGGCGCACACCTCCCCCATCTGCTGGCCGATCACGCCGGCTAACGGGGTGGTCAGGGCCTCGACCACGGTGACATCCGCCCCGAGGCCGTGACAGGTGGCGGCAACTTCCGCGCCGATGAAGCCGGCGCCGATGACCACCAGCCGCGCCCCGTCGCCGAGTCGGCTGAGGTCGTCGCGCAATCCGGCGCTGTCGTCCAGGGTGCGCAGGGTGCGGACGCCGGTGATGCCCTCGGTGCCGGGCAGCCAGCGGGGTTTGGCCCCGGTGGCGATGATCAGTCCGTCGTAGTGGACCTGGCTGCCATCGTCGCAGCGCACGGTGCGATCCTCGGTGTCGAGCCCGGTGGCCCGCGAGCCGAGCCGGAACTCGAGTCCGAAGGCGTCGAGCTTCTCCGGCGTGTGGTGATGGATGCGTTCCACGTCCCACTTCCCGGCCAGGAATTGCTTCGACAATGGCGGCCGGTCGTAGGGAGGGTGGGTCTCTTCGCCGATGATTACGACGTTGCCGGTATGACCCAGGTGGCGGAGCTCCTCGGCGGCGCGCATGCCGGCCAGGGAGGCTCCCACCACCAGGATGGTGGCGTCGGATGAGAGAGGTTCACTCATAGCCGTGGTCGGCTCAACGGCCGAACATCGTCATCCACTGCTCGGGCGTGGACAGCCGGTACACGTAGTTGTGCTCGCGGGTGGCGCCCATGGAAGCTGACGGTTCGGGAGAATAGAGATGGCCGGGGTACAGGATCGTCTCGTCCGGGATCCGGGCCAGGCGGGTCGTCAGCGACTCGTACATCTCCTCCGGGTCCCCACCGGGAAGGTCGGTCCGACCGCAGCCGTCGAGGAACAGGGTGTCGCCCGCGACCAGCCGGCCGTCCACCAGGAAGCACTGGCTCCCCGGGGTGTGGCCCGGAGTGTGGATCAGGGTGATCGGCACCCCGCCGATGGTCACCACGTCACCGCCATCGTGGGTGACCAGGTCGCCGGCACTGACGCCGGTCGACCGCTCCACCCACGGCGCCTCGTCGGCCTGGACGTGGATCGGCACCGGGGCCAACTCCAACAGGCGGGAAATGCCCTCGATCCCCCAACCCATCATGTCCCCGCCGACATGATCGGGGTGGTAGTGGGTGGCCAATGCCCCGCGGCACTCCATCCCGTCGGCCGCCAGCATGGCCAGAAGGTCGTCAACCCCGTAGGCCGGGTCGACGATGAGGGCCTCGCCGGTCGACCGGTCTCCGATCAGGTACACGAAGTTCACCATCTGCTGGGCCACGGTATCGCCGGCGGCGAAGTCCCTCCCGGCCAACAGCTGACGGAAGTAAAGCCGGTCGTCGGGCGATCGGCCGGGGGTGGGGTCCGGAGACGTCGATTCGGTCACTGGTACACCCTACGGGGGAAGACATCGTGGGGGCCCGCTACCCGATCGAGGAAGACCAGGCCGGCGAGGTGGTCCATCTCGTGCAGGACGGCACGGGCTTCGAAGGCGTCCACCTCCAGCCGGCGACGGTCGCCGCCGGGAGTGGTGCCCGAGACCGTCACCCGGGTGGCCCGGGCCACGTTGCCGGTGAGGTCGGGAACGCTCATGCAACCCTCCCGGGCCGTCTCCGGGCCGGAGGCCGCTTCGATCACCGGGTCGAACAGCACGAACATCCCGTGACGGGAGCGCGCCAACCGGTGGCCGGTGACATCGACCACGAAGGCACGGAGATCCACCCCGATCTGGGGCGCCGCCAGCCCGACACATCCCGGAGACGCATGCATGGTGTCGATCAGATCTACCGCCAGCGCCCGGGCCTCGGCGCCGATGCCTCCCACCGGGTAGGCCGGGGTGACCAGGACGTCGTGGGGCAGTGTGAGTACCGGGCGGGCGGTCATCGAAGGGTGCAGTCCTACCGGTCAGAGAACGTCGATCTCGACCCGGTGGGCCTGACACTGCACACCGAACGCCTCCACCGACTCACGGACGGTGGCCGCCGCGACCTCGGCGTCGGTCCCGGGAGCGAATCCCACCGTCAGTGTCAACACGTACACCGGTTGGTCGTCCGATCCGACCAGCCGGGTCGACAGATCGATGATGTTGCCGCCGACCTGAGCCAGCGCCTCCGCCGCCCGGTGGACGATGCCGGGTCGATCGGCTCCGTGCACCGAGAAGGCGTACACCTCGCTCTCCGCGTTGGCTCCAACTTCAGCCTCCCCCCGGGTAGCTCCGGGGGTGGCCGCCAACGGACGCACCACGATCGTCAGACCCAGCCGGTCGGCTACCGGGGCCAAGGCCGCCTCGATGGCTTGGGCTCCGCTTTCGTCGGGCACCGCGATCACCAAGAGCACCGCGAACTGGCCACGGAGGATGCTCATGGTGGAGTCCTCCAGGTTGCAGCCGAGGTCCACCAGGACGCCGGTCAGCGCCGCCACGATCCCCGGTTGGTCGGCTCCGACAGCCGTCAATGCCACATGTTCCACGCCTGCGCCCCTTCCGTCCCGCTCGTCGTGCCCCCGTTGTAGCACTGCGCGGTTCGATCGCCAGCCAGACGGCTCGGGTTTGGGCCTACAGTTTCCGGTCATGACCGTAGAAACCGCCGATCATCACGCCCCAACGGAGTACCGGACGGTCTCGGGGATGCTGCGCGACCTGGCCGCATCCCAGCCCGACGCACCCATGCTGACCGCCGGTGATCGGACCCTCACCTGGGGCGAGCTCTACCGGAATGCCCGGCGGGTGGGCCAAGCCCTCTCGGCCGCGGGCGTGGGCCGGGGAGACCGGGTGGCGTTCCTCGATCGCAACAGCATCGAGTTCTTCGAGGTCTTCTTCGGCTGCGCGCTGATCGGCGCGGTGAACGTGACGGTGAACTGGCGGCTGGCGCCGGCCGAAATGGCCGGCATCGTCATGGACTCCGGCGCGGTCGCCATGTTCGTGGACGCCGACTATGCCGACGCCGCCAAGGAGATCGCCGCGGTGGCGACCTCGGTGCGGGAGTGGGTGTCGTTGGACAAGCTCGGCGCCTGGCTCGATGCCAACGCTGACGGCGACCCCGACGACCCCGGCTTCGAGCCCGCCCCCGACGACGTGATCACCCAGCTCTACACCTCGGGCACCACCGGCCTCCCCAAGGGCGTGATGATCACCGGGCGCAATCTCTCCTGCCTGCTCAACGAGGCGGACCAAATCTTCCAGATCGGTGCCGACACCGTGTCGATGGTGGCCATGCCGTTGTTCCATATCGGTGGGAGTGGTTGGGCCCTGGCCGGCATGTCCCGCGGCGGGCACTCGGTCATTGTCCGGGACATCGATCCCGCCGCGGTGCTCGGCCTCATCGCCCGCCACCACATCACCGAGACCTTCGTGGTCCCCGCGGTGCTGATGTTCATGCTGGCCACCCCGGAACTGGCAACCACCGATGTCTCGTCGTTGCGCACCGTCTTCTACGGGGCCTCGCCGATCAGCGAGGACGTGTTGGTCCGGTCGATGAAAGCCCTCGGCTGCGATTTCGCCCAGGTCTACGGGCTCACCGAGACCACCGGGGCGATCACCTCGCTCCTTCCGGGCGACCATGACCCGGACGGCCCTCGGTCCCGGCTGTTGCAGTCTGCCGGCCGCCCCTTCGACCATGTCGAGTTGCGGATCATCGACCCCGATTCCGGCGAGGCGCTCCCGGTCGGCAAAGTGGGCGAGGTGGTGACCCGATCGGCCCAGAACATGCTCGGTTATTGGAACCAACCGGAGGCCACCGCCGCGGTGCTGTCCGAGGACGACTGGTTCCGGACCGGGGATGCCGGTTGGCTCGATGCCGACGGCTACCTCTTCCTCCATGACCGCTTGAAGGACATGATCGTGTCCGGCGGCGAGAACATCTATCCGGCGGAAGTGGAGAACGCGCTGCTCTCCCACGCCGCCATCGCCGATGCCGCGGTCATCGGTGTTCCCGACGACAAATGGGGAGAAACCGTCAAGGCCATCGTGGTGAAGTCACCGGAGGCGGGCACCGACGACGAACGCCTAGCGGAGGAAATCCTCGCTTTCTCCCGGGAACGGCTGGCCCACTACAAGTGCCCGTCGTCGGTCGATTTCATCGACATCCTGCCTCGCAACCCGTCGGGCAAGGTGTTGAAGCGCGAGCTGCGCAAGCCGTTCTGGGCGGGTCGCGAGCGCAATATCCAGTAGTCGGAGCGACCTGGTGGCGCTTGCCTGGCCCGAAGGGTCAGAACAACCCGGCCGGGCCTTCGGCGTCGGACCTGTCGTCCATCGTCATCTCGGCAATGAGGTCGTCCTCGTCGTATATCTCGTCGTCATCGTCTGCGCCAGCCTCGGGGGCCGTCGGCTCACCTCGACCGATGGCCTCGAGCCGGGGGACCAACTCTTCCACCTGCATCCGGGTCCGCCGTAGCCGGCGATCGAGCTCGTCGACAATCGAGGTGGCCCGCTGGAGCCGTTCGACCAGGCGGTCGACATCGATGACACCGGCTTCGAACTCTCCGATGATGGTGTCCAACTCCTTACCGGCATCGGAATAGCTCAACTCCGTCACCGCCCCTGCCGGGTTCGGGCCGCCACTGTCATCTGTGACCTTCTCGTTGGTGGCCATTTCAGTGTGTCTCCTTGGTTCGATCATCTTCGTCTGTATCGTCGCGGGCCACGTCCATTACGGAGTGCACCTCGCCATCTGCCAACCGGGTGACCAGCCCGACCCCGGCCGACAACCCGGCGGTCGACCGCAGGACAGCTCCGTCGTCGGTCCGGGTCACCGAATAGCCGCGCTCCAGCTGCCGCTGGTAGTCATAGGCGCCGAGCAGCTGGGTCCACTGGCGGATCTGGCGATCCTCGGTCTCCAGCATCCGCTTGGGGAGTGCGGCCAGCAGCGTGAGCCGCCGCACCATCAAACGGTCGGCGTCGTCGAGGTGACGTTGGGCGGTTCCACCCAACGTCTGGGCCTTGCCGTGCAACCCGTCGGCATGCCGGCCCAGGTGCATCCGGGCGCCCATCGACACCCGGTTCCGGCACCGGTCAAGGTGGAGGGTGGCATCGCCGACCACCAGCGCCGCCAGCCGAGCGGTGGCCATCCCCCGTTCGATGACCGACTCCCAATAGTCGACGGCCAACCGGGCCAGCTCGCCACCACAGTCAGTCGGGGTGATGAAGGCGCGGTTGGCGATCTCATCGGCCACCGACTGATCTCCGGTGTGGCCGATCCCCGTCCAGACCGGGATCTTCGAAGCGGCAATGGACCGGGCCACCAACTCACTGTCGAAGGTCGACAGGTCCGATTTGGACCCGCCGCCCCGAACCACCACCAGAACGTCACACCCCTCGGACTGGAGGCCGGCAATGGCCAACGCCACCGACTTTCCGGCAGCTCGACCCTGCACCTGGGTGGCGAACACGCGGACGTCGAACGCCATGCCCGAAGCTTCGAGCTGCCCGATGAAGTCCCGATATCCCTCGGTCCCGGGGCTGGTCACCAGCCCGATGCGCAACGGAAGTCGGGGCAACTCGAGCCGCCGGTTGCGGTCGAACAAGCCCTCGTCGACCAGGGCCTTCACCAGCCGAGCGCGCTCGGCCGCCACCTTGCCCAGAAGGGCATCGGTGTCCAACTCCGACATGATGAAGCTGACATCGCCCCGGGGTTTGTAGAACTCGACCTTGCCCCGGACCCTCACCACCAATCCGGCGTCGAGGGAAATCCCGAGTTGGTCGAGGGTGGTTCGGACCCGACGCCAGGTGGTCGACCAACATTTGACCTTCAGAACCGGGGATGCAGCATCCTGAGCATGTCTGGGATCGACCAGATCCATGAAACAGTGGCCGCGGGGGCTGACGTTGAAGGACCTGACCTCGCCCGAGACCCACAGATCGTCGGGAAACGCCTTCCGGAGGGTGCGATCGATGCGACCGTAGAGCTCTCCGATGGAGAGCGCGGGGCGCTCGGGTCCCTCTGATTCCACTGATCCGGGCCGTCCCCGGAGGGAGCCAGCCGCCGCGCTCGGAGTAACTTCCACGGCGCCAGACTAGGGCGAGGCTGCCTCAAGGCCGAGAAATCCCTGCCAGTCTGTGGGATCATGAAGCCGACGGTGAGTCGGCCAGGTGGCCGCGGCTCGTTCCTGGGAGGAGGTCACCCCTTCAACCGGGGTCGGGTCGAGGAAGGTCGGGACTCCAAAGGGCAGGGTGCTGGCTAACGGCCAGTCAGGGTGACCTGCAGGAAAGTGCCACAGAGAACAGACCGCCGATGGCGACACCCTCGGGCGTCGCACAGGTAAGGGTGAAACGGTGCGGTAAGAGCGCACCAGCGTCCGGGGTGACTCGGACGGCTCGGTAAACCCCACCCGGAGCAAGGTCAAACAGGGGGTTTGGGCTGCCCGCCCGGGGTTCCTTCGGGAACACCGCCTCCAGGTAGACCGCTCAGATGGATGGCCACCCATCCCTCGCAAGAGGGGGCACAGAATCCCGCCTATCGGCCGGCTCACCGTCAACCAGGGGTTGCGTGGATCCAACTGGCATATTCTTGTCTAGTTCTCCTTGCCTTAGCTTGTCTAGTCGTATTAGACTATTTGTGAAACAAAGGGACCTCATCAAGAAGATCAGCAAAGCGGGCAAGGCAAAGGGCCTCGTGTGGAGCTTGGTTCGCCAGGGTGGCCAGCACACTCTCTACCAGCTCGGTAGCACGAAGGTGTCGGTTCCCCGCCATAGCGAGATAAACGAAATGACGGCTCAGTCGATCATGAAGGACTTGGAAGACACACTCGGAAAGGGGTGGTGGAGATGAAGAGGAAGACCTATATAGCGCGAGCACAACGGTCCGACGGCTGGTGGGCAATCAGCGTGGACGGGATGAAGGGAGCGCACACCCAGGCGAAGCGCCTCGATCAGGTAGAGGATGCAGTTCGGGATCTCGTCGGCTTGATTCTGGACGTTCCGATCGATTCGTTCGACGTGATAATCGACCCCGAGATCGAACCGCCGATGCGGATGGCCATGAAGGATTTCGAGAAGGCGCAAAGCGACGCTGCCAAGGCTCAGGTCGCACTGTCAGCCAAGCGGGAAGCGGCGGCGGTGGTGATCTCCCAAAAGCTGACGGTCCGGGACGCCGGCTTCCTGCTCGGCATATCGCATCAACGGGTGGGCCAACTTACGGGCAAAAAGGACAGCAGCCGATCGAAGGCTGTTCGTTCGAAGACTCCTGAGGATGGTTGAGGAATCGAATCCACTCGTTCCGTAAACGCAAAATAGCCGCCCGAAGGCACAACCTTGCAGGCCGGATCACCGTCATCCACCCGCCATCGTGACCGGGGGTGCCTTCAGAGCCACCGGGTGGTACCTCACGGCCAGGGAGAACCGAGGTCCAACGAACCCGGGGGGCCTGCCCCCGGCGTGCCGGAGGTGCGGCGCCGGCGATTTAGGTCTCGCTCACCTCACACGCCGTCGACGATCCAGTCCGTGCAGGGCAGCACCGGCTACGTGCCCAGGTCGTAGTCGTTGTTCAAATAGTCCTTGTTGATGCTCTGAAGGGTGCCGACGTCGCTACTGCAGGTGATGGCAAGCGCGGCGAGGTTCTTGCTGTCGACACTCCACCCGACCACTCCGAATCCGTTACTCGTGTTTGAGCAGATCGGCGGGGGCGAAGATAGAACGGTCGCCAAACTGACCCCAGATCCGACTTGAAATTCCGTTCCATTGAACAGGAAGACGTTGCCGACCGCCTTGCCGTTCAGCGTCACATTGGTCTCGCAATAAGTGCCGTTGGTGCTGGTACCCGACAGGGTCGCCGAGGTGCAGTCGCCTTGTCCGCTCTGCATTGCGTTGCCGGAGAGCAGAGCGCTGCTGTAGTAGTTGTCGGCGTCGGCGGAATTGTCGAACTGCTCATAGATGAGGACGTCGGCATCAGGCACGTTGCTGCCGCTGCATACGACCTGGGCGGTCTGATTTGTATCGAGAAAGTCCGACGAAGCCTCATTGGTGCATTGCGCCGCGAAGGCTTTTGGCATTTGCGTGAGCAGATTTGGGGGTGTCGTCGTCGTGGATGGGGCCTTGGTGGTGGATGTAGAGGCCGTCACATGGACTGAGCAGGCTGCGAGGCCGATGCTCGCCCCGATGATGGCGGCCGCGGTGAGCCAAGTGAACCGCTTACCCGACCGAGCCAAAGCGCCTGTATTGGGGAAAGACATGGCCACCTCCCTGTGGGCCCTTTGAAGAGGCCGAGGACTCTGATGTTACAGAATGGCTTCTATGCCGGCCGGGATAGTGACTGGAAGCAGATTGGTCTGACATCTAGAGGTGGTGAGTACGTCGGTAAACCACGCCGGGGAAAACGATTTCCCCGAGCCGAGGTGTGGCCGAGCGTTCACGGACGCCCAGCCACACCTCTCACGTTCGGCCTTCCTACAAGATGATCGATCCGAGGAGGACGACCAGCGAGCCCTTGGCCGACGTCGGCGAATAGCTGCCACCTCCGGCGAAGTTCGCTTGATATCCAAATGCGAGCAAGGCGGCGAGGGCCGACCCCGCCCCGCAGGTCGCAGTTCCGACGGCATTGGTGGTGGCCGTGCACAGCGGCGAGCCCGACGGGGTGGTGAAGGTGATCGTCTGGCCCGCAAGCGGGACATTCCCGGAACTCAGGGTGGCAGTCGGGCCGGCCAACAGTGACACCGAGGGGAGCAGCTCCAACACCGCTGGCTGCGTC
>DASZIT010000040.1:0-17921 GCA_035948855.1 Acidimicrobiales bacterium | reverse complement strand
AGATGGGCCCCGGACGCCTTCACCAGATCGGCCACCCGGGCGGCGCTGGCCCGCCGGTCGAAGGTGGTGGCGCCGGCCGTATTGGCATACGGGTTCACCACCAACACGTCGGCTTCCAGCTTGGACAGCAGGTTGGGCATGACGAAGCTGGCGGTCCCGAACGAGTAGTCGAGGACCAGCTTGAGGTTGGCGTCCCGGGAGGGAGCCAGGTCGACGGAGTCGATGAGGGCGGCGGTGTAGTACTCGACGGCCCGGGTCGGAAAGCCGATGTCCCCGATCTCCCGGGCCAGCGCCCGGCGGAAATCCTCCCGGTAGTAGAGACGTTCGATCTTCCGTTGGGCCGACTCGTCGATGTCGATGCCCCGCTCGTCGAAGAACCGGATCACCACCGACTCGGGATCGTCGGGGGTCAGCCGGACGGTGATCCCGGCCAGGCTGGACGAGGAGGCGACCTGGAACCGGGTGACGGGGACGGTGGCCGCCTCCAGGTCATCGACGTTCACCCCGGCGGAATTGCAACCGACCATGATGGCCCGCTTCAGCACCCGGGCGGCCCGGCTGGTGTCCCGGGAGGTGGTGACGGTGGCCCCCTTCTCCAGTGTCGACGCCCAGGCCATCGACAGCCGCACCGCCAGCTCGGCGCTGATGTCCACATTGGCCAGACCCTGGACACCGTCCCGGCCGAACAGCGACCGGGCCCCCCGCGACTCCCAGACGATGGACGAGTTGACGATGGCCCCGGCTTCGACCGTCTTGAACGGGTAGACCATGACGCCGGCCTTGAGCTCGGCCTGGGCGCCCACGAAGCAGTGCTCGCCGAGGACGACCCCCTCCTCGCAGCGGGCGCCGGAACGGAGATCGCAGGCCCGCCCGAGCACGCTCCCGTCCACCCGGACCGCCGAGCCCAGATAGGAATTCTCGTGGACCACCGAGCGCTGCAGGGCGGCGTTGTCGCCGATGCGCACGTTCCGGCCCAGACTGCAGTACTCCCCGAGCTTGACCCCGGGCCCCACCACACAGTTGTCCCCGATGATGGCCGGACCGACGATGTTGACGGTCGGGTCGATGAGGGAGCCTTTGCCCAACCAGACCCGGGGCCGGAGCTCGAACCCGGCGATGTCGACCTGCACCCGTTGATCGAGAATGTCCTGGTGGGCCTTCAGGTAGGCCTCCAGGGTGCCCACGTCCTCCCAGTAGCCGTCGGCCACGAAGCCGTAGAGCGGCCTTCCGGCGCCGAGGACGGCGGGGAACGACTCCCCCGAGAAGTCCACCGGCCGGCCGTCGGGGATGAAGTCGAAGATCTCCGGTTCGAGCACGTAGATCCCGGTGTTGATGGTGTCGCTGAACACCTGGCCCCAGGTCGGCTTCTCGAGGAACCGCTCCACCGAGCCGTCCTCCCGGGTGATCACGATGCCGAACTCGAGCGGATTCTCCACCGCCTTCAGGGCCAGGGTGGCCAGTGCCCCCCGCTTCTCATGGAAGGCCACCACCTCGGTCAGGTCGATGTCGGTGAGCACGTCCCCGGAGATGACCAAAAACCGCTCATCCAACTCGTCGCGGGCGTTCCGCACCGAGCCGGCGGTGCCCAACGGGGTGGTTTCGGTGGCGTAGACCATCCGGACCCCGAACTCGGATCCGTCCCCGAAATAGGTGCGGATGGCATTGGCCATGAACGCCACCGTCACCACGATGTCCTCGAACCCGTGGCGGCGGAGCAGGTTGACCACGTGCTCCATCATCGGGATGTTGGCCATCGGCAACATCGGCTTGGGCTGGTTGGAGGTCAGCGGCCGCAGTCGGGTCCCCTCGCCACCGGCCATGATCACCGCCTTCACCGCCCGACCTCCTCGGCGGGGGCGCCGGCGCCGTCCCCGTCCGCTTTGCCGGTGCCGATCCCTTTGCCCGAACGCCCTTCGGCCAGCGCCTCCCGGGCCACCGGCACATACGAACCGGCGGCGATCCAGGCCAGGACCAGGCCGATGATCCCGGTCACCCAGGCGATGTCCCGGATCGGCACCTGCCATCCGGCAGTGCCGTGGCCGAGCAGGAAGGCCGGATAGGAGAACATGAGGGCGAAGGTACCTGCTTTTCCGACCCACAACACATCAATTCTCCGGGCGCCGAGCGAGGCCAGCAGCAGCACCGCCAGCGACACCAGCGCTTCCCGGGCCAGGGTGACCGCCCCGAACCAGATCGGCACCGCCCCGTCGATGATGATGGTGATCACCGCGGTGGCCACCAGCACCCGGTCGGCGACCGGGTCGAGCACCTTGCCCAGGGTGGACACCTGGTGGAAGCGACGGGCCACGAAGCCGTCGATCCAGTCGGTGGCGCCCAGGCCGGCCAGGAGGATGGCCGCCGCCGTCTGCCGATGGGCGCCGAAGAGCAGCCAGATGAAGAGGGGGATGCAGGCCAGCCGGACCAGGGTGATCAGATTCGGGACGGTGAGAATCCGGTCGAGACCCGCCTCATCTCCGGGTGGGAGACCGCCCTCGACCGGCGGGTCGCCAACCTTCGCCCCCTCGTCACTCACTGCTGGACCCTCCGTCCCTCGACGGTGCCCAGTCTACGTTTGCCGTCCCCCGCGATTGGAGAGGTCGGGGCTCCGGGGCTCGAGGTGGCGACTCGGAGCCGGCCGGCTCCCCGGAAAGGTCACCGGGCCGTCCCCCTACACTTCAGGGTCGTGAGCGAGACCGGTTCCGGCCCCGATTCCGTCCCCCGCCCCACGGTGATGACCCCGGGGATGGTCCTGTTGTTCGCGGCCGCCACCGGGATCTCGGTGGCCAACCTGTACTACGCCCAGCCCCTTCTCCCCACCATCGCCCGCAGCTTCCAGGCCTCGTCGGGAGCCACCGCCCTGATCGTCACCGGGTCCCAGGTCGGCTACGGCCTGGGCCTGGCGCTCCTGGTCCCGTTGGGGGACATGTTGGTCCGCCGACGGCTGGTCCCCGGGATCCTGGTGGTTTCGGCCGCCGCCCTGTTCGTGGCGGCCGCCGCCCCGACGCTCACCGTGCTGATCGCGGCGGCGGTGGTGGCCGGGGTGTGCTCGGTGGCCGCCCAGATCCTGGTGCCGTTCGGGGCGCACCTGGCCGACGACACCCACCGCGGCCAGGTGGTGGGGGCCATCATGAGCGGCCTGCTCATCGGCGTCCTGCTGGCCCGGACCTTCTCGGGCCTGATCGCCCAGGTGGCGGGATGGCGGGCGGTCTACGTGGTGGGCGGGGCGCTGGTCCTCGCCCTGGTCGCCATCCTGGGCCGCACCCTGCCCGCCGAGGACGCCCGCCTCCATCTCGACTACCGGGAGCTGCTGGGCTCCGTGGTGCACCTGATGCGAACGGAACCGACCCTCCAACTGCGGTCGACGTACGGGGGCCTCCTCTTCGCCGCCTTCGGGGTGCTGTGGACGAGTTTGGCCTTCCTGCTCTCCAAATCCCCGTACCACTACAGCGAAGCCGTCATCGGCCTGTTCGGCCTGTTGGGGGCCAGCGGCGCGCTGATGGCGTCATTGAGCGGGCGGCTGGCCGACCGCGGTCACGAGCGGCTGGTCACCGGGGCGGCCCTGGTGTTGACGGCCGGGTCGTTCGGGCTCCTCTTCCTCGGCGCTCATCAGCTCTGGGCGCTGATCGCCGGGATCATCGTGGCCGATCTGGGCATCCAGTCGGTGCACATCCAGAATCAACAATTGATCTTCGCCATCGACCCGAACGCCCGCTCCCGGATCAATACCGGGTACATGGTCTGCTACTTCGTCGGAGGCGCCATCGGGTCCTCCACCGCCGGGATCGTCTGGTCGGGCAGTGGATGGACCGGAGAAGTCATCTTGGGCGCGGCCTACAGCGGCACCGCCCTGGCCCTCTGGTTGGTCGTCCAGGGGCTCCGGCTGCGGGGGCGGCGGCGGCGGGATGACCACGTGCCGGCGGCCCGGCGCGGCAAGAATGAGCACCATGGCCGGGTTCAATCGATTTGATCGGGTCGTGATTGCCGTCCTGCTGGCCGTGCTCGTCGGGCTGTCCGGACTGGCGATCGCCAACCGGTCGGGGGCCAAATCCTCGTCGTCGCCGTCGGCCTCCGGCAACGCCGTCCACGTCGCCGGCACCCCCGACCCCTCGCTCCCTTCCGACCCGTCCGATCCTCCGGCCACCACCGGCGCTCCGCCAACCACCACGGCACCGGCCACCCCGACGACGACCACCAACCCGGCCGCGGTGGCCGGCCCGGTCACCGCGGTCGGCGACTCGATCCTGATCGACATGCAGCCGAACCTCCAGGCCGACATCCCCGGCATCGCCGTCGACGGTCTGGTCAGCCGGCAGTTCGAAACCGGGATCGGGGTGGTGCAGGCCGACCGGGCCGCCGGCACCCTCGGCAGTGTGCTGGTGGTGGAGTTGGGGACCAACGGCACGGTGACGTCGGCGGACATCGACGCCATGATGCAGGCCGCGGCCGGGGTCAAGCGGGTGGTGTTCGTGAACGTGGATGTTCCCCGCTCGTGGGAGCAATCGGACAACGCCACCTTGGCCGCCGGGGTGGCCCGCTATCCCGGGGTCGCGGTACTGGCCGACTGGTTCTCACTGTCCTCGCCGCATCCGGAATGGTTCACCGCCGATCAGGTCCACCTCCAGCCGGCCGGGGCGGCGGCGCTGGCCGGGCTCATCGCCCAAGACGTCTGACCCGCCAGCCGCCGGGCGCCGACCCCGGGCGCGACTCGAAGTCCCTTCTTGGGGAGGTGTCGCGGGCCGTCAGAACCGCCGGACCCGGATCGGAACCGAGGCCCTCGGCGGCTGTGCTACGCAGTGGGTCATGCCCAGATTCGAACCCTTCGTTGGCCTCCGGTACGACACCCCCCGGGTCGATATGAACATGGTGATCGCCCCGCCCTACGACGTCATCGAACGACCCGAGCGAAAGCGCCTGGCCGGCCGGCACAGTGCCAATGCGGTGCGGGTCGAACTGCCCGAGCCCGATCACCGGGCCGGACTCGATCAATATGCCAACGCCCGGGCCATGCTCGATTTCTGGCAAGAGGCGGGCACCCTGGTGGCCGACCCGGAACCGAGCTTTTACGCCTACCGGATGACCTCCCCCTCCGGTCGCTCGACCAACGGGATCATCGGAGCCCTGGCCATCGACGAAGACAGTGTGGGCGACATCCTGCCCCACGAGCAGACCCTGCCCAAGCCCAAGAGCGACCGGCTCGACCTGTTGCGGGCCACCCGGGTCAACCTGTCGCCGATCTGGGGGCTGTCGCTCACCTCGGGGCTGACCGAGGCCTTCGCCTCGACCATGTCGGCGGGTCCGGCCCAGATGACGGCGACCGATGACGACGGGGTCGTCCACCAGCTGTGGGTGATCGACGACCAGGCCACCATCGACGCCGTCGGCAAGGCGGTCGGATCCTCGCCGGTGGTGGTCGCCGACGGGCACCACCGCTACGAGACCGCCCTCACCTACCGCCGAGAGCTGGCCGAGCAGAACGAGACGCTTCCGGGGGCCGACCTGATCATGGCGCTGGTGGTCGAGCTCAGCGATGACCAGCTCGAAGTCGGGCCCGTCCATCGGGTGCTGTCCGGCCTCCCGGAGGGCATCGACCTGGTCGACGCCTTCTCGTCGTGGTTCAACGTCACCAAGGTCGGCGATCTCTCCCGGCGGACGTTGACGGCGTTGGGCGAGTCCCAGGCCCTGGCCCTGGTGATGGCGTCCGGGGCCTGGCTCCTTTCCCCGAAGGACGGCACCCCCGAAGCCGCCGGGGCCGAGCTCGACTCCTCGATGGTCGCCCTGGTCATCGCCGAGCTCCCCGATCACGAACTCGAGTTCTGCTACAGCTGGCAAGACGCCGCCGAGGCCATCAGCTCCGAACGAGCCCAGGCGGTGGTCCTCCTCCGGCCGGCCACCGTCGGGCAGATCTCCGAATGGGCGCACAGCAACAAGCGGATGCCCCCCAAGACCACCTATTTCCATCCCAAGCCTCGCACCGGCATGGTCTTCCGGCCCCTCTCGCCCTGATCGAGAGGCTCCCGAAGGCTGGTCGTGCCTGGCCCTAGGGCGGCCGGAGCCTGGCCGTAGCCGACTTGGTTCCCGGATGGCCGGTCGCTAACCTTGCCGACCGGTCGCCGGTCGCCCGTCGCCCGGTGCCGTCGCCGGCCGTCGTCGCCGGTCAGTGAGGGGGAGGGGTGCGCCAGAGCCGGATTGTCGCGTTGATAGCGACGGGGGCCCTGGTCGCGGCTGCGTCCGCCTGCGGCACCTCCGGCTCCCCGGCGGCGTTGACCCGATCGATCGGGCTCCAACTACCCATCACCCGGGACACGGCCCCGGCCGGCACCACCACCACGACCCCCCTGCCTCCTCCCACGACGACGCCACCCACCACCGCGGTGCCGACCGCCATCGTCCCGGCTCCCGGTTGGTCGGTTCCCCTGGCCACCCTCCCGCCGGGTGGCGGGTTCACCTCGGTATCGTGCATCTCCGACACCTTCTGCATCGCCGTCGGCGGAGGAGCCAACCAAAGCGACGCGTCGGGGACCGTCGGCGCCGGCCAGACCCAATCCTGGGACGGTCAGGCCTGGTCCAATCCGTCCGTCTACTTCCCACCCCCGGCCGCCGGGTCGAGCGGGTCGAGCGGGTCGAGCGGGTCGAGCGGGTCGAGCGGGTCGCCGATCATGCCGGCCATCACCTGCATCGGCGGGCCGTTCTGCGCCATCGTCGATGGGTCCGGGTTCGTCTCCAACGGGGACGGAACCAACTGGATCACCCCGGTCCCGCTGAAGCCGGCACCGCCGCTGGCGGCCAACTCCGCCGATCCCGGAAGCGGCCACGCGGGTTCGCGGTACGCGGCGGTGTCCTGCACGTCGAACAAGTTCTGCGCCGTCGTCGACAACACCGGGAACGCCTACGCCTGGGAGAACGGGTCGTGGCTGGCGCCGGAGGCATTCGGCGCCGGCCCCGGCGGGGCGGTGGCCCTGTACGCCACCGGACGGGTGGGCGTCTCCTGCGTGACGAAGTCGACATGCACAGCAGTGGTCGGTACCTCGGTGCTGGATTGGAACGGCAACACCTGGTCGCAGGAAGCCGCGCCCTGGTCCCCGACGCTGCCCGGATCCTCGGCCTCCACCTCGATCAACGGCAATCCTGCCGCCATCTCCTGCCCATCCTCCACCCTGTGCGCCATCGTCAACGGGTCGGCCGTCTCCTACCGGAACGGCTCGCCGGCCTGGTCTCCGCCCCAACCCATCGATCCCGGTGGGACCCTCGATTCCATCTCCTGCCCGCAGATGACGTTCTGCATGGCGGCCGATGCCAACGGGTCGGTCGTCACCTGGGACGGCACCAGCTGGGCGGCCCCCATCAAGGTCATCCCGGCGGCCACCAACTACACCGGGATCGGTACCTCGGTATCGTGCTCATCCGCCGGCTTCTGCATGGTCATCAACGGCGACGGCGACTACGCCACCTTTTCCGACTCAACCGTCGGCTGAACGATCCGAACCTGGAGGTCCATTGAGTTCTGACATCGACTACACGTCCATCCGCCTGGAGGTGGAGGGCCCCGTCGCCACCATCACCCTCGATCGGCCCGAGCGGCTGAATGCCTTCACCAACACCATGCGGCACGAGCTCATCGACGCCTTCGACCGCACCGATGCCGATGATGCGGTGCGGGCGGTGGTGGTCACCGGGTCGGGACGCGGGTTCTGCGCGGGTGCCGATCTGCAAGGTGGCGAACGTGCCTTCGACTACGTGGCACCCGGCGACGATGGCTCCATACCCCGCGACGGAGGGGGCACGGTCGCCCTCCGGATCTTCGACTCGCTGAAGCCGGTCATCGCCGCCATCAACGGTCCGGCGGTGGGAGTCGGCATCACCATGACCCTCCCGATGGACATCCGGCTGGCCTCGGTGGAGGCCAAGATCGGCTTCGTCTTCAACCGGCGCGGCCTGGTGCCGGAGGCGGCTTCGAGCTGGTTCCTGCCCCGATTGGTGGGGATCAGCCAGGCCATGGAGTGGGTGGCGACCGGTCGGGTGTTCGACGCCGAGGAGGCGCTCGGCGGCGGGCTGGTCAGGAGCATCCATACCCCCGAGGCCCTCCTCGATGCGGCCTATGCGCTGGCCGCGGAGATCGCCGAGAACACCTCGCCGGTGTCGGTGGCGATGAGCCGCCAGCTGCTGTGGCACATGCTGGGCGAGTCCCACCCGATGGCTGCCCACCGGGCCGACTCCCTGGCCATGTCCTTTCGGGGAACGTCCGACGATGCCCACGAGGGGGTGCGGTCGTTCCTCGAGAAGCGGCCGGCGGCGTTCACCGGTCGGGTGAGCGCCGGCCTGCCCAACCTGTTTCCCGGATTCGAGCCGCCGACCTACGACTGAACGGGCGGAGTTCCCGCCACCTGCCGGCGGCCGGTCCCACCCGCGGCTCAGGTGGGCCGAGCATCCCCGTCCTGCCGGAGATATGGTCCGGGAGGGTCGAATCCAACCGGGGTCGACTCCAGCATCCGCATCACTTCCGATCCGCGTTCACCACGCACGACCAATGGAGGAATCATGGCAGTTGGGATCTACCTCGCCCAAGAGGGATTCACGACCGAGATTTACGACAGTACCCTCAAAGAACTTGAGGCCGCCGCCCCCGCGCCCAAGGGGCGCAGCCTCCACGTGGCCCTCGAGACCGACGGGGCGATCCAGGTGTTCGATATCTGGGACTCGCTGGCGGATTTCGAGGCATTCGGGGAGACACTGATGCCGATCCTGGCGAAAGCCGGTCTCGAGCTGGGTGCCCCGATGGTCGCCAACGTGCACAACACCATCAAAGGCTGAGCGCCGAGCCCCGGCGTCTTCTCCCCGGGGCAAATGGAGCGCCCGGTTGGGCAGTCACTAGTCTGGCCACCGGCTCACCGGGATCGGTGACCGGATGCACGAGACGCTCAGGGAGAACCAATGAAGATCGCCACCATGCTCGACTATTCGGGCGGGTTCCGGGAGTCGGCGGCCAAGGTGGCCGAGATGGAGAAGGCCGGGCTCGATCTGGTGTGGGTGGCGGAGGCGTACGGCTTCGACAGCCCAAGCCTGATGGGATATCTGGCCGCCCTCACCGATCAGGTGAGCATCGGCTCCGCCATCCTCCCGATCTACACCCGGACGCCGACCTTGATCGCGATGACCGCGGCCGGGATCGACGCGCTCTCCGGCGGTCGCTTCGAGCTCGGGCTGGGGGCATCCGGGCCCCAGGTCATCGAAGGGTTCCATGGAGTCCCGTACACCACCCCTCTCGGCCGCACCCGGGAGATCATCGAGATCTGCCGCAAGGTATGGGCCCGGGAAGCCCCCCTCACCTACGAGGGCGACATCTTCACCCTGCCGCTGCCGCCCGATCAGGGAACCGGGTTGGGCAAGGCCCTGAAGATCATCGGCCGGCCCCGGGCCGACATCCCGATCTGGGTGGCGTCGCTGGGCGAGAAGAACGTGGCCTTGACCGCCGAGTTGGCCACCGGCTGGATCCCGATGATCTTCGTGCCGGAAAAAGCCAAGGACGTCTGGGGATCGGCGCTCGACGCCGGAGGCAAGCTTCGGGACCCGGCGCTCGGGCCACTGCAGATCACCGCCGGCGGTCTCCTGGCCATCGGCGACGGTCCGGAGGTGAAGGGAATCCAGGAGTTCTCCCGGCAGATGCTGGCGCTCTACATCGGCGGCATGGGGGCCAAGGGCAGGAACTTCTACAACGATGTCGCCCGGCGCTCCGGGTACGAAGCCGCCGCCGAGAAGATCCAGGATCTCTACCTGGCCGGAGACAAGGCCGCGGCTGCGGCGGCGGTCCCCGACGAGCTCTTGGAGCTGACCTCCCTGTGTGGATCCGAAGGCCACGTGGCCGAGCGCATCGCCGCCTACGCCGAAGCCGGCGTCACCCATCTGCAGGTGGCCCCGGTGCCGGTGGGTGATCAGCGAGCCGTCGACCTCATCGAGAAGGTCAAGCAACTCGCCAACTGACCGGGGGCGGTGGGTCGGCTCGGCTGCGTCCGTGTCGCCGTCGTCGCCGGCAGTTCCCGACCGAAGGTGGTCAGGGACGCCAACCGGCGAAGGGGTCCAGATCCCAGGCCATCATCGAGACAAACGGCGCCGCCAGTGCCAGCCGTGACGACTTCTCCCCCGCGGCCCGAGCCATCACCGGCTCGAGCCGTTTCCCCACCGCGGCCGGGTCGTCGTCGAGATAGCAGACGGTCATCTCCACGTCACCCTCGGTGAACCGTGGATGGCGGGCGGTGGCGGAACTCGCGTACCTCCAGGCTCCGGCGACGCCGGGGACGCCGACCAGCTCCTCGAGCATGTACCGGGGCGGAGGCGGGGGGCTGGTCGGGCCATCCCCCGTGGGCCCGTCAGGGTGCACCTCGACGATCAGATAGATGCCACGGTGGGGCCGGAAGGGAACCACCTCCGGCGAGATCAGCGCCCGGGACGCCGCCCGGGTCCCGACCAGGCCCAGTCCGCCGCGATAGTGCGACGGCAGCGAGTGGGAGAACCGACCGGCATCGGCCAGGCTCTTGCCCAATGCGTAGAAGTCGTGGATGGTCTGGTCGACCGGCTCCCCCATCAGGTAGCAGACGATGTGCTCGACCTCCGACCAGTCGCCGTCCTCCGCCGCCCGGGCGGCTCGGCATTCCGGAGTGGAAACCCACCGTTGGCCGAGGAGCAGCCCCGGCAGTTGGTACTGCTCGGGCATGTGATCCAGCTGGTGCCAGGCCAGGTACGACCGGTCGTCGCCATCCGGTGACCGGCGGGACAGCGAGAAGAAACCCAGCTTGACCCGGTTCACCGCAGAATCGGTTCCGAGCCGGGTGCCGACGTCTACCTACTCCACCGTCCAGGACGAACCGGAGCGCAACAGGGCGGCGACATCGCCCTTGCCCTTCCGCTCCATCACCTGATCGATCTGGCGGGACATCTCGGCGCCGTACTCCGGCCGGTCGACGTCCCGGAAGATGCCGATGGGCGTCGGCTCGTAGGGACCCCGGGACAGCCGGCTGAGCTGGAAGGCGAGTCCCGGGTTCTCCCGGTGCTCGTCGTGGACCAGCAGCGCCGACTCGCCGACGTCGGCCACCGACACCACGTCGACCGCCCCGTCGGGACCCATCATCACGCCGTGGGCGCCGTCGGCCCCGAAACGGATCGGCTCACCGTGGACCAGGGGAATCAGCATCTCGGCGCGGTTGTCCTTGGCGGTGATCTGCTCGAAGGCCCCGTCGTTGAAGACGTTGCAGTTCTGGTAGATCTCCACGAACGACGAACCCTGGTGGGCGTGGGCCCGGCGGAAGGTCTCGATCATGTGCTTCCGGTCCATGTCATGGGTGCGGGCGACGAAACTCGCCTCCGCTCCCAGGGCCAGGCTCAGCGGGTTGAACGGCTGCTCCAGGGATCCGAACGGCGTCGACTTGGTGACCTTGGCCATCTCCGAGGTCGGCGAGTACTGGCCCTTGGTAAGGCCGTAGATCTGGTTGTTGAACAACAGGATGGTGATGTTCACATTCCGGCGCAGCGCATGGATGAGGTGGTTGCCTCCGATCGACAGCGAGTCGCCGTCGCCGGTGATCACCCACACGTCGAGATCGGGTCGGGTGGTGGCCAATCCGGTGGCGATGGCCGGCGCCCGGCCGTGGATCGAATGCAACCCGTAGGTGTTCATGTAATACGGGAACCGCGCCGCGCAGCCGATGCCGGAGAGGAACACTGTGCTCTCCCGCCGGACCCCGAGGTCGGGCATGAGCATCTGCATGGCCGAGAGGATCGAGTAGTCGCCGCACCCGGGACACCATCTGACCTCCTGGTCGGAAGACCAGTCCTTGCGGGTGGTGACGGGCACCGGCACCGACGCGCCGTTGGTGTGGGATCCGTTGGCCTGGGCCAGGTCGGTCATATGTCAGACACCTTTCCACCTACCGGGGTTCCGCCGACGGCGCCGACATCCCCGTCCTCGGCCTTGATCAACTCCATGATCGCCGCCTCCATCGATGCCGCCCGGAAGGGAATCCCCTTCAGCTGGGTGAACGACACGGTATCGACCAGATACTCGGCCCGGAGGAGCCGGCTGAGTTGGCCGAGGTTGACCTCGGGCACCAGCACCTTGTCGTAGCGGTGGAGCACCTCGCCGAGATCCACCGGCAGCGGGTTGAGGTGGACGAGGTGGGCGTGGGCGACCTTGAATCCCCGGGCCCTCACCCGCCGGACCCCGGCGGCAATCGCGCCGTAGGTGGAGCCCCAGCCGACGACCAGGGTGCGGGCGTCATCGTCCTCGTCGTCCAGGTCGGTGGGGGGAATGTCATAGGCGATGCCGGCGATCTTCGCCGCCCGGAGGCGGGTCATCTTCTCGTGGTTCTCGCCGTCGTAGCTGACGTTCCCCGAGCCGTCCTCCTTCTCGAGTCCACCGATCCGGTGTTCGAGTCCGGCCAGACCCGGGGGCGCCCAGGGTCGGGCCAGGGTCGTCTCGTCACGCACGTACGGCCAGAACACCTGGTTGCCGTCCTCATCGGTGTGGTTGGGACCGGTGGCGAAATCGGGGTCGATGACCGGGAGGTCGGAAACGTCGGGGAGCTTCCACGGCTCGGTGCCGTTGGCCAGGTACCCGTCCGACAACAGGATCACCGGGGTGCGGTACTTGACGGCCAGGCGGACGGCTTCGACGGTGGCCTCGAAACAGTGGGAGGGCGTCTTGGCCGCCACGATCGGCAGCGGCGACTCGCCGTGACGTCCGTACATGGCATGGAGCAGGTCGCCCTGTTCGGTCTTGGTCGGTAGCCCGGTGGATGGGCCCCCGCGCTGGATGTCGATGATCAGGAGCGGAACCTCGAGGCTGATGCCCAGTCCCATCATCTCCGACTTGAGGTCGACACCCGGGCCCGAGGTGGTGGTGACCCCCAGCGCCCCGCCGAACGCCGCCCCCAGCGCGGCGCCGATCCCGGAGATCTCGTCCTCGGCCTGGAAGGTCCGCACCCCGAACTCCTTGTGCTTGGACAGTTCGTGGAGGATGTCCGACGCCGGGGTGATCGGATAGGTCCCGAGGAACAGCGGCAGCCCGGCCTGCTCGGAGGCGGCGATCAGGCCCCAGGCGGTGGCGGTGTTGCCGGTGATGTTGACGTACTCACCCGGATCGAGGGTGGCAGGACGCACCTCGTAGGAGGACTCGAACAGCTCAGCCGTCTCCCCGAAGTGGTACCCGGCCTTCAGGGCCCGGAGGTTGGCCTCCATCACCAGCGGCTTGCCCGCGTACTTCTCCTCGGTCCACTTGGCCACGCCGTCGACCGGCCGGGTGTAGAGCCAGCAGATGAGTCCGAGGGCGAAGAAGTTCTTGGAGCGCTCGGCGTCCCGCGGCTTCACCCCGGCGTCTTTGGAGACCTCGGTGGTGATCGAGGTCATCGGGATCTCGTAGACGGTGTAGGCGGCCAGGCTCCCGTCGGTCAGCGGGTTCTTCTCGTAGCCGGCCTTGGTCAGGTTGCGCTCCTCGAAGGCATCGACGTTGACGATCACCGTGGCGCCGGGAGGCAGATTCTCCACGTTGGCCCTCAGGGCCGCCGGGTTCATCGCCACCAACACGTTCGGCGCGTCGCCGGGGGTCAGGATGTCGTGGTCGGAGATCTGCACCTGGAATGCCGACACGCCGGCCAGGGTGCCGGCCGGGGCCCGGATCTCCGCCGGGAAGTCCGGGAACGTCGCCAGGTCGTTCCCGAAGAGTGCGGAGACCGTGGTGAACTGGTCGCCGACGAGCTGCATGCCGTCGCCCGAGTCCCCGGCGAATCGGAGGATCACCCGATCGAGAACTTCGGACGGATGGTCGTTGGTCGTCGTATCGGACACCGCGCTCCTCTTCGTACTGCTCTATCGCGCTATTTCTCTGCGCTCGGTCGCCGGTCGAATACTCGGCGCCATGATGCTCGTATGCGCCGATCCTCGTTGACCGGGCTGACGCGCCCAATTCGGCGCTGTTGAGGTCAGTCTATCGGCAGGATCAAACCACGCGAGGTAGGCGGGCTGACACCCGCGGTGGCCTTGATCCGCCTGGCCAGCCTGGTGCGGGTCGCGGGCCCGGTCGGCGGGCCCGGTCGGCGGGTCAGCCGACGGCGGGTCAGGCGACGGTCACCTCGGCATCGAGGTAGACGTCCTGAATGGCGTGGATGAGCTCCACCCCCTCGCCCATGGGCCTCTGGAAGGCCTTCCGACCCACAATGAGCCCGGTCCCCCCGGCCCGCTTGTTGATCACCGCGGTCCGGACCGCCTGGGCCAGGTCGTCAGCGCCCTTGGACGCCCCGCCCGAGTTGATCAACGGGATCCGGCCGGCGTAGCAGTTCACCACCTGCCAGCGGGTCAGGTCGATGGGGTTATCGGTGGTCAGCTCGCTGTAGACCAACGGATCGGTCATACCGAATTTGAGGGCGTTGTACCCGCCGTTGTTCTCCGGTTGCTTCTGCTTGATGATGTCGGCCTCGATGGTCACCCCGAGGTGGTTGGCCTGCCCGGTGAGGTCGGCGGACAGGTGGTAGTCGATATCGCCCTGTTTGAAGGCTGGATTGCGCAGATAGCACCACAACATGGTCATCAACCCCAGCCGGTGGGCTTCGGCGAACGCCTTCGACACTTCCCCGATCTGGCGGTCGGCCCCTTCGGAGCCGAAATAGATGGTGGCGCCGACACCGATGGCGCCGAGATCGGCCGCCTGCTGGACCCCGCCGAACATCACCTGGTCGTAGGTATTGGGGTAGTTGAGGAAGTCATTGTGATTGAGCTTGACCACGAACGGGATCTTGTGGACGTAGCGCCGCGACACGATGCCCAGTCCTCCCAACGTGGTGGCGATGGCGCTGCAGTCGGCGGCGATGGCCAGGTCGCACAGCTTGGCCGGGTCGAAGTAGGCCGGGTACTTGGAGAAGCTAGCCGCGGCCGAGTGTTCGATGCCCTGGTCGACCGGAAGGATCGACAGGTACCCGGTACCGGCCAGCCGCCCGGTGTTGAACAGCGTGCCCAGGTTGCGAAGCACCGTCGACGACCGGTCCGAATCGATGAAGATCGAGTCCAGGTGATCGGGCCCGGGCAGGAGCAGGTGTTCGGACGGAAACGCCGTGGCACGGTGGTTGAGCAGAGAATCGGCTTCGTCGCCCAGAAGTTTTTCGAGGTCCATGGTCCTCGACTCTAACTGGCGCGGCGCGGACCTTTTGGCCTGTTTGGCGTGCGCCGCACCCGGGCCGGGGGTCCCAGCGACTCGAGCCGCTGGGCGACGTCGTAGGCGTCGGGGTCGACGGTGGAGATCCGGAGGAAGAGCTCGCGGGCCTTCGGAATGTCGCCGGAACGCTCCATGAGGTCGCCCAGGACGTACCACTGGCGCAGGTGCCGCTCGGCCGGGTTCCGGACCAGGCGGCCGGCTCCGGACTCGACCAGGAGGGCGACGGCTCCGGCCAGGTCGCCGGCATCCGCCCGGGTGCCGGCCAGTACCAGCCTTCCCTCGGTCAGGACCTCGGCCTCCGGAGAACCCTGACGGAGCTCGGTGAAGAGGGCCTCGACCCGCTTCGGGCGGCCCAGCGCCCGATGGCAGTCCATCCGGACCGGATGCTGGTCCACCGATCCGGTGAGGGATGCGAATGCCTCCAGGTTCGGCAGGGCGGCCTTCCAGTACCCCTGGTGGTACTGGCTGAGGGCGAGGAGTTCCCGGGCGGAGGGGGAGCTCGGGATGGCGTCGACCACCGTCTTCAGGATGCGGGAGGCGTCCCGGTACCGCTCCCGTTCGTAGGCGCCGATGCCGGCGGCCATCCGCTCGGTCATCCGCTCCCGGAGGTGGTTCCAGTCGGGCCCGGCGGCGGACGCCAGTTCGTTGGCGATGTCCGGGGACAGCTCGGGTTGGACGGGCACGGCGCGGTGGGCCGGTGGACGCAGACCATCGGTCCGCTTCTTGCCGCGGTCGTCCTGGATCCACAGTTCGGGAACGAATTCGTCCGTCCGCTTTTTGGAGCGCCGTCGCCCTTCGGGGGTGTCCTTGTCGGGACCGTGTTCGGTGCCCTCCCGTACGGTGCTGGCCCCTCGGCGGGCCACGCTCCCCCACCCTTTGCGAACCACCGGGTTCCTCGCCGGTCGCGGCTCCCACTTGGCTTCCGGGCGCCCGGATCGACCGGACCCACTGCCGCCTGGTCGGCCAGAACTGCTGCCGGCTGTCCTCGGGGCGCGGCTCGAAGGTCCGGAATCTCGGTCTCTCCAGTTCCCGGGCTTGGCCGGCGGGCGGCCGGTGGATCCCCCATAGCCCCCACCGGTAGACGATGTTCGTGACCCGGTCCGGGAACCGGATCCGGGTCGTTCTCCCTGGTAACCGGACGGTGAGCGACTGGACGAACTCGACCTTGAAGTTGACCTCGAGCCGGAATCAGGGCGGCCGCGGCTGCTTGGAGCGCCTCCGGTTCCTGACCGCTCCGGTCGTCCCGATGCCGAGGGTCGGCCGGTTCGGCCTTGCCCACCGGAGGCCCCACTCCGGCTCCCGGAACTCGAATCCTTGGAACCTTGGTAGCCGCGGCCTGAGGAGGACGAGCCCCTGGTTCCACCCCGCGACGAACCCTTGGGACCGCCTCCACCTGATGAGCGTGGGCGCGGAGTACCAGAAGGTGGACGTGCGGCCATAGTGGGTCGAGTGTACTAACTGCGAGAATCCGAGCTTGCACGACGGTGGAGATCAGCCGAGATCGATCTTCACTGGGTCAGTCCGGCGCCGCCCAGCCGACCAAGAGTGCAAATCCCCGCCATCGCCACAGACAATCGACTTGGGTCAGACCCGCGTCTCGCATCCATCGCAACTGCAACCCGATGTCAGCCAACCGGTCCTCAGGATCGTCCGCCTGTCGCCCAATGAGGCCCAGGAACTCGGCATGCAATTCCGGAGTCGCAGAGGCAATGACCTCCAGATTGGCAAAGAGGCCGCCGGGATGGAGTTGCTGAGCGATCTCGGAAAAGAGGTTCTTCTTCCGCTCATCCTCCAGGTGATGGATGGCGAATCCCGAGAGGATGACGTCGAAGGTACCAAACGCCTCGATGGAGTCGGCCAGGTCCCATGGCTGAACGCTCACCCTCGGATCCGAGCAGAACCTGTCGTTGGCCCGAGCCAGCATCGGCGCCGAAAGGTCGATCCCAACCACCCGATCGAGCCCAGGTCGAGCCTCGAGGGCGAGGCCGATCAGCCGGCCGTCGCCGCACCCGAGGTCGAGCAGGGATCCCGGTTCGTTTGGTAGTACGGATCGGAGGACCTCTTCGCCGGCGAGGCGGGGGGGAAGCTGCGCTATGCGATCCACATACCAATCGACCTGGCGTTCATCACCCCATCCAGCCGTTTGCACGGCGGTGGAGTCGCTCTCCGGTGAATCCATCCCGTAAGGCATAGCAGCGAACGCCCCAAATGGGCGAAGCACTAGCGGTCAAATTAGAAGAGGCCCGCCGCAAAAGCGGAGGGCCTCTTCAGAGAAATCCCGGCGACGTCCTACTCTCCCAGGGGGCTACCCCCCAAGTACCATCGGCGCTGGCGAGCTTAACTGCCGTGTTCGGAATGGGAACGGGTGTCTCTCCGCCGCTATGGCCACCGGAAACTGTGCGCTCTCAGGGCTCAAAGACGATCACCTAAGTGGGGAGGTGATATCCGAGCCCGGCGTGACCGACAATCGGTCACCCCTGAGCGTTCCATAGCGAGCACGAGCAAGTTTCCAAGCCCTCGGCCGATTAGTACCGGTCAGCTGAATGCGTTGCCGCACTTACACTTCCGGCCTATCAACGTGGTCGTCTGGCCACGGGCCTTACCAGGTTAACCCTGTGGGAGATTTCATCTTGGAACGAGCTTCGCGCTTAGATGCTTTCAGCGCTTATCCCACCCGAAGGTCGCAAATCAGCAGTGCCCTTGGCAGGACAACTGACACACGAGAGCTTCG
>DASZIT010000039.1:0-9793 GCA_035948855.1 Acidimicrobiales bacterium | reverse complement strand
GATCGCCGGAGAACGCCGGTGGCGGGCCGCCCGCCGAGCCGGCCTCCAAACCATGCCGGTGCTGATCCAGGCGTCGAACGAGGCCCACAGCCTCGAACAGGCGTTGGTGGAGAATCTTCACCGCCAGGATCTCAACGCGCTGGAAGAGTCGGCCGCCTACCAGCAACTGATCGAGGACTTCAACTACACCCACGAGCAGGTGGCAACCCGGGTAGGGAAGAGCCGCACCGCGGTGACCAACACGCTTCGGTTGCTCCAGCTGCCGGCGGCCGTCCAACGTCTGCTGGCCGAGGGGCAGATCAGTGCCGGACACGCACGGGCCATTCTCGGCACCCCGGATCGCGCCTACCAGGAGTCGTTGGCCAAGCTGATCGTGGCCGAGAGCCTGAATGTCCGAGCAGTCGAAGAGCTGGTGCGGGAACGGTCCGCCCCCGTTGAACCCGATGAAGCGGCTGAACCTAACGCTAAGGGTAAATCGGGCTCGACCAAGGGTGGAAAGAAGCCCGATCAGGTACCACCGCGGCGATTGCCGCCTCCGGGGATCCTGGAGTTGGAAGAATTACTCTCAACCCATCTGAACACCAGGGTCAAAGTTGACATGACTGCCAAGCGGGGAAAAGTGGTGGTCGAGTTCGCCACCCTGGAAGATCTCGAGCGCATCTACAAATTGATGGTCGGTGCACAGGAGAGCAGTGGAGTAGTGGTCTAATACTCACGGAGAGTGGCGCCACTTGACATAACAGGGGTAAAGTCGAGCGTTATAGTTACTCAACGTGAGGATCCTTCCTTAACCCTCAGTAGAGACTCATCCACAACCTGTGCATGAAGCTGTGGATTATGTGTCTGTCGTTGAGGTCGACAGTTGTCAGTGGGAATGACAGTAGCCAGTCGAACCCACTCAGTCCCAGGGGGTACCCACCCAGTCGGTGAGGGCGTCCACGATGGCCCGGGCCAAGGTGGGAGTGTGCTCGACGACCAAGGACGCGGGGCCGACCTCACAGATGACCGCCGGCATCCGGGTTTCACGCAGGACGGGGAGGGACATGCCGTGACTACCGGCGTCGGTGACCCCGAGCTTGCCGGGGAGGGTGCTCTGGAACAGCTCGGCCAGTCGCCGGCCTCCGGGGGAGGAGTAGCGGTACCCGGTGTAATACGCCGTCGAGCAATGGCGTTTGCTGACATCCAATCGGAGGCCGACATAGACCTCGGCCCGGCTGGCGTTGGCCTCGGAGGCCTGGATGGAGCCATCGGGATGGTGATGGGTGGTGACCAGCGCGCCCCGGCCGACCAGCAGCCGACGCAGGGCTCCGACGGTGGCGTCGAGGCCGCCTTCTTCGCCGATGGCCAGCCGGCGGCCGGCGATGGTTCGCGGGGCCTGCCGGAGCAACTCCCGGTCCCGGACCGAGCTCACCAGTTCGGTGCCCCCGTGACGGGACCCGCAGCGGATGAGTTCCGCCACCGTTGACGCCCCGGCGATCCCGTCGACCGGCAGACCGACGTTCCGCTGGAAGTCCCCGAGCCCCGCCGAGGTGAGGTCGCCGAAGATCCCGTCCACCCGCCCGGTATCGAAGCCGAGGGCGCTGAGACGTTGTTGCAGCTCAGCGACGTCGTCGCCCCGGAGCATGGGAGTGCGCCGGTAGAGGAAGCGATCGCCCAGCTCCCGCCCGGCCTCCACCAGTGCCGACCAGGTCTGGGGCCCGCAAACGCCGTCCACCCGGAGACCCCGGCGGTATTGGAACGCCTCCAGCGCCGTCCGGGTACCCCGCCCGAAGGTGCCGACGGTGTCGAGGCCGATCGAGAGGCCGATGGCCCGCAGCCGGTGCTGTACATCAGCCACCGCGGGGCCGACGTCACCGACGGCCAGGTGAATGGCGGAACCGGGACTCACGCCCTCGAAACCAGCGAAACCGGTGTCACGGCGCCCCTTTCGGGGCGGCACCCCTTAGAGGTGCGCGGCCAACTCCTGCAAGAGCTGACCTTTGCCCTTGGCCCCCACGATCCGGGCCGCCGGCTCGCCATCCTTGAACAGGATGAGGGTCGGGATGCTCATCACATCGAACCGGCGGGTGACATCGAGATTGTCGTCGATGTTCAGCTTGGCGATGTTCAGCTTGCCGGCCTGCTCGGTGGCGATCTCCTCGAGCACCGGAGCGATCATTTTGCACGGGCCACACCATTCTGCCCAGAAGTCCACCAGCACGGGTACGTCTGATGACTTGACATGCTCGTCAAAACTAGCGTCGCTCAACGTAGTGATCGTATCGCTCATGGGTGGTGCTCCTCCTGGTCATTTGTCGACCGTGCACCCTACATTTTCAGGCGCACTCAATACCAACACTTACGGGTCAATTTCATTCCCTTGGCCAGGGAGGATCGATTCCAGACGGCTCAGAGACCCCCGGCTTGTTCCTCGAGCCACCGTTCGGCCTCGATGGCGGCCATGCATCCCGAGCCGGCGGCGGTGACGGCCTGCCGGTAGAAGTCATCCTGGACATCGCCGCAGGCGAAGACCCCCTCGACGTTGGTGCGGGTGCCGTCGAAGGTGCGGATATACCCGTTGTCCCTGAGTTCGAGCTGTCCTTTGAACAGCGAGGTGTTGGGCTCGTGCCCGATGGCCACGAACAGGCCGGCGATGTCCAGTGTCGAGGTCTCGTCGGTGGTGACGTCACGCAAGCTGACCCCGGAGACCTTGTCCTCGCCGAGCACCGCCTCCACCACGGTGTTCCAACGGAAGGAGATCTTCGGATGGTCGAAGGCCCGATGCTGCATGTGTTTGGAAGCACGGAGCGAGTCTCGCCGGTGGATCAAGGTGACCGTATCCGCGAAGCGGGTGAGGAACAGAGCCTCCTCGAGGGCGGAGTCACCGCCGCCCACCACCGCGATGTCCCGCTCGCGGAAGAAGAAGCCATCGCAGGTGGCACAGGTGGACACCCCGTAGCCGAGGAGGCGCTCCTCATCGGGCAGATTGAGCATCAGCGACTGGGCGCCGGTGGCGACGATCAAGGTTTCCGCGGCGTAGGTGGGCTCGTCGGCATTCGGATCACCGACCCAGAGCCCGAACGGCCGCGCCGACAGGTCCACCCGGCTGACCTTGGCGGAGACGAACTCGGTGCCGAAGCGAGCCGCCTGCGCCCGGAAGGTCTGCATCAGCTCGGGGCCCATGATCCCGTCGACGAACCCCGGATAGTTCTCCACCTCGGTGGTCAGCATCAGCTGCCCGCCGGGCTGGTCGCTGGTGGAGGAGGGCTCACCTTCGATGACCAGCGGAGACAGCCGGGCGCGGGAGGAGTAGATGGCGGCGGTCAGCCCCGCCGGACCCGACCCGATGATGACGACCTGTCTCGATTCGGTCATTTGGCCGACCCCGCCGCCTTTCGGTCCGAACGGAGGCTCCAGGCGATGACGCCGACGGCGACGAACACCGCCCCGATCAGGAAGTCTGACGCCCATACCCGGCCGGCGAAGGCGTAGACGGTGAGCAGGCGCACCAGGGCGATCGATCCGAGGGTCACCGTGGTCACCGCGGCGGCGAACACGATGACGCCGAACACGATGGCCCGGGCCACCAGGGTCAGGGGCCGCACCGTCTTGTCCCGGAGGAGGCTGACCAGTGTCTCGACCAGGTCGGCGCCCCGGGCCGGCCAATCCCCAGCTCCGGAGAGCTCTGAGTTCAGTGTCGGTACCTGGCGCGGCTGCTGATCCATGGGCTGAGGATAGCCGGGAGCCACGTCCGATCCACCGTCTTTGGGCATCGGATCCGGCTCAGCCGGTGGCGATCATGCACAGCCCGATGGTGCCGGGCCCGGTGTGGGTCCCGACGACCGGGCCGAGGTCGACGACCACCAGAGGATGGTCGGATTTCACCTCGTCCAGCATGGCCAGGAACTCGCCGATGTCGGAAGCGGCACCGTTGCACACCGCGATCCGGCTGATCGATCCCGCAACCTCCGCCTTGCCGGCCAGATACTTCAGCGACCGGGAGCGGGTCCGCTGCTTCGACTCTTCCTCGACGACGCCATCGGTGACGGTCACCACCGGTTTGATCGACAACAAGGTGCCGAGCATGGCCTTGGCCCCTCCGATCCGGCCACCCTTCTCCAGGTGCTCGAGGGTGTCGACCGCTCCGAAGACCAGGGTGTGCCCGGTGAGCGACTCCGCCTTGGCCACCAGTTCCTCGGCGGAGGCGCCGGAGGCGGCGAGCTCGGCGACGTCGAGCACGATCAATCCCTGACCCATGGTGGCCGACCGGGAGTCGACGGTCAGCACCCGGATGCGGTCGGCGACGGCGTCGGCCGCCGCCCGAGCCGACTGCTGGGTGCCGGACAACGCGCTCGAAATATTGATGCAGACCACACTGTCGTAGCCGTCGTCGGCGGCGGCCAGGAATGCGTCCTGGAAGGCGCCCGGCGACGGGGCGGAGGTCTCGGGAAGGATCGGACTGGCCGCGCACCGGGCCCAGAATTCGTCAGCCGACAAGGAGGTGCCGTCGACGAACTCCTCGGAGCCGAACCTGATCGACAGCGGCACCACCGTGATTCCCTGTTCCTTGGCCAGTGCCGCAGGGAGGTCACAGGCGCTATCGGTTACCACCCGCACCCGGGCCATCGAAATCCTCCTCATCGTCCCTCGGCTCCGGTTCGATCCTCCGGATGTTGCGGACTCTGGAACCGGGCCTCTCGGCTTCGAGTCTGCCACGGAACGCCGCGGATGTCGGCGGGACGGGTCGGCCATCTCCCCCGGGACTCGGCGGATACCGCCGCCCGCCCGGTGCCGGTTCGGGCGGGTACCGCCGTCCTCCGGTTGTCGGCTCCGGCGGGTACCGCCGGGTACCGGAGGTCGATGTGGCCGGGTACCGCCGGGCACCGTCATCGTCATACCCGGCGTCCAGCTGGGAGCGCCGATCGGCGCGGCTCCCGGCGATGCCGGCAGTGACCACATAGGCGAGGGCGCCGGCCACCACGGCCAGCACCACCCGGAGCAGTAACCCGAACCCGTGGGTCGAACTGGAGACATTGACGGCCAGCACCGTGATCACCGCCATGACGGCCGAGGCGCCGATGACCCGCTTGATCGGGCGGGTGAGGTTGTCCCCGCCGAGGCCGCCAATCCGGTGTCGGATGACGACGAGGGCGAGGATGGCGGCCACCGTGTAGGCGATGGAGATGGACAGGGCCAGGCCCCGGACGCCGAGCGGGCCGACCAGGGCCACCCCGAAGATGATGTTGATGCCGTTCTCGACCAGGTAGAGGTAGAACGCCGTCCGGGTGTCCTGCATCGACTGCAGGACGCGGACCATGTAGAGGAAGAGGCAGAACCCGGGCAGACCCAGCGCGAACATGGCCAGCGCCGCCGCGGTGTTGGCTCCCTGCGCCGAGGTCTCCGATCCATGGACCAGCACCAGGTCGATCAGCGGGCGGGCGAGAATCAGCATCCCCACCGCGGAGGGGATGATGATGGCCAGCATCCCCCGCATGCCGAAGGCCAGGCGGTGCCGGAATCCGGTGGTGTCCCGCAGGGCCCAACGGGCGGACAACGACGGGGTCACCGCGCTCATCACCGAGACGGCCACCACCCCGTAGGGAAGTTGGAAGAAGGTGTAGGCGTAGGTGTAGGCGGACACCTGGCCCGGCGGCCGGACCCCGTCGGCCAAGGCCAGGATCACCACCAGGGCGATCTGACTCGAGACCACGAAGGCGAAGGTCCAGCCGGCCAAGCGCACGATGGTCCGCATGGCTTCGTGGCCAGGCTCCCATCGGAAGTGGATGTGGAGGTTGGCCCGCCTTAGCGAGGGGAGCAACAACGCGGCTTGGACCACTACCCCGAGGGTGGTGCCGAGTCCGAGCAACACCAGCGGGCCCTTTTGGTGGGCCACCGCGGCCAGGGTGGGGTGGGGGACCAGGGCGTGGAACCAGAGCAGCACGATGATGACGATCACGTTGTTGGCGATGGGCACGAACATCGGAGCCGCGAAACGGTGGCGGGCGTTGAGCAACGCGGTGAACAGACCGATCAGCCCGTAGCAGGCCAGCTGGGGCACGAACCAGTGCAGGAGGCTGATGGCCACCTGCCGCTGTTGGGCCACGTCGGTGTGGTTGGACACCGTATAGAGGTCGATGATGGCTGGCGTGAGGAACCAGAAGGCCACCGTGGCGGCGATCAGGATCACGATGGTGGCGGTGGTCACCGCGGAGATGGCCCGCCAGGCCTCCTGGGTCCGGCGGGTGGCCAGCCGGTCGACGAAGACCGGGACGAAGGTCGCCGACAGGACCCCCCCGATCACGATGTCGGTGATGATGTTGGGGGTGGTGTTGGCCAGGTTGTAGGCGTCGGCGGAGGCGAACTGGCCGAGGGCGACGGCCAGGGCGATCAGCCGGCCGACGCCGGTGATCCGCGACAGGGTGGTGCCGATGGCCATCCCGACGGTGGCGCCGGCCAGGCCTTTGCTGTCTTCGGCCGGGAGCCCCGGCCCTTCGGGGATGCCGCCGAGCTCGGTGTCGGTCACGACGGATCCGCGACGGCTTCGGTCCTCCGCCGTTTCCGCCGCCGGACACTGGTGCGCAGCCACCAGGCCAACAGCACGGCCACCGCCCCAAGGGAGAGCACCACCCCCACCACCGAGGTGGCGGTGGACCGGACGTTGAGGACCCCGGTGGTGACCACCATCCCGTCCCCCGGGGTGGAGAAGGTGATCTGCAGCTTGGACTCGCCCGAGCTGCGCGCCTGTACTGCGATGTAGCGGGTGGTGTTCGCGGAGGTGAGGGGCACCTGCATGGAGACCCGCCGAGTGCCATTGGCGAACAGCAATTCGTCGCTGGTGAGGGTCAGCGTGCCGGTGATCGGATACGGGGCTCGGGAGGCGATGGATACCGGGATCGAGGCATTGCGCGAGGTCAGGGTGATCGACTGGTCGCCGGAGACCGAGACCTGGGAGAGCTGCGCGTTGAGGGCGGCGGCGGCGTTGTGGATGACCGACGACTGCTGGGAAGGTTTCAGATTCTCGGATTCGGACGCCAGCACCAGGTCACTGAGCTGGGGGGGAAGGGTTTGGGCGCTCGGCGAGGCGACGGGGATGGCCGAAGCCAGGTCGGCGATGCGGGTGCGCTGGGTGTGGATGCCACTCACCGGTAGCCCGGAGGGGTTGGACGAACCGGATGACCCCGAGGAGCTCGACGACGAGGTGAGTTTGCACCCACCGTGGCAGGCGGCCGGGGTGGAGAGAGTCTGAAACAGGCCGGCGGCAGTGACCCCTTCCACGAACGGGTTGTTGGACAGGTCGGTCAGCAGGGTGGAGATCATGGTCGGGTTGGGGGGCGACCCGGTCGGCGGCACCGCCACCACCGCCCGGGCGCTCGAGAGGTTGGGGTACTCGAAGTAGATCTGGGCCAGCTCGCCCAGGAGTTGGGAGGCGGCCAGGACCGGATCCCCGGGATGGGCGGTCATCCGGGAGCCCAGGTCGGCGTTGGAGGTGATGGCGATGAACGACGAGCCGTGGGTCGAGTCGATGGTGAAGGGTTCGGCACCCGATCCGTTGACCGGCGAGGAGGTGACGTCGGCCGGGGGCAGGATCAATTGGTTGTAGCCGACGCTGGCCAACTGGGCGAGGGTGCTGTCATCGAGCCCGTCGTTGGTGATCCACGGAGCCGATCCACCCGACGGCGGCGGTGTGGTCGAGTGGACGATCCCGTCGTTCTTGGTCAGGATCTCGGAGCCACGGTCGAGTTGGGCGACGAGCTCGGTCCCGAGCCCGGCGTCCACCAACGCTGAGGCATCCACCGGGGTGTACGGGGTGGGCGCGAACTGATGGACCCCTGGGGTGTCCGACAGCCCGGCCAAGGCGTTCACCGATGGCGAATGGCCGGCGGCGGTCATCGCCTGCAGGGTTTGGGCGTTGGCGGTGACCGTGACCGGAACCGAGGGGTTGGGCCCGGTGCCGAGGGCGGCCACCAGTTGGTTGAGATCGCCGACGGTGGAGGCGCTGGGTCGGGTCAGCGCGTCGAGCGGGTTGGCCAACAGGCTGGACGTCGTTGGTTCGGAGGCCGGGCCGATCGAAGCCGACACCGGCACCACCATGGCGAACCGCAGTTTCTCCGTGGCCGCGGCGGGGACGTAGACCATGAAGGTGGTGAGGGAGGCGATGGTGTCTCCCGAGTTGGTGTTGACCAGTTGGAGCCGGACCGGGAAGACGCCCTCCTGGCACGAGCCGTTGTTGGAGTGGATGTCCATGGCCGGGTTCGGGGAACTGATGGTGCTGCTGGCGGTGCCGGTGGTGTTCACCCCCAGCGACAGGTCGGAGCCGACGGGGTCGGCGTGGAGCGAGGTCCAGGCCAGCGGGGTGGTGGTCCGGGAAATGGGGGTTCCGGACGGGCTCGAAGAGGTCGCCGCCTGGTCGAAGCTGGACACCGAGGTCAGGCACCCGTAGACGGCTACCGACACCCCCAGGGTCGCCGCCGACGGCGTCCCGCTACCGGTCCGGAGCTTGAGGTCGAAGGGTTGGCCGGGAGTGACCCACGGGGTCTGGTAGGCGAGGATCAATGACCCGGATGACAACGACGCCGAAGCCGCCGACCCGGACGCGGACGGCGTCGCCCCCATGGACAATGCCGGGCGGCCGGGTACCGCGGCACCCACGGGTCCACCGAAGGTAGAGGGTTGGATCACCGTCACCGAGAGCACGACCGCCAGCGCCAGGACCAAGGGGACGGAACGGGCATGACGCACTGCCACCCCGGTGACCGGGGCGGGCCCGCCCCCGGTTGGCCCGAAGCCTCGGGGACGGCTACCACGTGGGCACAGACTGCCTGGTTCCCGGCTCACCTCGCACGGCAGCCTACGCCACGAGGGCTACCCTCGACGGCGTGCTCCCCGACCGACTGAGGCCACTGGTGCAGGCGACCACCGACCTGGCTGAGCGATTCCAAAAGGCCAATTACGCCCTCTACCTGGTGGGGGGCTCGGTGCGCGACGCCATCGTGGCCGGCGAGGCTCCTCCTCCCGCCGAGGTCGACCGCGACCTCGACTTCACCACCGATGCGCGTCCGGACGCCATCGAGAACCTCGTCACCGGATGGGCCGACGCGGTATGGACCCAGGGCAAGCGCTTCGGCACCATCGGCTGCATCCGCAACGGGCAGCGCTACGAGATCACCACCCACCGGGCCGAGGCCTACCGCCCCGATTCCCGCAAGCCGGAGGTCGCCTTCGGCGACCGGATCGAGGACGACCTGTCCCGCCGCGACTTCACCATCAACGCCATGGCCCTCCGGCTTCCCGATCTGGAGCTGATCGACCCGTTCGACGGCCTCGCCGACCTGGCGGTCCACCGGCTGCGTACCCCGCTCGACCCCGAGGTCTCCTTTTCCGACGATCCGTTGCGGATGCTCCGGGCGGCCCGGTTCATCGCCAAGCTCGACCTCGAACCCGATCCGGCCCTGGTGGAGGCGGTCAAGTCCGGGCACGGTCGGCTGTCGATCGTGTCGGCCGAACGGATTCGCGACGAGCTGGACAAGATCATGGTCGTCCCGGTGCCATCGACCGCGCTGTGGTTCGTGGTCAGGACCGGTCTGGCCGACGAGTTCCTCCCCGAACTTCCGGGACTGTCCCTCGAGCAGGACCCGATCCATCGCCACAAGGACGTCCTGGCCCACACCCTGGCGGTGGTGGACAAGACGAGCCCCGATCGGCTGCTCCGGCTGGCGGCCCTGTTCCACGACGTGGGCAAGCCGAGAACCCGCGCCTTTGTCGATGGGGGAGTCACCTTCCACCATCACGAGGTGGTCGGTGCCCGGATGACCCG
>DASZIT010000038.1:0-46367 GCA_035948855.1 Acidimicrobiales bacterium | reverse complement strand
CCTCGGCGCTGGCGAGCGCGGGGGCGATCTCCACCCCCCCTCCGTTACCGCTGGAGGTGTTGCTGGTGATCGAGCCACCGGTCACGGTTAGCCCGCCACCACCACTGTCGTCGTAGATGCCGCCGCCGTTGGCCGACTTGTTGCCGCTGATCGTCACCGCGTTCAGACTGGGCCCGACGCCGCCCAGATTGAAGTTGTTGTAGAGACCCCCACCGCCAGCTGGTGCGGTGTTTCCGGTGATGGAGGAGCCGAAGGCAACCGTCAGAGGCCCGAAGTTAGCGATACCGCCGCCGAAATTACCGGTCGCGATGTTCCCAGAGACCGTGACGCCGTCGAGTGTCGTCGGGTTATGGGCGACGAGATTCGAATTGTAGATGCCCCCACCACTGGCCGCCGTGTTGGTGGCGATGGTCCCACCGGCAATGGTGGAGGTGCCGAGGGTAAGGGTCCCGTTGTTGTTGAAGATCCCGCCCCCGAGGTTGGCGCCGGCGGCGCTGTTGCTGGCGATATTGACCCCGGTGGCGCTGAACGTCCCGGCGTTCCAAATGCCACCGCCGGCCCCGCCACTAGCCGAATTCAAGGTAACGGTGAGCCCCGTGGCGTTCACTGTACCCCCGTTGTTGTTAACGATTCCCCCGCCGAGGCTAACGGCGGTGTTGTGGGTCACCGTGACGTTGTTGGCGGTGAGTTGGCCGGTGGCCTCGTTGAAGATGCCACCGCCCGAGCCGCCGGCACTGCTGTTCTGAACGGTGACCGATGAAAGGGTGAGGTTGCCGAAGTTGTCGATCCCGCCGCCGTTGCCCGCGGCGGTCCCATTTTGGGCGGTGAGACTCGAGATGGTCACGGCGCCGGTGGTTGCCACGTTCATGATAAAGACCCCACTGGCGGCGGTCTGGCTAACGATCGTCGAAGGCGCTCCGTTGCCGGTAATGGTGAGGTTTAGGCCAGACGGGTTGGTAAAGGCAAGGATTCCCGTGAGCGAAATGGTCCCGGTCAGGCCAGAGGCGAAGGTGATCGAATCGGAAGCGCTGCCCACGGAACCAGGCGTGTCAGCGTTGTAACTGGTGATCGCCTGGCGCAGCGTGCACGGACCACCCGCAGGGCAGGTGCCAGGGGTATCCGCGTTGGAGGTCACGACGTAGGCGCCAAGCGTGACAGCCCCGGCTGGCAACGCGGTCGAGATCTGGAGCACGCCGAATACCAGCAATGAGGTACCGATCAACCCACCGATACTGGCCAACCGACGACCGCCAGAACTGCGATGGCGGCGCTCCCGGCGATGCCGATTCATGAAGCCGAGCGTCGGTGAACCCATCGATCCAGCCATATCATGACCCCCTAGGCGCGTTACCGGCGACTAACCTAGGACCCTGCAACGGGGGTGTCAACGGAGTTTGAGCGGCGAAGCATGGGCGCGCCCATCTTCTCCTCAAACTAGGCGGTCTCGGGTCGGTGCCGGCAGCTCAAAACGTGTCCAGCTATCCGGCAACCCCGTGCAGCCGTAGCCCCGGCCTTAGCCTCGTCCCCTTCTCGCCTCCTCGCGGCGCATCCGGGCTCGCCGGATGACCACCAGACGGTCGGCCAGGCCGCCTAGGAGCGCAGTGACCACCAGCACCCAGATCAGCCGCACCGAGCTGGTGAAGATGAGGAAGTGAATGGACACCTTCTCGCTGTTGGCGATCACAAAGGCGATCAGGAGCCCGACGATGACCAAGGCGGTGACGATGCGAACGTTGTCGCGGGTCTCTCGCTTCCGGATCGCACCCCGGATCGAACCCTTCCTCGGTGCCTCCTCGGGTATGCCCTGCACGTTGGTCACACTCGGCTCCCATCGGTGGTCGACACGATCGACAGTACTTCGGGGCCGTTGGGGCGACAAGGACCCCCAAAAACCGGCGCCGGGGTTCAAGCCGGTGCCGCCCGGAAGCGATCAGGCGAAGAGGAGGGTTGCCTGGTGGGCGAAATCGACGATCGGCCCGGGGAAGATGCCGAACACCACCGTGAAGGCCACGCAGAGCCCAATGGCCACGCGGGTCAACCGGGGCACGACCACCACCCGTTCGGCCACCGATGCCTCGGGCGGCGCCTCGGTCAGGACGGTCAAGCTGGCGACCCGGTCGCTCGAGGCCGTCTCGTCGCCGGAGGTGCCGGTCCTGTCCCCCGACCCGGCAGCGGGGGCCGTCGCCGAAGCGGCGCCGGACGAGTAGGTACCGTCGCCATCGGACAGATCGCCCACTGCACCGACCGGCGAGTACATCGTCACCACGACCCGCAGGTAGAAGAAGGCGGCGATCGCCGCCGATCCCATGGCAATGGCGGCCAGGACATAGGAATGGGCGTCGACCGAGGCCGCCACCACCGAGAATTTGGCCAGGAAGCCGGTGGTGAAGGGGATCCCCGCCTGGGCCAGCAACAGCACCGCGAGGGCCAGGGCCAACAGCGGGCTCCGTTTGCCCAGGCCCCGGTAGTCGGTGATCTGGTGCCCGTTGTCGCCGTCCCGGGCCATCACCGTGATGACCGCGAAGACGCCGAGCACCATGAACGTGTAGGCGAAGAGGTAGTAGAGCGAGGCCGACACCCCGCGGACAGTGGCCGCCTGTACCCCCAGGAGGATGAAGCCGGCGTGGTTGATCGACGAGTACGCCATCATCCGCTTGATGTCCTTCTGGACCAGGGCGGCGATGGCGCCGATCACCAGGGAAAGGATGGCGATGCCCCAGACGATCGGCTGCCAGTCGGATCTCAGGGTGCCGAACGACGAGACGAAGACCCGGAGCAGCGCCGCGAACGCCCCGGCTTTGGCGATGGCGGCCATCAACCCGGTCACCGGTGACGGTGAGCCCTGGTAGACGTCGGGCGACCACATGTGGAAGGGCACCGCGGCGATCTTGAAGCCGAAGCCGACCAACAGCAGGGCCAGGCCGGCCAGCAGCACCCCGTTGCTGGCCACCACGTTCTTGGACAGGTAGTCGGCGATCTGGGGCAGGTTGCTGGAGCCGGTCGCCCCGTAGACCAGGGCGATCCCGTAGACGAAGATGGCCGAGGAGAAGGCCCCGAGCACGAAGTACTTGAGGGCGGCTTCCCCGGACTCCACCCGCTTGTGGTTGAAGGCGGCCAGCACGTAGAGGGCGATGGAAAGGATCTCGAGCCCGAGGAAGATCACGATCAGGTCGTTGGCCGAGCCCATGAGCATGGCCCCGGAGGCGGACAACATGGCCAGCACGTGGAACTCGGGACCGTCCATGTTCTCGCGCTTCAGATACCCGTCGGCGATGAGCGCGGTGAGACCGACGGCGATGGCCACCACGATCTGGATGAAGACACTGAACCCGTCGTAGGCGATCGCCCCGGCGATGGTCACCTGAGCCCCCCGGGTGGTGACGTGATGCCACTGGAACAGCGCCGCCACCAGGGTGGCCACCGCGGTGACCACGGTGATGAAAGTGGCGGAGCTGACCCCCATCACCTGGCGGAACAGCGAGGAGACGGTCACCAACAGCACCGCACCCCCCATCATGATGAGGATGGGCAGGATGCTCAGATAGTCGATGTGCGGCGTCTTGAGCTTGGCCACCGAGGCGGCGGCGAGCAGCAGGGAGGACATCAGTGCCCACCCCCGGTCGCGCCGTTGGAAGTGGACCCCGATCCCAGCCCCCCACCGGTGCCGGTACCGGTGGCGGCCGACGCACCGCCGGTGGCCACCGCCGGCTGCTGGGTGTGGGTCACCTGGTTGACATGGGCGATCAGCTGGTTGACCGACGGGGTGATCCGGTCGAGCACCGGTTTCGGGTAGACGCCGAGGAAGACGATCAGGAGGATGAGCGGGGCGATCACCAGCCGCTCGGTCCATCCGAGGTCGCGGGTCTGTTTGTCCGGCTCGGTCGGCTCACCGTGGAACACCTGCTGGTAGGCCCACAACAGGTAGACAGCGGCGATGATGATCCCGAGGGTGGCGGCCAACGCCCACCACCGATGCACCAGGAATGTGCCGGAGAGGATGAGGAACTCGCCGACGAACCCGTTCAGCCCGGGGACACCGATCGACGCCAGCATCACCGCAGTGAAGACCCCGGCCATCACCGGCGCCGACCACTGCAGGCCCTTGAGCTCGGTGACCTGCCACGACTTCCTCCGCTCGTAGAGCCAGCCGACGATCAGGAAGAGGGCGGCGATGATCAGGCCGTGATTGACCATCTGGATGACACCACCGGTCAGGCCCTGGGAGGTGAGGGCGAAGGTGCCCAGCACGATGAAACCGAGTTGGGCCAGAGAGGAGAACGCCACCAGCCGCTTCAGGTCCCGTTGGGCGCAGGCCACCACCGCCCCGTAGAGGATCCCGGCCACCGCCAGGGTCAAAAGCACCGGGGTCAGGGTGCGGGTGGCCTGGGGGAACAGGTTCAGGTCGAAGCGGATGATCCCGTAGGCCCCGAGCTTGGCCAGCACCGCGGCCAGCAGCACCGATCCGGCGGTCGGCGCCTCGGCGTAGGCCACCGGCGACCAGGTGTGGAACGGGAAGATCGGCGCCTTCACCGCGAAGGCGATGGTGAAGGCGATGAACAGGAGCACCCCGGCGGTCCCCGACAGGTGGGTGTGCATCAGGGCCGGCAGCTCGAAGGTGAGCACCCCGGTCTGGGACTGGTGGATGAACGCCACCGCCACCATGCCGACCAGCAGGAACGCCGATCCGGCGAAGGTGTAGATGAAGAACTTGATGGCGGCGTACCCCCGGCGGGCGTACCCCCAGCCGCCGATGATGAAGTAGGTCGGGACCAGGGTCAGCTCGAAGAAGAGGAAGAACAGGATCAGGTCCAGGGAGACGAAGCTGCCGAGGCAGGCGGCTTCCAGCAGCAGCACCCAGGCCACGAACGAACGTGGATCCCGCTTCACCCGGGCCCCGAGCAGGGTCAGCGGGAACAGCACCGCGGCCATCATCACCAGGAACAGGGAGATGCCGTCCAGGCCCAGGGACCAGTGGATGCCGAGCGACTTGGCCCAGATGTGGTCGGAGGTGAACTGGTAGCCGCCGAAGCTGGTCTGGAACCTCAACAAGATGGTGATGGCCAGGGCCAACGTCACCAGCGAGACGGCCAGGCCGACCGCCTCGTGAACCCAGGCCGCCACCCGCTGGCGGGGGATGAGCGCCACCACCGCGGCGCCGCCCGCCGGGATCAGGATCAGGGTGGTGAGAAACGGGAACGCGGTGTCCGACATCAGCTCCACCACACCCGGCTCAGCATGAACCCGAACAGCACCACCACACCCACCACGATCCAGAGGGCGTAGTTGCGCACATAGCCGGTCTGCACCCGCTTCAGCTGGCCGCCGGTCCGGCGGACCAGGGTGGCGGTTCCGTTCACCGCCCCGTCGATGACCTTGTCCTCGATCACGGTGGACGAGAACTCGGCCAGCCGGGTGCCGGGACGGCCGATGACGGCGTCGAAGAGCTCGTTGATGTACCACGAGTGGCGGAGGAAGGCCCACTCCAGCTTGGGCCGCTCGGCCCGGGTGATCCAGAGACGCAGGCCGATGAACACCCCGATGACCGCCACCACGCCGTCCAGCGTCCCCAGCTTCCAGAGGGTGGAGGTCGACTCGTGATCGTTGTAGAGGGTGCCGGTGAAGACGGGATCCACCCAGTGGGCCAGGGACAGGTGGGGGGTGGCGAAGGCCATCACCCCGCCGGCGGCGGCCAGCACGGCCAGCACGATCAGCGGCAGGGTCATCACCCATTTCGACTCGTGCGGCTCGGGGATGGCTCCCTCGGCGTGATGGGCGTCGGCGAAATCGGTGGCGGCGTCGATGGGCACCTGGTTCTTCCAACGGTCCTTGCCGAAGAAGGCCAGGCCGGTGAGCCGGCTCATGTAGTACGCGGTGAGGACGGCGGTGGCGAGACCGATGGCCCACAGGGCCGGGTGGGCGGCCCAGGTGTTCTCCAGGATGTCCCCCTTGGCCCAGAACCCGGAGAGCGGCGGCACCCCGGCGATGGCCAGCCAGCCCACCGCGAAGGTGACGAAGGTGATGGGCATGTAGATCCGGAGGTTGCCCATCCGCTTGAGATCCTGCTCGTCGTGCAGCCCGTGGATGACCGAGCCGGCCCCGAGGAACAGGAGGCCCTTGAAGAAGGCGTGGGCCACCATCAGGAAGATGGCCGCCTCATAGGCGCCCGAGCCGATGGCCAGCACCATGTAGCCGAGCTGGGAGATGGTCGAGTAGGCCAGCACCTTCTTGATGTCGTCCTGGGCGCAGGCGATGGTGGCGGCCACGAAGGCGGTGACCGCGCCGATGATGGCCACCGTCCAGGCGGCGTCCGGAGAGGCGTGGAGCAGCGGGTTGATCCGGCACAACAGGTACACCCCGGCGGTCACCATGGTGGCGGCGTGAATCAGGGCGGAGACCGGGGTCGGGCCCTCCATGGCGTCGGCCAGCCACGGGAACAGCGGGATCTGGGCCGACTTCGCCGCCACCCCGACCAGCAGCAGCAGGCAGATGGCGGTGATGTTGCCGGCCCCGATCTTGCCGAGGTTGGCGAAGATGGTGGTGTAGTCGACCGAGCCGACCTTGTCGAAGGTGAGGAAGACGGCGGCGATGAAACCGGCGTCACCGATCCGGTTGTAGATGAAGGCCTTCTTGCCGGCGGCGGCGGCCGATTCGCGGGTGAACCAGAAGGCGACCAGCAGGTAGGAGCAGGTCCCCACCCCCTCCCAGCCGACGTAGGTGGCCAGCAGGTTGTTCCCCAGCACCAGGATCAGCATCGAGGCCACGAACAGGTTCATGTAGAGGAAGAACTTCGGGTAGTCGCGGTCGCCCTTCATGTAGCCGATGGAGTACAGGTGGATGAGGGCGCTGATCCCGGTCACGAACAGCACCATGGTCATCGACAGCGGATCCACGTAGAGCCCGGCGTGGACCTGCAGGCCGCCGACCGGGATCCAGGTCCAGAGGTTCTGGTTGAACGACCGGACGCTTCCCGGCTGGGACAGGAGGTTGAAGAACACCCCCACCGAGACCACGAACGACGCCGCCACGAACAGGGTGGCCACCGCGCCGGCCAGGGGGTCGCCAAGCCGTCGGCCGAACAGCACCTGGACGGCGAACCCGGCCAGGGGCAGCAAGATAATCAGGTAGGTCACATGCAGCACGTTGCCGTCAGCCCTTCATCAGGTGGAAGTCATCGGCCGTGGCGCTGGCCCGGCGGCGGAAGATGGCGACCACGATGCCCAGCCCCACCACGACTTCGGCGGCGGCCACGACCAGGACGAAGAACACCAGCACCTGCCCACCGATGTCGTGGAGCATGTTGGCAAAGGTCACGAAGGTGAGGTTGGCGGCGTTGAGCATCAGCTCCACGCACATGAACATGACCAGCACATTGCGGCGGATGAGGAGGCCGAAGGCGCCGATAGCGAACAGCACCGCCGCCAGGGCCAGGTACCACTCACCGTTGATGTTCCCGTTGATCGCGGTGGTCGCGGCCGTCATGGCGTCACCTCCTGGTGGGCGTCCTGCGGTTGGTGGGCGTCCTCGGTCGCCGGGTGGGCGTCGCCGGTCCCGGTCCCGGTCTCGGTCGCGCCGTTCGGCTCGGCGGGGGCGCCGTCGGTCGCCGAGGGGGTGGCGTCGGCCAACTCGGCCTCGGTGTCAGGAACCCGGTCGATGTCCGCCATCGGTGGCCGGCGGGCCAGCGCCACCGCCCCGACCACGGCAATCACCAGCAGCGCCGAAGTGATTTCGAACGGGAACAGGTAGGTGGTGTACACCGACGTCCCCAGCTGGGCCACGTTGGAGGTCGAGGAGTTGGTGGAACCGGCCACCGAGGGGGCGCCGGTCGTCCACTTGGAGATCTCGCCCAGCAACAGCAGGCCGGTCACCCCCAGGGCGACCAGGGCGACGGCCAGCGGGCGTTGGCCCCGCAACGGCTCGACGGCGATGTTCTCCTCCCGGTCGACCCCCAGGAACATGATCACGAACAGGAACAGCACGACGATGGCGCCGGCGTAGACGATGACCTGCACCGCGGCCAGAAAGTCGTCGCGCTGCAGCACGAAGAGCACCGCGATGCCGAACAGGGTCATGACCAGCATCAGGGCGGCATGCACCGGGTTGCGGGCGATGACCACGCCGATCGCCCCCGACAACACGATGGCGGCGGCCACCCCGAAGGTTCCCCAGTCGACCGCCGAGGCGTGACCGGTGGGGGTGGCGGCGGCCAGGAGCAGCCCGTGGATGATCGCCACCATCAGCCGTCGTCCTCGGTGGTGACGGCGGCGGCGGGCGCGGCGGTGTCATCGGCAGTTGGCATCGGCTCCGAGTCGCGCTCGGTGTTCCCGGCGGTCAGCGCCGCCGAGTAGTCGGAATCGGATTTGATGCGGTATTTCTTCCCGGCGCCGGGGGCGAACCGCTCGGCCTTCTGGATCATCCGGCCGATGGCCCCCCGCGGGCCCCGCCGGGCGGCCGGGACGTCGATCGGGCGCAGGTGATGCTCCAGGGTGCTGCGCAACTGCCGGGAACCGGTGGTGGCGTCGTCGCGCAGGCCGCTCTGGCCGCCCTCCGGGGCCCGGACCCCGAAGCCGAGCTCCCCCGACCACTGCACCTGCCCCTCGTATTCGGCGCTGCCCGACGGCGAGGTGGCCCGCATCCAGCCGGAGGTGTGGAGCTGATCCTCTTCCCGCCAGTCCTCCCAAGGCAGGTGCTGGGGATTGCCCTGGTCATCGACCAGCAGCTCGTCCTTGGTATAGATGGCGTCGTTGCGGTTGGTGAAGGAGAACTCCATCAGCTTGGTCTCGGTGATGGCCTCGGTGGGACACGCCTCGACGCACATGTCGCAGTGGATGCAGCGCAGGAAGTTGATCTCGTAGATGTAGCCGTACCGCTCACCGGGGGACACCGGATGGTCGGGGGGGTTGTCGAGGCCGCGGACGTAGATGCAGTCGGCGGGACACACCCCCGCGCACAACTCGCAGCCGATGCATTTCTCGGTGCCGTCCTCGTACTTGTTGAGGACATGGCGACCGTGCTGGCGCGGCTGTTTGGGCCGCTTCTCCTCCGGATACTGGCGGGTGACCGGCTGGCGACCCAGATGCTCCAGGGTGAGCTTGAATCCGCCCAGGATGTTCTGGCGTTGCTTGGGGGGCTCGGGGGTGGGCATCAGCCACCGCCTCCCTCAGGTGCCGAGGACCCGGGTCCGGGGGGTTGCGCCGGCCCGGCTGACGACCCGACCGGCACCTCGGCTCGGTTCCACAACCGGGCGCCGACCGGGGGGAGGATGGCGTGGGACTCCTCGCGCCCCATCCCGATGGAGAAGGCCCGGGTGATGAGCACACTGGCCACCACCACCGCGGCGGTCATGGCCAGTCCCCACCAGCCGTCGATGACGAAGCCGGCCACGATGAGGAGCCAACCGAGCGACAGCGGGATCAGCCGCTTCCAGCCAAGGTCCATCAGCTGGTCGTACCGGAGCCGCGGCAGCGCGGCCCGCAGCCAGACGAAGACGAACAGGAACACGATGGTCTTGCCCAGGAACCACAGGATCGGCCACAGCCACTGGGTATGGGGGATGTGGGGGATGGGCCCGTCGGGGCCGCCGAAGAAGAGGGTCACGGTGATAGCCGACATGGTGATGGTGTTCATGAACTCGGACAGGAAGAACAGCGCGAACCGGATCGACGAGTACTCGGTGACGAATCCGCCCACCAGCTCGGAGTCCGCCTCCACCAGGTCGAACGGGGGCCGGTTGGTCTCGGCGATGATGGCGATGAAGAAGATGATGAACGGGATGATCCCGAGCCGGATGGCATTCCACTGCCAGAGGTGCACGGCCTGGGCGTTGACGATGTTGCGAGTGGAGAGTGACCCGCTGATCAGCACCACCATCACCACGGTCATGCCCAGCGCGGCTTCATAGGAGATCATCTGGGCGGAGGCGCGCACCGAGCCCAGCAGCGGATACTTCGATCCCGATGACCAGCCGGCCAGCATCACGCCGTAGACGCCGATAGAGGACATGGCCAACAGGAACAGGATGCCCATCGGCGGGTCGGCCAGCTGCAACTCGAAGGTGTGGCGGGCGATGGTCACCTGGCCCCCGATGGGCACGATGGCGAAGGCGAGGAACGCCGGCAGGATGGCCAGGTACGGCGCGAGTTTGAACACCGCCTTGTCGGCCCGCTCGGGGAGCAGATCCTCCTTGAAGAACAGCTTGATCCCGTCAGCCAGCGTCTGCAGCACCCCGAAGGGCCCGGCCCGGTTGGGGCCGATCCGGCTCTGCATGTCGGAGATGACCTTGCGTTCGAACCAGATCATCAGCAACACCGCCACCATCAGGAAGGCGAACACCGCCAGCACCTTGATGATGACGATCAGCAGGACGACCCAGTCGACTCCCCCGTTGTACAGCGGGTCGTCGGCGCCGAGCAACGCCGGGAGGGTGGCGAGGAGATGGCTCATGGCGTCTCCAGCCGGAGCTCGACCACCGGTGAAGTGGAGTCGATGAGGTCGGCCACCGTCCCTTCCGCCAACGGCACGTTGAAGTCGGTGGCCACCACCTTGCGGGGCAGCGACGGATCGGGCATCGCTTCCAGCACCCGCGAGGTGGTGGCGGTCCGCACCTTCACGTTGCCGCCGGCGGCGACACCGAGGTCGTCGAGATCGTGGGGGTTGACCCGGAGGGGCGACCGGGGTACCAGAGCGTCCAGGACCGGGACGGCGGTGACCCCGCCGTCATAGAGACGGCGGGAGGCGACCAACCGCATCGAGTAGCTGTCGGTGTTCACCACCTTGGGCACGTCGATCTCGAACCGACCGGACAGGGTGGGGGGCGGCGGGGTCGCTCCGGCGGTCGCCCCGGGGGTCGGCTCGGGGGTCGCCCCGGCGGCCGGCCGGTCATTGGCGGCGCGGATGGCGGCGGCGGCAAAGGCGCCCATGCCGATCTCGGCCGTGCGGGCCTCGGCCAACCCGGCCCGGGGCGGGGCCCCCTGCTGCTCCACCGACTCGACCCCGGGGAAGGCGATCGGGTCGAGGAGGGGGGCGCCCGGTCGACGGGTGAATGCCACCGCGGTGACCGTGAGGGGCGCCACCACTCCGTCGGTGGCCGCCGGCGAGTCGAGGATGGCCCGGGTGATGCCCCGGTAGGCCGGGGCCAGCCGTTCGATCTGGTTCCAGACGTCGGTGACCGAGTCGAGGTGGAGGTCGGCGTCCAGGTGGACGGCCAACTCGGCGGCGATCATCCAGTCCGGCCACGACTGTCCGGGCGGGACCAGCTTCTGGCCGAGCCGGCTGATCCGACCCTCGATGTTGGTGCAGGTCCCCGGGCGCTCGTGGGCCTCGGCGGCGGGGAGCACCACGTCGGCGTGCTCGCCCAGCGGGCTGGGCGAGGTGGCCACCGACACCACGAAGTCGGCGCCGGCCAGCGCCCGTCGGGCCAACCCGGCGTCGGGGAAGTCGGTGAGGGGGTCGGCCCCGATGACGACCAACGCCCGGATCCGGCTCCCTTTGGCGTCGGAGTCGTCGCCAGCCGCCGACCGCAGCATCTCCGCGGTCCCCCGGCCCCGAGTGTCGGGCACCTTGCCCCACGCCTCGGTGAACCACTGGCGCCCGGCCTCGAGACCGACCCGGCCGGGCAGCAATCCCGGCGCCAGACCCATGTCCAGGGCACCCATCACATTGCCCCGGCGCAGAGCCGGAAGGAAGGTGGCGTTCGGTAACGCCCGGGCCAGCTCCTGCACCGCGTCGGCCACCAGCGCGCCGTCTTCGGCCAGCGAGGGGCGTCCGACCACGACGACCACCTTGTCGGCCCCGGCCCGTCGGCGGGCTTCGGCCAGGTCCGCCGGGTCTACACCGCTGGGCACCGCCGCGCCGGGATCCGTCAATACCTTGACCAGCTCGGAAGCCGCACCCGGCACATAGCGCAAGGACACCGCGGCGTGCGGGGTCAGTGAGGTGGCCTGGGGGGAGAGCTCGACCAGGGAGAGGTCGCCGTCCACGATCTCCGACCGGAGCCGGAGGAACAGCACCGGCAACTCCTCCCGGAGGTCGCCGGACAGCACGATCACCGTGTCCGCCCCGGCGGCTTCGTCGATGGTGGCCCGGGGAAGGCCGAGCACCACCTCGGCGGGCAGGCCGTCGCCCAGCTGGGCGTCGACCGAGTCGGTGCCGAGGACCCCCTTGGCCAACCGGGCCCAGGTGTAGGCCCCTTCGTTGGTCAGCCGGGCGCCGCCGATGACCCCGATCCCGCCGGGGCCGTCGTCGTTCTTGATGGCGGCGCGCAGGCCGTCGGCCACCACGTCGAGGGCCTCGTGCCATGAGACGGTGACCAGCTCACCGGCCTTGCGGACCATCGGCTCGGTCAACCGATCGTCGCTGTTGACCGACTCGAAGGCAAACCGGCCCTTGTCGCACAGCCATCCGTGGTTGACCGGGTCGGAGTCGATACCCAGCAGCCGGGTCACCCGGTTGGACGACGACTGCACCGCCACCCGACACCCGACCGAGCAGGTGGTGCACGTCGACTCGACCTGGTCGAGATCCCAGGGCCGGGACAGGAACCGGTAGGGCACCGCGGTGAGGGCGCCCACCGGGCAGATCTGGACGGTGTTGCCGGAGAAGTAGGAGGTGAACGGCAGCTCGGGAAACACGTTGACCTCGAGCTTGTCGGCCCGCCCGATGAAGTCGATCTGGGCCTCACCGGCGATCTCCGCGGCGAACCGGGTGCACCGGCTGCACTGGATGCAGCGCTCCCGGTCGAGCAGCACCAGCTCGGAGATGGGGATCGGCTTCTCGAAGTGGCGCTTCTCCTCCACGAACCGGGTCTCCCCCGGGCCGTAGGCCAGCGTCTGGTCCTGGAGGGGGCACTCGCCCCCCTTGTCGCACACCGGGCAGTCGAGTGGGTGGTTGATGAGCAGGAACTCGAGCACCCCGTCCTGGGCCTTCTTGACCTTGTCGGAGGTGGTGGTGACCTCCGACCCCTCGTTGACCTCCACGTAACAGCTGGGCTGGAGTGACGCCCCCCGGGGGCCGCTGACCTCGACCAGGCACATCCGGCACACCCCGACCGACTTCATCCGCGGGTGGTAGCAGAACCGGGGGATGAAGGTGCCGGCCCGCTCGGCCGCGGCGATCAGCATCTCCCCCTTCATGGCGGTGGCCGGGCGCCCGTCGAGGGTGAAGTGGATCAGCTCCTCGGGGGCGTCGGCCGCCGCGACGTGGGCGGGATCGGTGGTGGTGGCCCGGTCAGTCAAAGGGACAGCCCCCCTCCTTGATGTGGACGAGGAACTCATCGCGGAACATCTGGATGGCCGACCCGATGGACGACGGGATCGACGGCCCCAGCACGCAGATGGTGGTCTGCTGGGGCGGCCAGGCGAGCCCGGGGGAGATGTTGTCGCAGGCGTCGAGCAGGAGATCGAGATCCTCCTCCCGGCCGTGGCCGGTCTCGATGCGCTCCATGATCTTCTCCAACCATCCGGATCCCTCTCGGCAGGGGGTGCACTGGCCACAGGACTCCCGGGCGAAGAACTTGGTGATCCGCCACGACGCCCGCACCGCGCAGGTGTGGTCGTCCATCACCACCACCGAGCCGGAACCGAGCATGGAGCCGGCGTCGGCCACCTCGTCCTGGCCGAGCGGGATGTCGATCTGGTCGGGGCCGAACCAGGGGGCGGAGACCCCGCCGGGAATGAACGCCTTCAGCTCCCGCCCATGGGGGATGCCGCCGCCGAGGACCGGCGCGTAGACCAGGTCGTGGAAGGTGGTCTTGACCATCTCGATCTCGAACACCCCGGGATTGTTCACGTGGCCGGCCAGGGCGAACAGCCGGGTGCCGGTGGACCGCCCCTCGCCGAGGGCGGCGAAGGCGGCCCCGCCGTTGAGCACGATCCACGGGAGGTTGGACATGGTCTCGACGTTGTTGACCACCGTCGGCTCACCGTAGAGGCCGATGGCGGCAGGAAAGAACGGTGGCTTGATCCGGGGGAAGCCGCGCTTGCCCTCCAGCGATTCGAGCAGGGCGGTCTCCTCGCCGCAGATGTAGGCGCCCGCCCCGGGATGGACGACCACGTCGACCGAGAACCCGGACCCGAAGATGTCGTTGCCCACCGCGCCGTGCGAGTAGGCGTCGTTGAGGGCGGCCTGGGTCCGCTCGAGGCCGAGGGCGAACTCGCCCCGCAGGTAGATGAACACCTGGGACACCTGCAGTGCGTAGGCGGCGATCATCACCCCCTCGATGAGCTGATGGGGGTCGCGCTCGATCAGCAGGTGGTCCTTGAAGGTGGCGGGCTCGCTCTCGTCGCCGTTGACCACCAGGTAGGTGACCGGGTTCTTCCGGAGCATGGACCACTTGCGGCCGGCCGGGAACCCGGCGCCACCCCGGCCGAGCAGGCTGGCGGTGTCCACCTCGTGGGCCACCGCTTCCGGAGTCATGGTGAGCGCCTTGCGGAGCCCCTCGTAGCCGCCGGTGGCCAGGTACCGATCGAGGGTGTGGGAGTCGGGGTGGTCGAGCCGGCCGGTGATGATCTTCGGCGCGTCGGTGATGGCCATCAGCTGCCGGCCTGCTTGGCGGCGGCCGCCCGCTCCGACTGGGCGTCGGCCATGGCCGCCCGCTCGGTGGCGATCTGGCCCCGATCGGCCTGCAGCCCGGTGGTCCGCTCCACCCGGTTCAGCGTCCCGTGGCTGGGGATGTCGGCCGACCGGGCCCCGGAGCGGAGGTCGGCCATCAGCGCGTCGAAGCTCTCGGGGGTCTGGGCCCCCACGTAGCGGTGGTTGACTTGCACGCAGGGGGTGGCGTCGCAGTCGGCCAGGCACTCGGCCTCTTCCAGGGTGATCACCCCGTCGGCGGTGGTGCCCCCGGCGTTCACCCCGAGGGTGGACTCGGCGTGCTCGAGGAGCTCCAGCGCCCCGTTGAGGAGGCAGGCGACGTTGGTGCACACCGACACCACGTGGGTTCCCACCGGTTCGGTATGCAGCATGTCGTAGAAGGTGGCCGTGCCGAACACTTCGGCCGGGGTGATGTCGAGCAGGGCGGCGATGTCGACCATGACCCCGGGGGTGAGCCAGCCCTCCTGCTCCTGAGCCAGATGGCAGAGCGGGATGAGCGCGGAGCGGGGCTCGGGATACAGCGCGATCAGGTTCCGGGCCCGGGTGGCGGTCGCCCGCGACAGGTGGGCGAGGGTGGCCGTGGACGCACCGTTGCTGCGTCGGGCGGTCACCGCCGCCGGCTGGGGCTGGGGCTGCGGCGGGGCGGTGTCGGTCACCGGTCCACCTCCCCCATCACCGGGTCGACCGATGAACACACCGACACCGCGTCGGCGATGAGCCCGCCCCGCATCATCAACGGAAGGGCCTGGAGGTTGACGAAACTGGGCCCGCGGATGTGCATCCGATAGGCCTTGGAGGTGCCGTCGGAGACCAGGTAGCACCCGAGCTCCCCCCGGGGGGACTCGATGGCGGTGTACACCTCTCCCTCCGGCACCTTGAACCCCTCGGTGAACACCTTGAAGTGGTGGATGAGGGCCTCCATCGACTCGTCGATCCGGGCCCGGGGCGGCGGGGTGACCTTCTTGTCCTGGATCCGGTAGTCGCCCGGCGGCATCTTCTCCACGATCTGGCGGATGATCCGGATCGACTCCCGGATCTCGTTGAGGCGCACCGAGTAGCGGTCGAAGTTGTCGCCGTAGGTGCCGACGATGACATCGAAGTCGACCTCGTCGTAGCGCAGGTACGGCATCGACCGGCGGAGGTCCCACGGGACCCCGGTGGACCGGAGGATGGGCCCGGTCAGGCTGAGGGCCAGCGCCTCCTCGGCCGACAAGCGCCCGATCGACTCGGTCCGCTGCCGGAACAGCGGCTGGCCGGTCAGCAGCTCGTCGTACTCGTCGGTCCTCGGGAGCACGGTGTCGCAGATGATGCTGACGTCGTCCTCCCATCCATCGGGAAGGTCGGCGGCGGTTCCTCCCGGCCGGATGAAGTTGTGGTTCATCCGCAAGCCGGTGGTCTTCTCGAAGAAGGCCAGCACCATCTCCCGCTCGCGGAAGCCGTAGATCATCATCGAGGTGGACCCGAGGTCCATCCCGTTGGTGGCCATCCACATCAGGTGGGACGACACCCGGTTCAGCTCGGTCATCAACATCCGGATCCAGTCGGCCCGGGCCGGCAACTCGATCCCCAGCAGCGCCTCGACCGCCAACGACAGCACCAGCTCGTTGTGGAGCGGCGAGAGGTAGTCCATCCGGGTGACGTTGGTCGACCCCTGGACGTAGGTCAGCTCCTCGGCCGTCTTCTCCATGCCGGTATGGAGGTAGCCGATCACCGGTTTGGTACGCAGCACCGTCTCGCCGTCCAGCTCGAACATCAGTCGGAGCACCCCGTGGGTCGACGGGTGCTGGGGCCCCATGTTGATGATCATGGTGTTGTCGTCGGACTGTTCCACGTCGATGTTCGAGGGGTCGACCGCCACCCCTTCGGGAAGCCGGAGGACGGCACCCACCTCCCGGCGCAGCTCGCCGGCTCCGGTGGTGGACCGCCGGCTCAGCTCCTGGTGGCCCTCGGAGGTCTCCGTCTCCAGCCCGAGGGTGGCGCCGGACGGCTCGGCCTTGAGGAATTCCTCACCGGAGATGGGCGGGGGCAGCGTGGTGTCCGGGTGGGCGGGGGCCACCGCCGGGGGGTAGGACTCGGGCGGCATCGGCGCGTCGCGGCCGGCGGCCCCATCCTCGGGGGAATCCGAAGTCGGTTGGGTCATCTCGGCCCCGGGGCACCTTTGAATTGCACCGGCACCCGGCCCACCCCGTAGTCCTTGCGCAGCGGATGGCCTTCCCAGTCCTCGGGCATCAGGATCCGGGTCAGGTCGGGGTGGCCGTCGAAGATGATCCCGAACATGTCGAAGGCCTCGCGCTCCATGGCCTCGACTCCGGGATAGACATCGAAGATCGAGCCCACCACCAGGTCCGACTCCGGGATCTGCACCCGCAACCGCACCCGCTGGGCCTTGCTCAGCGACAACAGGTTGACCACGACTTCGAACCGCTCCCGGGTCACCCCGTCGGGCAGGTGCCGGTTGAAGTGGGTCAGGTAGTCGACACCGCAGAGGTCGGCGCACATCTCGAACCCGTCCTGGCGATATTCCTCCACCACGCCGACGTACTGGTCCCGGGTCGGGAAGACGATCTCCTGGACCGGGCGACCGGGAACCCGGGAACTGCCGCCGCCGGAGTCGCTGAGGCCGGCGGTCCCGGCCGGGCCCTCGATGGGGGCCACCGGTCCGGTGTGGGTGGGGGACGGCTCGGTGGTCTCGGCCGCCTCGGTGGTGTCGGCCGCACTCACAGCGGCTCTCCCACGCTGCGGGCGATGACCGGATTGCGCTTGGGGGTGCCCACGTGGACGGCGTCGGGCCGATCCGGCGTCCACCCGGAGGTCTCCTCGTCACTGTGGGTGCGATTGTCGTCGGTATCCCCGCCCTCGTCGGCGGCCAGGCTGCGCACGCCCCGCCCGTCGGGCATGGTCGGCGTGTAGCGGCCGGGTCGGCGGGTGATGTCGTTGGTCCGCACCTTCTCGTGGAGGGTGAGGATGGCGTGCATCAGGGTCTCCGGCGTCGGAGGGCACCCCGGGGCATAGACGTCGACCGGCACGATCTGGTCCACGCCCTGGACGATGGCGTAGTTGTTGAACATCCCCCCGCTGCTGGCGCACACCCCCATCGACAGCACCCACTTGGGCTCCATCATCTGGTCGTAGACCTGGCGGAGCACCGGAGCCATCTTCTGGGACACCCGGCCGGCCACGATCATCAGGTCGGCCTGGCGGGGCGATGCCCGGAAGACCTCCATGCCGAACCGGGCCAGGTCGAAGTCGGCCGCCCCCACCGACATCATCTCGATGGCGCAACAGGCCAGGCCGAAGGTGGCCGGCCACATGGAATAGGTGCGCGCCCACTTCACCAGGTCCTCGAGCCGGCCGGTTAGGAAATTGTGCTGGAGGTCTTCAAGTCCCATGACGAAGGATCCTTCGGCTCTACGCGGCCCGGACCGGTCCGGCTGGAGTGGCCGGATCGCCGGTGGTCGGGGGGACGGGATCGGTGGTCCGGCTGCCGCCGGAACCCGGGCCCGAGGGATCGCGTTGTCCGCCGGGCCCCCCCGGGCCGGCGGTGATGCGGGCAATGGTCGATTCCGAAGTGCGGGACGGCATCGCCCGCACCAACGTCTTGGCCGGTCCCCAGGTCAGGGCGCCGTTGCTCACCAGGAACAGGAAGGAGATGAAGACGATGGCCGCGAAGACCAGCACCTCGACGAGGCCGAACGAGCGCAGCTGACGGAAGATCACCGCGAACGGATAGAGGAAGACGATCTCGATGTCGAAGATGATGAAGATCATCGCCACCAGGTAGAACCGCACCGGAAACCGGGTGGGCGGCTCGACGGTGGGCACGATGCCGCACTCGTAGGGCGCGATCTTGGCGGCGGTCGGGCGCTTTTTGGGTGCCAGCATGGCCGACCCCACGAAGGAGACAGCGGCGAACAGGAAGCCCAGGAGGATGAGGAGAAAGATCGGGAGATAGTCGTCCACTGGGGTCGTTTTACCACGACCCGGTTCCGCTGGGCACATCGGCGCGCCGGCCCGGAGACCATCGAACGGCGAGGGGCGGACCCCGGCGACGACCTGGGTGGGCCGGTGTCACCGTCCGGCGGACCCGGGCCTACGATGAGGGGCCGTGAGCTCCTCTCCCACCGCCGCCGAGGCCACGCCTGACGGCGCCGATGACCCCGGGCATCTCTATGACGTCCTGGTGGTGGGCGGCGGGCCGGCGGGTTCGTCGTGTGCCTATTGGCTGGCCGAAGCCGGCTGGGACGTGGCCCTGGTCGAAAAGAAGGTGTTCCCCCGGGAAAAGACATGTGGGGACGGGCTGACCCCCCGGGCCGTCCGCCAACTGGCCGACATGGGCCTGGAAGGAGCCCTCACCGGCGCCCATCGTTACGCCGGACTCCGGGCCCTCGCCTACGGCAAGGTCCTCGAGCTCAACTGGCCGGAGCACCCGAGCTTCCCCTCCTATGGCTACGTGATCACCCGCCATGATCTCGACGCCATCGTCAACGAGCGGGCGGCCAAGGCCGGGGCCACGGTGTGGCAGGGCACCGAGGCCGTCGAGCCCATCCTCCAGGAGAACGGACACGACCGGATCACGGTCGCCTCCGCACTGCCCGCGGCAACGGCGGCGTCACGGCTGCCGTCCTGTGTCGGAGCCGTCGTGAAGGACACGGCGACCGGCGCCACCCGGGAGGTGCGGGCCCGTTACGTGGTGGTGGCCGACGGCGCCAACTCCCGCTTCGGGCGGGCGCTCGGCACCTCGAGGAACCGCACCCGGCCGATGGGGATGGCCCTCCGCGGCTACTACACCTCGCCGATGCACGACGATCCGTTCATCGAGTCCCACCTCGACATCCGGGACAGCGACGGGAACGTGGTCCCCGGCTACGGCTGGATCTTCCCGATGGGTGATGGACGGGTCAACGTGGGGGTGGGGCTGTTGTCCACCGACCATCGTTGGAAAGGCGTGAACACCTCCACCCTCATGGACCATTTTGTGAACTGGGCACCCAAGGGATGGGGGCTCTCCCCCGAAACCTGCCTGGGCCCGCCCACTGGCGGCAAGCTGCCCATGGGCCTCACCGTGGGTCCCCGCATCGGGGCCACCACCCTGGTGGTGGGGGACGCCGGCGGTTCGATCAACCCGTTCAACGGGGAGGGCATCTCCTACGGCTACGAGACCGGTCGCCTGGCGGCGGCGTCACTGGGCGAGGCCCTGAGTGGCGACGGCCCTGCTGCCCTCGAGCGGTACGAGGCGCGGCTCGAGGATGCCTATGGCCTCTACTTCCGGGTGGCCCGGGCGTTCGTCCGGATGATCAGCCAACCGGAGTTGATGAAACTCTGCGTAGGCACCGGGATGTACTCGGAGTCGTTGATGACCTGGATCCTGCGGATCATGGCCAACCTGGTGCGGCCCGACGAGGTGGGCCCGGCCGAGGCCGCCTACCGGGCGATGGCGACCCTGGCCCGGCTGGTCCCCGAACCCGTCTGAACCTGGCCGGCCGACTCCTTGGGGTTGGGTCCGGCCGACGCCGGCCCCGGCTCCGCTCTACTTGCTGGCGTCGGCGGAGATCCGCCCGACCATGGCGTTGTAGGCCGAGTTGAAGGCGTCGGACGGCACATCGGGTCCGTGGGTCGACGGCTGGAGGGTTGCCTCGATCCGACCACCGAACATGTAGGCGTCACCCACCACCCGGGTCCCCTGGGTGGGTACGGTGAAGGTGGTGATGAAGCCGTAGGCCACCCCGCCCTTGGGCGCGGCGATCTGGACCTGCTGGACCTTGGCGGTGGTGCCGGGAACCAGGGCCGAGGCTGACGCTTGCTGGAACTGGGTGAAGCAACTGATGAAGCCGGACTTGGTGAACGCGATGGCATCGGATTTGGCGCTGGCCGATGACCCCACGATGTTCACCGCCGACTGCATCTCGATGGTGTTGTCGGCCGCCTCCTGAAACACCGGAGACGTCGAAGCCACCGTTTCATCGGACGACGGTGTGTTCCCGAACACCTGTCCGACGGTGGCGGCCGATGTGCCCAGGCAGGTGGCAAAGGCGATGGTGGGCTGCTTCTGGGTCGCCCGACCGGCGGAGGCGGTGGCCGAAATCGACGGGGCCGAACCCAGTGCCTGCGTCCATCCGCTCGGGAGATCGTTCAACTGCAGATTCACGCTGGAAGCCAGAGCCTTGTCGACCGTCAGGGATGCCGAGCTCACCGTCGTCGTCGTGGTGCTGGTGGAATTCTTGTTCTTGGTCACCTCGTAGACCACCGCGGCGATCACGATGATGACCAGGATCACAATCAGGATCATCAGGGTGCGTCGGTTGGTGGCGGCGGTCTTGCCGCCGGCACCTTCATCGCCGGCCGGGACTCCGGCGGCCCTGGCCGAGGCTCTGGCCTTCTTGCGTTCCGCCCTCGAATCGCCCTCGGCACCCTGATTGCCGGAAGCGCTCAAGGGGTCCCCGCGCCGGAGGGAGCCGGTCTCCGGGTCGATGTGTTCCTCCGCGCTCGTCGGCGGAGGCACCATGACCGCGGCGGCGGCGGCCGACGGAGCAGATCGGGGCAGTGGTGGCGAGGCCGGGGCGGACGGTGCCGGAGTTGCCGCCGGTGCCGCCGGGGTCGGCGGGGTCGGCGGGGCCGGGGCTTTGGCCGTCGGCGTCGGGGGAGCCGGTGGGGTCGGGGTCGACGGGGACCCGGTCGGGGTGGCGCTTCCTGTCGCAGCCGCCGCCGCAGCCGCGGTTGTCGGAGGCGCGTCGCTCCCGCGGTAGCGCTCCAGCCAGGCCGGGAGGGCCTGGTCGAGGTAGGCGGCCTGCCCGGGTGAGACGGTCTCGCTGGGAAGCAGGAACTGAATCGTCTGGCCGGCGGAGGTGAGCTCCAACGGGGTGGCCGTGCGACCACCGCCGCGCTGGACCTCGCCGTGGCACGAAGCGGCGTCCAATCCGGACCAGGCGAAGTGCCGCTCGGTGGCCGGATTGTCGCCCTTGACGGTGATTCCCTTGGTCGTGAACAGCAGGCTCAAACCCTCGGTGGTTTCGATGCCCCGGGCCGGGTCGCCCGCCAGCGCCACCCCACCAAGCAACATTCCCTCGGGAGGCAGGTCCATTGCTCCGACAGCCATCTACCGCTCCTTCATCCACGGGGGGCCGCCAACGGACCCCCCTTGTCGTTCTGATCTTGTTCCGACCGCCACTCGCTGACCGTCACACTGGGGAACTATCACAGGAATAACAGCGCAAAGTACCCGTTCATACTGGCCTAATTCGGCGGGTGGGTGTGTGCATGCGCAATTTGCGACCGGGTCGCGGTCGGGCGAACCCCCAGATCGTAGGCCTGAACGGTCAAGAATTCAGGCGGTGGTACCCGTCCCCTGGTCCGCCACTCGAAGTTCGAACGTCGAGACCGCCGCCGAGAGGACGTCCGAGGGGAACTGGGCGCCGATGGCCAGCGCCTGGAGCTGCGCTTCGGTCCGGCTGGTGCCGACCACCAGCTGGTCGACCTCGGTCGGAATCTGGGTCGTCCCGTCGCTGATGGTGAACTGCATGGTGACGCCCATGACCTGCTCACCTCGGGGCGCCACCAGATCGACCACCTTGGCGGTGGCCGGTCCGGCGGTGGCGTTGCCTCCGGTGGCGTCGTTCAACCCGAGTTGCAGCGCGGCGGCGACGGCCGCGGCATTGCACTGCGGGAATTTGGGGCTGGTGAACAGGGTGAAGTCCCGTTGCTCATCGGCGTGGGTCTTGACGATGTTGGCATCGGTCTGGAGCTCGAGGGTCGACGCCTGGCTGCCTTGGGCGCCGGGCACGGTGGTGGATCCGCCGGGAGCGGTCGGGGTGGGGGCCAGGAACGGCGGGGAGGCCGCTTGGGCGGTCTGATCCGCCGCCTGTCCACCCAGGGCGACATTGCCCTGGTCGGCGGAGATCGACATGCAGCGGTTGAACGTCTTGTTGATCTGATCCTGGACGGCCAGGTCGTGCTGGCTGGCTCCACTGGTGTTGTCGCCGGCCTGCCACCCGGCGGGAAGGTCCTTGGCCGTCAACATCAGCTGGTTGGCCAGGCCCTGATCCGGGGAGACCGTCCGGGTCGCGTTCGAGGTCGACGGCGGGTTGTGGTTGGTCACCGCGAGGAGAACCGCCGCCAGCCCGCCTCCGGCGACGATGAGCCCGAGCGCGATCACCAGTGTCGCCGGGCGGCGGAAGCGGCGGCGGCGAGGGAGCGGCGCGAAGATCGGCGGGAGACCGAGGGGCGGCGGCGCGAAGGGTGACGGCGGGTAGCCGCCGTAGAACGGCGGTAGCGGGGGGCCATACGGGGTCGGTGTCCATCCGGGGGGACCGGGGGGTGGGAACGGTGGTGGTGGTGGCGGCGGCGCGGCTGGGAACGGCGGCGGCGCGGCCGGCGGGGGTGGCATGCCCACCGGGCCGAAGGGTGGTGGTGGTGCGCCGGCGAAGGGCGGCACTGGAGCGTTGAGGGGGTTCGAGACCGCCGGTTGCGGCGGCGGGCTCCCCTGCCATATCGGCAACCAAGACCGCAACTGCGACACCTCGGCCTCCGGCGCGCGGTCGCCATAGAGGAGGAAGCGCACCGTTCGATTCGCGGAGGTGATGTCGAGGGGGGTGGCGACCCGACCCATCGAGTCGACCCCGGTCGGGCCGCACCACACGTTGGTGATGGCCGACCACGGCACTATCCGCTGATCCGGGGGTTGACGGCTGACGATGGTCACCGCCCGCTCGTCGATCAGCAAGGTCAGGTCTCCGACCGTGGCCGTTCCCGGTTCGCCGGATCCAACCAGCACCGCGCCGTCGAAACGGAGCGATGGCGGGGATGGAGGCGGAGGTTGGGACACGGATTGTCCGATGCCTGGAACCGGGGCCGGTCCCCGCTCCCCCTGGTCCTGCCCGGTTGGTTCTTCGTCGTCGTGCTCGGTGGGTCCCGACATGCGGCGTCGTCCTCGATCTCCTGAAATTGGCCCGTCCATTCCCCCGACCGGCCACTTCCCCTCCACCAACCCTACTGGCGGGTGGTGAACCAGCCGCCCTCGCGGCCGCCCCGGAACGGGCAGCCGCGGCTCAGTTGGCTAAGGCGACGACGTCGGCCATAGCCTCGCCAGCGACCTCGACCGTTCGTTCGAGGTCCTCTTGGCGGTGGGCCATCGAGGTGAAGGCGATCTCGTACGGGCCGGGCGCCAGGGCCACCCCTCGATCGAGCATCCCCCGGAAGAACCGCGCATACAACCCGGTGCCCGCCGAGCGCACCGCGTCGTCGTAGTCCCGGATCGGACCGGAAACCTCGGGAACGAAGAACAGGCCCATCAGTGGACCGACCACCGGTACCCGCGCCTCGATGGCAACGCCGTCCTGCTCATGCCCGGCCTGCTGCAACGCCTCGTTCACTACCTTCTCCAGCCCGGCGCCGAACGTCGCGACCTGGTCGGAGAGCGCCGCGTACGAATTGGCGTCGACCTCACCCAGCACCGCCAGCCCGGCGGCGGTGGCCAAGGGGTTTCCCGACAGGGTCCCGGCCTGATACACCGGCCCGTCGGGCGCCAGGACTGCCAATATCTCCCGCCGGCCGCCGAAGGCCCCCACCGGCAAGCCGCCGCCGATCACCTTGCCGAAGCACCACAGGTCCGGACGCACGCCCGACCATGCCGATGCTCCGCCCTCACCCAGACGGAACCCGGTGATGACTTCGTCGAAGATCAACAACGCCCCCGAGGCGTCACAAGCTTGCCGCAGGCCTTCGAGGAACCCCTCGACCGGCCCGATCAGCCCCATGTTGGCGGCCACCGGTTCGACGATCACGCAGGCCACCTGGTCGTCGAGCTCGGGGACCACGTTGTAGGGGACCACGACCGTCTCCGCCACCGCCGCCGGAGGCACCCCGGCGGAATCCGGCAGCCCGAGGGTGGCCACCCCGCTGCCCCCTCCGGCTAGCAGCCCGTCGGAGTGACCGTGATAGCAGCCGGCGAACTTCACGATCCGGGACCGACCGGTCATGCCGCGGGCTACCCGGATGGCGCTCATCGCCGCCTCGGTCCCCGATGACACCAGCCGGACCTGGTCACAACCTTCGACCCGAGCGCAGATGGCCTCGGCCAGGAGGACCTCGCCTTCCGTGGGGGCTCCGTAGGTGGTACCCCGACCGGCGGCGGCCCGCACCGCCTCCACCACCACCGGGTGGGCGTGCCCCAGCAGCGAGGCACCGTAGGACTGGACGAAGTCGAGGAGCTGGTTCCCATCGGCGTCCCACACCGATGCACCCTCGCCCCGAGCCACGAAGTAGGGATGCCCACCCACCGACCGGAACGATCTCACCGGTGAGTTCACCCCGCCGGGAATCACCCGTTGGGCGCGCTCGAACAGCTCGGCCGACCGGGAGTGCTCAGCCACCGAGGGCCTCGGCCAGCTGGCCGGCAAAGTAGGTGAGGATCACGTCGGCTCCCGCCCGCTTCACCGCGCTGATCTGTTCGAGCGCCACCGCCGGGCCGTCGATCCAACCCCGCTCGGCGGCGGCACACACCATGGCGTACTCCCCGCTCACGTGGTAGGCGGCCACCGGTACCGACACCGCGGCCCGGACGTCGGCGATCACATCCAGATAGGTCAACGCCGGCTTGACCATCACCAGATCCGCCCCTTCGGCGATGTCGAGCGCGACTTCGGCGAGTGCCTCCCGCCGGTTGCGGGCGTCTTGCTGGTAACCCTGGCGGTCGCCGCCGTCGGCGATGGTCACCTCGACCGCGTCACGGAACGGCCCGTAGAGAGCCGATGCGTACTTGGCGGCGTAGGCCATGATCACCGTGTCCGGGTGGCCGGCATCGTCCAGGGCGGCGCGGATGGCACCGACCTGACCGTCCATCATGCCGCTGGGGGCGACCAGATCGGCGCCGGCCACGGCCTGGGACACGGCCACCTGGGCGTAGAGGGGAAGGGTGGCGTCGTTGTCGACGTGGCCGGTGCGGGAGTCGATGACCCCGCAGTGGCCGTGGTCGGTGAACTCGTCCAAGCACAGGTCGGCCATCACCACCATCGAGTCCCCCACCTGGTCCCGAACCACCGACAACCCCCGCTGCACGATGCCGTCGGCAGCGAAGGCCTGGCTTCCCACCGCATCCTTCTGCTCAGGCCGGGGGAGGCCGAAGAGGATCACCCCGGGCACCCCGAGATCGGCCAGCCGGGCGACCTCCTTGGACAGCGACTCGAGAGTGTGCTGCACCACCCCGGGCAACGACGGGATGGGCCGGGGATCGTCGAGCCCGTCGGCCACGAACAACGGGGCGACCAGGTCGTCGACCGAGAGCCGGGTCTCAGCCACCATGCGTCGGAGCACGGGGGTGCGACGCAGGCGCCGTAGGCGTGTAGCCGGGAACGATTGGCGGGTCGGAGAGTCTGGCGACACGAAGACCAAGCCTACGGCAGCGCCAACCCGCCTACGCCGGGCGTGCCTACGCCGCGCCGGATTCCGCGCCTGAACCCGGTCATGGGCCTGGATCAGCCCCGCGCCGGCCCGGGATGAGTACTCAGCGCCCGGACCACCGCGTCAACCAGCCCCTCGATGTTCGAGTCGACCGCCTCGGCGGCCACCTGGAGGCCTTCGGCCCGGACCGAGGCCGAGGTGACCGGGCCGATGGAGACGACCACCGGTGGTACCCCTTCGACGCCCAGCAGGGCCACGGTGCGCTCGACCGTCGACGACGACGTGAACGCCACCGCATCGGCCTGCCGGGCGGCGGCGGTGGACTCGGGATCGGGATGGCCGGCGACGGTGCGGTAGGCGACGACGTCGTCCACCTTCCAGCCCTTGGCCTCCAGACCGGCGACCAGGGCTCCCCTCACCGTCTCGGCCCGCGGGAACAGGACCATCGACGCCGCCCCGGGCGCGCCGGCCGACGGGAAGGCCTCGGCCAGCGCGTCGCTCAGCGCCTCCTGCGGCACCAGGGTGGGAGCGAACCCTCCCTCGGCGAGCCGGCGGGCGGTGGCCGACCCCACCGCCGCCCATTGCACGTGGGCCGGAACCGCCCGACCTTCGAGGGCGGCGAGGAAACGGGACACCGCGTTGGCCGAGGTGAAGGCGACCCAGGCGTAGTCACCGGCGACCAATCGACCGGCCGCCTCCGCCAGCGCGGCGCCGCGGTCGGCGGCGTCCTCGATGGCGATGACCGGCAACTCGACGACGGTTGCCCCCAATGCCGCCAGTCGGTCCACCAGCACGGATGTCTGGGCTTGGCTACGGGTGGCCACCACCGTCCGTCCGGCCAACGGGAGCGGGACCGCCGTCACCCCTCCACCTCCACCGCCGTCATCACCCACCGAGGGCGGCCACCGGGCCGATCACGATGATCGAGGGGGCGGGCAGGTCGACCTCGGCCAGTGAGTCGAGGGTGGTCCGCACCACCTGTTGCCGATCGGTCGTCCCCCAGTTCACCACCGCCACCGGGGTGGTGGCGGGACGACCGCTGGCCATCAGCTCGCTGGCGATGGCGGATCGGGTGGCCATGCCCATCAGCACGACCAGGGTGCCGCCGGCCCGGCCCAGGGCTTCCCAGTGGACCCCCCCGGGAGCCGAAGGATCTCCGGTATGGCCGGTGACCACCGTCACCGACGAGGACAGGCCGCGCTGGGTGACCGGGATCCCGGCAGCGGCGGGTACGGCGAAGGCAGACGACACCCCGGGGACCACCTCGTACTCGACTCCGGCGCCCTGCAGCGCCTGGACCTCCTCCCCGCCCCGCCCGAACACGAACGGATCGCCGCCCTTCAACCGCACCACTTCCCGGCCGGCCTTGCCGTGTTCCACCAGGAGATCGTTGATCTCGTCTTGACGCCGCGGCTGGCCGGGCGTTTTGCCGACATCGATCAACTCGGCACCCGATGGGACCAACGACAGCAACTCCGCGGGTATCAGGCGGTCGTGGATCACCACCTCGGCCTTGCCCAGGAGGGCGGCCCCGCGCCGGGTGAGCAACTCCGGGTCCCCCGGACCGGCACCGACCAGATACACCGTCACGAGTCCCCGAGCGTCCCCAACGAGCTGCCGCCGGCTTCGTCGATCAGGTACCGGGCCAATCCCCGGCCCAGCTTCTCGGGGTCATCGCCGGAAGCGGTATGGCGCAACACCATCCGGCCGTCCTCGGAGGCCATCATGCCGGAAAGCGTGATGTCCCCACCGTCGCCGCCGCCTTCGCCGTCACCCTCATTGTCAGTCAGGGTCCCGTAGGCCCCGACCGGGAGGGTGCACGACCCGCCGAGTTCGGCCAGGTACGCCCGCTCGGCGGTCACCACCCGGCGAACCGACCCATCGTCGATGAGGGCCAGGGCCGAACGGATCCGGGTGTCGTCCTCCCGGCACTCGACGGCCAGGGCGCCCTGGCCCACCTGGGGCAGCATCACCATCGGGTCGAGGATCTCGGTCTCCATCCCGTCAGGGGCGGTCCATTCGAGGCGATCGACCCCGGCGGCGGCGACCACCACCGCGCTCACGTCGCCCTTGCCGGTCACGGCCACCGACAGGCGGGTGGCCAGGTTGCCCCGCAGATCGATGAACAAGAGGTCGGGCCGGAGGTTGGCCAGCTGCACCCGCCGTCGGGCCGAACCGGTGGCCACCCGGGCCCCCGAACCCAGGGTGGCGAGGGTGGCACCGACCAGCAGGTCTCGGGGATCGGCCCGCTCCGGGAAGGCGGCCAGCGTCAAGCCCGGCGCCTGCAGTTCGATGGCGGCGGGCAGGTCCTTGGCCGAGTGGACGGCGGCATCCGCCTCGCCCCCCAGGACCGCCGCCTGGACCTCTTTGACGAAGACGCCCTGCCCACCGATGGAATGGAGGGGGACATCGGTGCGGCGATCGCCTTCGGTCTCCACGGTGACCAACGAGGTCGACACCCCCGAGGCCTCCAGCAGGAGAGCCACCCGGCGGGCCTGCCACAAAGCCAGCGGCGACCCTCGAGTGGCCAGTCGCACGACGGTGGGCTGGGTCACCGGCCTAGAGGTCGAACAGAGTTCGAAGCGACTCGATCAGGCGCTCTCCTCGGGGAGTGCCGACGGCGTCCTTCAAGGTCACGGTGGGCTGGTGCAACAGCTTGGCCACCATCGCTCGGGTCACGGTGTCCACCTGGTCCCACTGGTCGTCGGTGAGGTCGGACCGCTTGGCCCGCTGCCGATCGAACTCGGCCTGGCGCGCCTCTTCGACCTGGGCCCGCAATGCCGAAACCACCGGCGCCGCCCCGCGGGCCCGGGACGCCGCCCGGTACCGCTCCACCTCATCGCCCACGATCTCCCGGGCGTGACTGACCTCACCCTGGCGGCCGGAGAGCGCCCCCTCCACCGCCGCCCGCAGCGCGTCCATGTCCAGCAGGGTCACCCCGTCCAGATCGGAGGACGACGGCTCCACGTTGCGGGGCACCCCGAGGTCCACCACCAGTAAGGGTGTGTCGGCCGTCCGGCGGGCCAGGGCCGCCTCCAGCATCGACCGCTCCACGATGGGTCGGACCGTGCTCACCGAGGTGAACACCACATCGGCGGCTTCGAGCTCCGGCCCCAGGTCGGTGAGCGGGACGGCCCGGGCCCCTGCCGCGAGTCCATCGGGGAGCCCGGCGATCACGGTGTCGGCCCGCTTGGCGGTGCGGTTGGCCACCACCACCGACGCCGGCCGGTGGGCGGCGAGGGCCTGGACCACGCCGTCGCCCATCTCGCCGGCCCCGACCACCAGCACCCGGGAACCGGTCAATCCCCCGGGGGCGTGCTTGGCGGCCAGCGCTACCGCCCCGTGGGACAGCGAGGTGATCCCCCGGGCGATGGCGGTCTCCGATCGCACCCGCTTGCCGGTCTCCACCGCATGCCGGAACAACGCCCCCAGCACCGGGCCCGACGCCCGTTCGCGCTGGGCCTTCTCCCAGGCCCGGCGGACCTGGCCGAGGACTTCGGATTCGCCCAGCACCGCGGAGTCGAGCCCGGAGGCCACCGTGAACACGTGCTCGGCCACATCGTCGTCGAACCGGATGGTCAAATAGTCGCTCAGGGCCTCGACGGTGGTGTCTCCCATAATGGCCAGGAATTCCCGGAGCTCGTCGACCCCGTCGTGGAACCGCTCCACCACCGCATAGACCTCGGTCCGCAAGCAGGTGGAGAGGATCACGGCTTCCGACAGGTTCGACCGGTCCCGCAAAGTGGCCAGCGCCTTGGGCAGCGCGGTCTCGGTGACCGCCACCTGCTCGAGCAGATGCAGCGGGGCCTCTCGTTGCTCGATGCCTACCACGATCACTGACAAATGGTCACCGCTTCGGTCGTTCGGTCGCTGGGTCGGTCATTGACTCACTGCTTGGTCTGCCTCACTCGAGCCGACAAGCCGGATCATCCAGCATGCCGGTCCGGTAGTCACATCGCCAGTCGGGGAGCGACGGTGTGGGCCTCAGTCTAGGTTGGCGCTGGTCATCCCAATCGACCGGATGACCGGCATCGCCTCACCGCCGGCCAGCGACCGTCGTGACTGGTAGAAGCTCATGATCTGCAGCTCGATGCTCAGATCGACGTACCGGAGCAGGATGTCCGGGGCCAGGGTGAGGACCTTGGGGGCGAAGTTGAGGATCGACCGGACCCCCGACTCCACCAGCAGGTCGGCCACCCCCTGAGCGGCCGGCGCCGGGGTGGCGATCACCCCGATGGCCAGAGGTTGTTCGGCGACGATGGCCGGCAGTGCGTCGAGGTGGGAGATGACCACGTCGTCGACCGAACCCCCGATGACGTCGGGGTCGACGTCGAGCAGCGCCTTCACCGCGAACCCACGGGCGATGAATCCCTGGGAGTGGGCCAGGGCCCGTCCCAGGTTTCCGATGCCGACGATGACCATCGGCCACACATGGTTGAGGCCGAGCTCGCGGTCGATCTGTTCGACCAGGAAGGCGGTGTCGTAGCCCGCCCCCCGGGTACCGAACGAGCCGAGCAACGAGAGGTCCTTCCGCACCTTGGCCGCGTTGACCCGGGCCAACGAACCGAGCAGATCCGAGGACACGGTGGTGGTTCCCGACCGCAGCAGCTCCTCGAGAATCCGTTGGTAGACAGGCAGGCGACCCACCGTCGCCTCGGGGATCCGACGGTGGGCGTCGTGGGTCGTCGCCGAGCCGGCGGTGGTGTCCGGGATGCTGGGCTCAGGTGATGTCGGCACTGGCACGGATCGTAGGACCATCGGCCTCGGCGAGGAAAACTGAGGCGCTGGAAACGGGCCGATTTCGGGTGTCGCGGTGAGCCTGGTAGTGGCCCCGAAATGCGGTCAGGTCCGGGTGTCAGGCGGGCTCGACATCGATGGACCCGTCGAGGAGTCCCGGCGCGGAGCCGGGGTAGGGTACCGGCGTGGTGGCCACCGTCGCCGAGATCTGGCGTTACCCGGTCAAGTCGATGCAGGGCGAGCGGGTCGGTTCCTCCGGCGTCGACGAGCGCGGGCTGGCCTTCGACCGGGCCTACGCCCTCATGGACGCCGCCACCGGCATGCTCGCCAGCGCCAAGCGCCCGAGGCCCTGGGGAGCCTTGCTGCAGATGTCCGCCCGGGTCATCGAGAACGATCCGACCGCCGGCAGCCCGCCGGTGGTCGAGGTCGACTTCGGCGGCGAGTCGACCGTCATCCGCGGCGCCGATGACCCGAAGGCGGCGAAGGCGATCAGTGCATGGGTCGGACGAGAGGTACGAATCGTGTCGGTGGCGCCGGAGGGGGCGGCCTTCGAGGAGGTATGGGTGCAGGACATGGGCGCGCCGGAGTCGATGTACGCCCCGGTGACCGCCGACGACGAGGACGGGCTTCCGGTCCTGTCGGTGCCTGGCGCCCTCGGCGCACCGGATGGGACCCTCTTCGATTTCGCCTCGCTGCACATCCTGGCGTCAGCTTCGATCCGCTCCCTGTCCGCGGCCCTCGGAGACGCCAGCGTCGACGTCCGGAGGTTCCGGCCAAATCTGCTGATCGAGACCGGGGACGGCACCTCCGACTATCCGGACAACGAGTGGTCGCGGTCGGCGCTCCGGATCGGCGGGTCACTCGAAGCCCGGGGGATCATGGCCACCATGCGTTGCGTCATGGTGACCCTCCCGCAGGGGGAGTTGGTGCGCGCCCGCGAGGTGCTGCAGACCCTCAACCGCGTCAATCGCCTCGACGTGCCGTCGATGGGCTCGTACCCGTGCATCGGCGTGTACGCCCGGGTCGTCCGGGCCGGCACCGTCTCCGAGGGCGACGAGGTGGTCGTCCTCGACGGGTGATCCACCCGGCGTCCCCGGCGTTCAGTACCGAACCGCTACCGTGAACGCCATGAGTTGGCCCATCGACATCGACATCGATGGGTGGGGTTCGACGGCTGAAGAGCGCGATGCCACCTACCCGTGCGACGCCCTCATCCACCGCCCGGATGGGGTGCTCTTCCGGGCGGTGGATGTCGCCGCCCCGGCCGACCTGGTGTTCCGCTGGCTGTGCCAACTCCGCCTGGCGCCGTACAGCTACGACTGGATCGACAATCTGGGCCGGCGGAGCCCACGCCAGCTGACGCCCGGGCTCGACCGCCTCGAGGTCGGACAGCCCGTGGCCACCATGTTCCGGCTGGCCTCCTTCGAGGAGGGACGTTCGATCACCTTCGGTGCCAATTCCTGGTTGTTCGGTCGACTGGCGATGACCTACCGGGCGGTACCCGTGGCTGCCGATGCCGGTGACGACACCGATCCCCCGGCCGGAAGCTGCCGTCTGGTGGTGAAGCTGGCGGTCGTCTGGCCCTCGGGCTTTCATGGTGTTGTGATGCGCAGCCTGCTTCCGGCCGGAGACCTGGTCATGATGCGCAGACAACTGCTGAATCTGAAGGCATTGGCCGAGCGGGACGCCGGGTTCGGTGGCCGCGGAGCAGACGATCGTGCGTCGGCCCCACGGCCACCGATGAAGCAATCCCGATAGGTCGCCTTCCGGGGTTCCCGGTGGCCCGGGACGTCAGTGGCCGGACGGGCTCGGACCGAACAGCTTCAGGGTGTTGTCACCGTCGTCCACGAACAACACGCCGTGGCCGTTGGGAGCGATGGTCAACCCGAACAGGTCACCGCCCGCCCCGGCCGGATCGATCTGGGTCGAGACCACCTGATGGCCTGACGGAGTCGTCTCCACGATGTTCCCGTCTCCGCCGTTGACGCTGAGGACATCGCCATTGGGAGCCGTGGCCAACCCGAGTGGCGCGTTGAGGGCGCCGCCCGACGACAGGGTCATCCCGCCGTTGGGGGCGGCCGAGAATCGAAAGAGGGCGTCGGGAACGACGGCGATCCGGCTGTTCACGGTGTCGGCGACGAAGAGCTGTCCCGCGGATCCGAGGGCCAGGCCGGTAGGCCCGACCACCAGCGCCGCCGGGTCGGTGCGCTCAGCGAATCCGTTGGCGATGACCGCCGAGTTCAGCAACCGGGGTGGACGGTCCTCTCCGGAGGTGACCAGCAGTCGGACCACAGTGCCGCGGTCGACGGTCGACGGGCTGTTGGCCACCGTCCCGTTCAGCACATTGGATACGAAGATCTCGGAGAATCCGAAGCCGCTGATCGAGGTGAGGTCCCACGGGCCGTTGATATTGCCACCCGACCAGGTCTCGACCGGCGTTCCCTGGCTGTTGAGGACGATCAGGCTTCCCGCCTTGGCGGTGGCCGAGGTTCCGTCACTGGTCGGCAGATTTCCCACCACCACCCAGCCGCCGGGCAGCGTGGTGAGCGCGGTGGTGAGCCCGATGCCACCCGAGCCGGTCCCCGGCAGCGGCCCGCTGAGTTGCGCGAACGTGGTGGCGACCCCCGACGGTGAGATCTCCTCGATGGTGGTGCCGGTCCCCTGGAGGTTGGCACTGTTGTTGAAGTTGCTGACCAGGGTGTCACCCCTGATCAGCTTTCCCTCGGACTGGGGCACGACGGTGATGCCGTAGGGATTGACGTCTCCGTTGGCGGGGACCGTCGAGGCCAGGTTGGTGACCGTCGAGAAGTGGGAGAGGAACGGGGGGTGCACCGAGGGTGTGGTCGCCGGGGTCGGCGAGGCTTCCGCCACTGCGGGCAGCCCGAGGGAGGCGACGACGGTCAGGGCGCCGGCGATCGCCGCCCCGCGGAGACCCGCTCGGCGGTGTCGACGGTGGGTCGGCAAGGAGGGGGCAATCGGATCGGCGGTGCGAGGAAAGCTCATCGGTTCATCCTTTGTCAGCTCATCGGCGCAGGTTGCGGCTGCTGTTGCGCCCGGCTCGCGGGTGTCGCGGGCACCTTGGGTCGTTTGGTGATCAGTGAGAGATACGACAAAGGGTTACGAACGAGAGGGTCCCGGTGTTCAGGGGGATCGAGTGAAGGATGCCGATTTGATCGTCGGCGGTCACTCCGCGTCGGTGTCGGGAGACTGTCAGTGGGAAACGGTGGGGTCGCCGGTCGAGGCGGTCGGCGGGGAATCGTCGGCGGGATGGGTGGAATAGCCGACCAGGATCACTTCGTAGACGAGTCCCCCCGGTCCGGGCGAGGTGGCGATGTGCTGATCTTTCTCGAGCAACCCGGGGTCGAAGATCCCGACCTGGACCTGGACCCGCTGGTCGACTTCCCAAGTCCGCCCGGAAACCTGACTCGAGAGGTGGTAATCGGGCTCGGTGTGGAAGCCCCGGGCGCGGAGTTGCTGGTCATAGAAGGCGTACAGCTGAGTCGCGGTCACCGTTGCCGTGAGGATGGCTCCCGCATAGGCGGGGTCGGGCTCGGGTTCCGACGTTTTCGCAATCTGGTTCGAACCCACCAGACGGACTACCTTCGAGCCGGGATAGTAGAGGTGTGACTCGCTATGAGCAGCCAACTCGGCTCGGGTGAGTGGCTGACCGATCGGGAGCCCGAATGCGTCGACTCGTGACACACCGGCGCCGGAGCTGCAGGCCGCCAGGACGATGGCCGCCGCCAGGACCCGCGAGAGCCCTCTGGACCTCAGCGCCGAGCTACCAAGGCCAGGCCAGAGGCCACCAGCAGCACGAACCCGACGAGTTCCACGATGAGCGACGGGGTGGCCCAGGGAACGCTCAGGCTGTCATGGAGTCCCAGGAAGCCGACGGTGGCGCTCAACACCAGGCCACCCACGCTGGCGGCCATGAAGGCGGCGCCGGCCAGCACGATGAACATGCGGCGGAACAGGACGATCAACGGGCCGAGCACGAACCCGGAGATCGACTGGGCCAAGAACAGGTTGCCGATGCTCGGAATGTTCTTGTAGCCGATATTCCAGAGGTGCATGTGGATCGCACCGGTGGCCACGATCGTGGCCGCCCCCAACACCATGGTCCCGATGATGAATGCCTGAACCCCGGTCGGTGACGACCGGGGAACGCCAAGCACGAGGGTGCTGCGCACCCAGGCTACGAATCCGGGCCCTCCGGAAGCTGCCTCCATATTGGGGTCCGTCGTCGAGACCGCCGCCACTACATGCACCCATCCCCGTCGTTGGGCCCACCGTTGTTGTCGGCGTCGTGGTCGCCGCCGTTGTTCTGCGGGATGGTGCACTGGGTAGTTGTCGTCGAGCCGGCCCCGCCGCCGGTGTTCGAGGACGATGTAGTCGGCGTGGTTGTGGTGTTGGAATTGGAGCTGTTGGACGGGGAGGAGCTACAGGCGGCCAGGCCCAGGGCAAAGGCGACCGACGCCAATCCCAACAGGGACCGGATCTTCAGGCTGGTTCCCTTGGGACCCTGGAGTTGCGACATCAATGCCATTCGTGGACCTCGTTCCGTATCCTTCCCTGGGACTACGTCCGAGGGAGTCGATCTGTTCAACGAATTTCCGACCTTCCAAGGCCGCTGGTCAGGGGAATCACGCGCCTCTCCTGTCCAAAATTCAGATTAGCGGAGCGTCAGTCCGAACGCCGGAGCCGTACCTGGCGGAGCGTGCCATCGAGCCCGAGGTGATCGGCGGCCGACGAACGATCGAGCACCAGGGCCAGGCGGCCATTGCCGTCGATCAACATGCCGAACTCCCCTCGGCCGAGGTCGCCGAAGGCCTCGACCCGTTTGGCATCCAGGGTCTGGCCCGATGCCAGCTCAACTTTCACCAGAGAACCCACCGCCACCTCCAACCGGTCGAGGTCGTCCGGACCGGCATGGAACTGGGTGTTGCCGAAGCTGTCGATGTGGGTCACCGACGTCACCAGCACCGCCCCTTCGAAACGGTCGGGAGGCAGGTCCGGGAGGCGCACCAGCGACGCCGGGTCTACCTCCACCCCGAGCGAGGCCGGGTCGCCCCCGGTCACCAGCCGGGCGGTCGCCGGGGCGAACACATCCCGGCCGTCGAAGGTGGAGCCTGACTTGTTGTTCAAGACGTGCACCGCCGCCGCGCCGCCCAGGGACTCGACCGCCGGGACCAGCAGGCCGTTGTCGGGACCCACCCACCACTCCGGCCCGGAGTTCAGGTCGCCGGCGGCCCGGCCATCCACCCGGATGGCTATCCCCCGGCGAGAGGTTCCCACCCCGGGGTCGACCACGGCCAAGACGGCCCCACCACCCAGGTAGAGCGCAGCCCGGAGGAGGGTGGCCGCCCCAGCGGCCACCTCGAAGTGAGGCACGTGATGGGTGAGATCGATGACCGGGACGCCGGGAGCGCCCCGCTGGAGGACGGCCCGGACCACTCCGGCGAACTCGTCGGAGGTGCCGTAGTCCGACAGGAAATAGACGGCAGGCGCGGTTCCGGGGCCCGTCAACGGACCGGGAGTCCCAGCCGGCCTCAGCCGGCTTTGGTGTACTGCTGGGCCAGGTACCGGTTGAGGTCGTCTTCCCGGATCCGGAATGATTTGCCGATCCGGACGGCGGCCAGCGAGCCGGTATTGATCAGCCGGTACACGGTCATATTCGATACCCGGAGCGTGGACGCCACCTCGGTGACGGTCAGGAACCGCGCTGTCGCATGCTCTTCCATCGGTGATGCACCTTCCTCCGCTTGTGGCGACTGTACGCCACTGTGGCTGATGGGGAAAGCGGGAATTGGCGCGGTGAGCGGCAGATCGGCTGACGCACGCCTGACGGCTCCTCCGCCCGACGCTCCTCAGATCTTGGCCACCGCTTTGGGCGCCAGCTGGGCGAAGAAGGTGGTCGCCGCGGTGGTCGACGACCAGCCGAGGAAGACGGCGTTGGATCCCTTGACCGCGTAGAGAACATCGAGGTAGCTGGACTGATTGCCCTCCGTCAAGGTCATCTGGTCGGCAAACCCGGCATCTCCGGTCGAGATCCCACGGATCGGCTTGATCCCGATGCTGGCTTTCACGCTGCCGGATTGCAGGGTCCCCCCGTTGCACGACTCGAAACTCGATTTGAGCGTTTTGACCGACGCCGCCGCCTGGTTGGGGGCGAACATGCCCGCCGTCTGAATAACGGCCGTCGGGTTCTGACCGGGACTGGCGAACACCACGCTGGCGCTGGAAGCCGATCCCTTCAGCAGCACCAGATTGGCCACACAGGTTGGCGTTCCCTTGGTGGCGGCGGCATTCTTGGCGGTGTCCTGGGCCCATCCGGTCGGGAAGTCAGAAGTGGTCATCAGCAACGGCTTGAGGGCCGCCGACTGGGCCGGGGCCAGGGTGGTGGTGGTCGTCGGGGCGCGGGTGGTAGTCGTCGGGGTTGCCTTGGCGGATCCGCCGCAGGCCGCGAGTCCCACGCCCATGGCTACGCCGATCCCGATGGCCATCACCGACGCCGTCGTGCGTCCGCCGATCACCGGCCGAGTTGCCTCGAGCGCTCCACGGCCGCCGCCACCGCCTCGATGAAGGCCGACCGGACCGCTTTGAACTCCAGGGTACGCAGTCCCGCCGCGGTGGTCCCTCCCGGGGACGTCACCGCCGCCCGCAGTTCGGCCGGATCATCCCCGGTCTCGCTGAGCATGCGGGCCGACCCCAACAGGGTGCCGACCACCAGCTTGTGGCTCACGTCCCGGGGGAGCCCGGCCGCCACCCCGGCCTCGATCATGGCCTCGGCCACCAGAAAGATGTAGGCCGGCCCGGATCCCGAGACGCCGGTGACCGCGTCGAGTTGGCGCTCGGGGAGGCGCACCACCGTGCCCACCGCCGAGAGGATCCCCTCCGCCCAGTCGAGATCTTTCGAGGTGGCATGGCTGCCGCCGGACATCCCGGCCACGCCGGCACCGATCAGGGCCGGGGTATTAGGCATGGCCCGCACCACCACCGCCCCCGGGTTGAGAACGGCCTCGAGCCGGGCCGATGGCAGCCCGGCCACCACCGACAGGATCCGGTTGATCCCGAACCCGGCCAGGGTCCGGCACACCCCTTCGGCGGCTTCCGGCTTCACGGCCAGCAGGGCATCGGCAGCAGCGACCGGGGTGTCGACCACCGTGAGCCCCGGGTGGGCGCCCTCCAGGCGTTGGCGCTGAAGGGGGTCCGGGTCGCTGACCGCGAGTTCGTCGATCGAAGCCCATCCGGCGGCCAACAGGCCCGTGAGCAGGGCGGAACCCATCTTGCCGCCACCCACGAGCAGAAGTTTCGGTGCGATGCGGAGACGCTAGCAGCGGGTCAGTCCCGGCCAGATCAGCTCCGAGCCGCCCGCGGGCGCCGGTGGTACATGCCCTCGTAGCCGAGGAGCATGGCCGTCGGGAAGCACTCGTCGGTATAGGCCAGCGACGCCCCCATCACCCGATCCAGCTCCTCGTCGTCGACCCGCTCGACCGGGACCCGGCCCACCAGATAGATGGCGGCCTCGGGGCCGAGGGCGAAACTCATGCCCAGCAGATCGGCGTTGCGCTTCAACAGGTACTCCCAGGTCGCCTCCACGTTGGTCTCGGGAGCCGGCATGAACTGGGCCTCATGATGCAAGGTGCGTTGGCGCAGCGTGAGCCAGACGGTCACGAACTCCTTTTCATCGCCCCGCATCCGCAGGTACCAGCGGGCGGCACCGGTGACCGGATCCCCGCCCTCCTGGCGTTCGGCGGCGACCAGGGCGCTCATCTCGTCGGCTAACTCCCGCTCGGCCCAGCCGTCGATCACCGCGCACACCGCCTCGCGCTCGGCCTCGCTCAGGATGCCGCCCCACCGATCGGCGGCCGGGGTCATGGCTCGGCGGTCAGGAGACGCACCGAGACCAGCACCGAAACCATCACGAGCACTCGACCAGCCGTCCGACGGTCAGGTCCTCGTAGATGTCGTGCAGCAGGGAGGCGGCCCGGGCCCAGGTGTAACGGCGGGCCCGCAGCACCGCCCCGGTGCCCAGCCGCTCCGCCAGCAGGGGCTCGGCCAGGATCTGGCGGATCCAGGCGGCGAACGCCTCCGGCGTCGGGTCCTCCACCAGAAAGCCGGTGCGGCCATGGTCGACCAGGGTGCGCAGCCCGCCTACATCCGAGGCCACCACCGGGGTGCCGCAGGCGGCGGCTTCCAGCGCGACGAGGCCGAACGACTCGGACCGGCTGGGCACCAGACAGACGTCGGCGGCCCGGTAGTAGGTGGAAAGCAGCTCGTGGGGCCGGGGCGGGATGAACACCACCCGGTCGGCCAATCCCAACTCGCCGACCAGGTCCATCAGGCGATCGAGCTCGACATTGCCGCGGGGTCCGCTGGGGCCTCCGACGATGGCCAGCCGGGCGTCGGGCCGGTCGGCAGCCAGAGACGCCAGAGCTCGGACCGCCACCTCGACCCCCTTCAGGGGTTGGATCCTGCCTACGAACAGGAGCAGCGGCCCGTCCATGGGCAGCCCGAGGGCGGCCCGGGCCTGTGGACGGTAACCCGGCCCGAAGAAGGCGTGATCGACACCGGGGGCCACGATGCGGATCCGGGACGGGTCGGCGTGGTAGAGCTCGGAGATCTGTTCGGCCTCCACCGAGCAGGAGGCGAGCACGGTGTCCGAGCAGTTGATGGTGGCGGCTTCGGCCTCCGCCCGGAGGTGGGCGGAGTCGGCTTCGACCTCCTCGGGGCTGAACTCGGCCTTCACCCGGTCCAGGGTGTGGAAGGTCGACACCAACGGGATGTTCAGCTGGTGCTTGATGGAGTGGCCGGCGATCCCGCTGAGCCAGTAGTTGGCGTGGACGGCGTCGAACGGCAGGTCCTCGTCATCCGATCCGCCCCCCACCGACTCCATGAACTTGAGGACGCCCTCGGCGAACTCGTCGACCACCCCGGGCAGCCGCTCCTTGGCCATCGGCGTCGGTGGGCCGGCGGGGATGTGGTGCACCCGGAACCCGGGCTCGACGGTGATGGTGGCGGGAAGGGTGTCCGACCACGCCCGGGTGAAGACGTCGCACTCTGCCCCGGAGCGGGCCAGGGCGGAGGAGAGCTCGCGCACATAGACGTTCATGCCGCCGCCGTCCCCGGTCCCGGGTTGGGCCAGTGGCGACGTGTGTAAGGACAGAACTGCCAGGCGTCTCATGCGCCGCCGAGCCTATAGGGATGGCCCGATCCGTCGGCGGCACTCCCGAATCGGGCCGCCCGGCCACCCGGCCGGTCGATCAGCTGGCCGCAGACCCGCGATGGGTGGCGCGCTCGGCTCCGGCGGGACCCGCATCTTCCAGGACCGCAGATCCGCTCGGCGGTGGGGCCTCCCGGCCCGCGGTCGATCCCCCGGAGTCCCCGGCAGCCCCGGCCCCGGCGTCTCCGGACGCCGCGTCATGCCCGGTGCCCTTCCCAGCCCCGGCACCAGCCTCGGCCGCGGTCGCCACCTCGGCGTTGTCCTCGTTCTCGTGGCGGAAGGACAGGTAGATCCGTAGCATCGCCTGCTTCTGCTCTTCGTTCAGATTGTTGTCGCCGAAGATGTGGCGGCCGAGGTCGGTGTTCCCGTCCGGCTTCTCCAGGATGCCGGCCTGGACGTAGAGGGTCTCGGCCGAGATCCGCAATGCCTTGGCGATCTGCTGGAGGATCTCCGCCGACGGTCGCCGCAGCCCCCGCTCGATCTGGCTCAGGTAGGGATTGGAGATCCCCGCCAGCTCGGAGAGTCGCCGCAACGACAACCGGGCGCTCCCCCGCTGCTCGCGTATGAACGAACCGAGCTCGTTGAATCGCTCGGGCAGTTCCTTCACCACCGGGATCCGTTCGACATGGGAGTCCTTCTTGCCCTTCATGATCACGAGAGCAGGCCGTCGACCGAGGCGCGGCCGGACTTGTAACGGCTCACCAGTTCGGCCTGGAGGGCGTCGATGCGTTGATGGAGGCCACGACGCTCAGCCGACACCCGGCGTTCGATCTCCTCGAGTCCATCGGCCATGGAGCTGAGCTGCTCCTGGCTCAGCTCGCCCAGATTCCCGATCTGCTCGGAGCTCACCAGCGCGTCGAGTTCGGCGGTGAGATCGGAGTCCTCGGTGTCGGGAGCCATCACCGTCACCATGTGACCGGGACCCGGCGGGCGCCCGGGGCCTGACGACAGGATGGCCGGCAGTCCCTCGACCAGGGCGGCCAGATCGGCGGGCTCGGAGCTGCCGGCATCGTCGCCGGATCCGGCCGGGCGGACCAGGTAGGCCTGGACGATGTCGAGACGGCCTTGGGCCAGGCGCCGGAGGTAGGACAGCGCCACCTCGGCCTCCTGGCACTCGGACCGCATCGACCGGATGTCATCGAGCGACTTCGACTCCATGCCTCGGAGGTAGGAGTCGGTGAGAAGACGATCGAGTTCAGCCTGGAGACTCGCCATTACCCACGATCGTACTCCGCAGCCCAGGGGCCACGGCCCGTGCGCCCGGGTGGGGCGTAGCGGTAGACGGCCCGGCCCAGCACCGACGACATCGGGACCGGCCCGAACGTCCGGCTGTCGGTGCTGGCGTGGCTGGCATCGCCCAGGACTTCGAGGGTGGCGCCGTCACTGCCCACCGACGACACCCGCTTGACCAGAACCCTGCCTGGATGCCGGGGGTCGCGCACCGCCACCACTTCCCCGGGCTTCACCCCGGGCTCCCCTCCGAACCAAGCCGCCCGGCTCCGGGACGCGGGTTTGACCACCACCAGGCAGTCACCGGGAAGGAAGGCCGGCGCCATCGAGCGACCCTCCACCTTCACCCGGCGCACGGTTCTGGACACCGCCACCCCCGCGGCCAGCGCGATGACCACCCCGGCGAGGATTGCCCGGGTCGTCGTCGGGGTAGAAGGTTCGGGACGGGCCGCCATCAGGGCAACCTGGATAAGGTGGGCCGGAATTGCATCTCAACCACTCTGCCTCAGAGAACTAGAAGGAGCCCTGTTCCATGCGAATCGCCGACCGCCTGCTGACCACCCTCGACCATCTGTCCGCACCGGTGACGGGGCATGCCCACTGCGACCTTCCCTGTGGTGTGTACGACCCCGCCCAGGCCCGCATCGAGGCCGAGTCGGTGAAGAACACCATGGACAAGTACAACGACTCGAGCGACGAGGTGTTCAAGACCCGGGCCATCATCATCAAGGAGGAGCGCGCCGACCTGGTGAAGCACCACCTCTGGGTGCTGTGGACCGACTACTTCAAGCCCGAACATCTCGAGAAGTACCCGCAGCTCCACGACCTGTTCTGGAAGGCGACCAAGACGGCCGGCGAGGCCAAGAAGACCACCGACGCCAAGGTGGGCGAGAGCTTGCTGGCCCAGATCGCCGAGATCGACAAGATCTTCTGGGAGACCAAGAAGTAGGAAAGCGTCAGACGGCGCAGGTGCCGCACCGGCGGGCGGTGGGGAACTCGGCGAGCCGGGCGTCATCGATGGGTTCGCCGCACTCCTCGCACCTCCCGTAGGTGCCGGCGTCGAGCCGGGCCAGCGATTGCTCGACCTCGTTGAGGAGCACGTCGACCGCGTCGATGTCGGCATCGGTTACCCCGCCGTCGGTCACCGGGTCGTCGGTGACCCCGCCGTCGGTGACCCCGCCACCCTGGTCGTCGACCTGGGCATCCGGCGGGTCGAGGTCGGCATCCATCCCCGGGATGGTACCCGTAGGGTTGAGAGCTGTGAGCGGCCCCACCCCGAAAACCGACGGCCCCGGGTCGCCGGCCGACCCGCTGAGCCGCCTCATCGGCACCGGCCAACTGGTCCCCTGTCTCGACGGAGCCGAGCGGCCGGCGGTCGAGCTAGACCAGGCCGCCTCCACCCAGGCCCTGCCCGAAGCCGCCGACCGAGTGGCCGAGTTCCTCCCCTGGTATTCGAGCGTCCACCGCGGCGCCGGATTCCGATCCCGCCGGGCTACGGCCGCCTACGAGGACGCCCGCCGGTCGGTGTTGCGCTTCGCCGGACGAAATCCGGACGGCGGCGACGTGGCCATCCTGTGCCGGAATACCACCGAGGCCATCAACCATCTGGCCTACCGGTTGCGGCTCTCCTCCGCCGACGTGGTGGTGACCACCGTGGTCGAGCACCACGCCAACCTGTTGCCCTGGGGCCGAGTCGCCCGACGCCGCTATGTCGAGTGCACCACGGAAGGCACCTTCACCGTCGAGGACGTCGAGGCGGCGCTGGGCGCCGAGCCGAAGCCGAAGCTGCTGGCGATCACCGGGGCATCGAACGTTACCGGTTGGCTGCCACCCCTCGACGCCATCATCGAGCGCGCCCACCAACGGGGCATTCCCGTAGCGGTCGACGCCGCCCAACTCGCGCCCCATCGGCCGCTGCCCGCGGCCGCCGACTACCTCACCTTCAGCGGGCACAAGCTGTATGCCCCGTTCGGATCCGGCGCGCTCATCGGCCCCCGGCCCACCTTCGAGACCGGGGATCCGTTCCTGGCCGGCGGCGGGGCGGTCGATCTGGTCGGGTTGGACGAAGTGGTGTGGACGGCCCCGCCCGATCGGGAGGAGGCGGGTTCGCCCAACGTCATCGGGGCGGTGGCGCTCCACGCGGCCATCGACGGCCTGGAGGCCATCGGCTGGGAGCGGATCGCCGCCCACGAGCACGCGTTGGTCGGTCGGTTGCGTAAAGGACTGGACGACATCGACGGTGTGCGACTCCTTGGCCCGGCGGCCGACAGCGGCGTCGACACTCTTCCGGTGGCCGCCTTCACCATCGACGGGGTTCACCACGCCCTGGTGGCGGCCCGGCTGAGTGCCGAGTTCGGGATCGCCGTGCGCCACGGGTGCTTCTGTGCCCATCCGTACGTGGTTCGGCTGCTGGGCCTCGATGACCTCGCCGTCGACGCCTACCGGGCCGACGTCCTCGACGGCGACCACCGCAACGTCCCCGGAGCCGTCCGGGCCAGCGCGGGTCTGGGGACATCCGGAGAAGAGATCGACATCCTGCTGGCGGCGGTGGCCGATCTGGCCGGGGGCCTGCCGGAACCGGTCGCCTACCGACAGGACGTGGGTACCGGCGACTACTTCCCGGTGACCGACCTTCCCGGCTGGCGGGATGCGGACCGGGAGTTGGGCGCTTCGTGCGCCCGGGGGTGAACGACGGTGACGGAGGCGGTAAGGGGAAGCCCTGACGATCCCATGTCGCGTCGCCGAGCTCGCTCAGGCCCACCCGTTCGGACACCGGCGGTGGTCATGGCCCTCTACCTCACGGCCGGAGCGGCACTATTGCTGGCCGGCTGCGGCGGATCGGTGGCCTCGGGTGCGCCCGCCGGCTCGGTGGCCTACGTCGCCAACGTGGCCGGATTGGCCGATCCCGGTGACACCCTGTCCCTGGTCGATACCGCATCGTCCAAGTCCCTCGGAACCATCACCACCGGCTCCCTCCCGGCGGCCATGGCCGCCACCCCCGACGGCGCCCACCTGCTGGTGGCCGACAAGGGCATCAACCGACTGAGCGATATCTCTATTTCGACGGGCAAGTCGACGGGACAGGCCACCGTGGGTCTCGAGCCCGACGCGGTGGCCGTGACCCCGGATGGCTCACTGGCACTGGTGGCCAACTTCGGTGACAACACCGTTACCCCGGTATCCCTCCCGTCTATGAAGGCGGGCTCAGCCATCCCCGTCGGCCACCAGCCGGTGGCGATCGCCATCGCACCCGATGGGAAGGTGGCGTTGGTGGCCAACTACCAGGATGGCACCGTCACCCCCATTGCCCTACCCGCGCTGACGCCACTGGCCGCCGTACCGGCGGGACCCGAGCCCGATGCCGTAGTGATCGGCCCGGACAACGCCACCGCTTTGGTGGCTGACTTCGAGATCAACGCGGTCACGGCCATCGATCTCTCGCACATGACCGCCGGGAAGGTCATCCCGGTGGCCGGCAATCCCACCGGTATCGCGATCTGGAAGTCGAAAACGATCGCCTATGTGAGTGGCGGGGACCGGGTGACGCCCATCGATCTGGTTGGTCTCGATGCCCTCACTCCCCTCGCGGTCGGCACCACCGCCCAAGCCCTGGCCCTCTCCGACGGCGGACGCACCGCCTGGGTGTGCGGGGGCAACGGGACGCTGGTGGCTCTGAATCTGGCAAGTGGGACGATCGGAGCCAGAGTGGCGGTGGGCGGCCAACCAACGGCGGTGGTTATCCCGGCGCCTCCAAGCACCGGAACGTCACCGGGCGGCGGGTTGTAAATCCCAGCGATTCATACAGGCGGATGGCCGCGGTGTTATCGAGCAAGGCATGCAGAAACGGCGTGTCGCCGCGCCCGATGATGGTGTCGGCGACCGCCAGCACCACCTGCTTGGCCAGACCCAACCGGCGGTAGTCAGGATGGGTGGCCACCGCACTGATTTCGGAGTATCCCGCCGGTCGGATGCGCTCCCCGGCCATGGCCACCAGATTCCCGTCGATACGGATCCCCAGGTAGACACCACACTCAATAGTCCGCCGCTCAAAAGGACCGGGTTGGGCGGCTTCGACCAGAGCCAGCATCTCGGGGACATTCACCGCTCCGAGCCGCTCCGGGCTGGGTGCGATGGTCTCTACGGAGCGGGCTTCCGGGACTGTGTGGATTGCGGACGGCGCGGTTGCCCCTCGATGTTGTGGCCCGCGCGCAATCGGTCCCTGGATGCCATCGCCCACCATCTGCAACCCTTCGAAGCGGTCGATGACCGACCATCCGTGCGGGGGTTCAGGGAGGTCGCCGGTGAGTTCCACCGTCCCCTTGGGACCGAGTAGTTGGGCAAGATCCCGCCAGGACACCTCGGTCTCCCGCTCAGTGGCCAATGCGCCGAACCGCGAGACGTCTACGTCGAAGCACCCGGCGAAGTCGGTGGTCCGGCCAAGGGCTCGTTGACTCCCCTTCAGGGCGTGCCATACCGGATTGTCGAGCACGTGCACTGGTCATGTCCTCCAATTCGTGACCATCGTCGGTCGCGGCCGATGTACCGGCCCCTCGGTAGCTTGCCTACAGGCAAGATCTTCAAAGGCGTGACCCAGTGGAACCTACTGGCCATCCCTGTCGAGTCAGGCCGGACCAGCCCGCCCAGAACCTGCCATCTGCCTTCCGGCACGGCCTGACGGGGTCGTGTAGCAATCGAGTACTGAAAGGGCAGAGGACGGGATCGGGTCAACATCCGGCAGCGTGCCTCTGTGGTCCTTCGGGCCAGGTAGTTTTCCCGGTGGGCCGTTAGCTCATCCGGTAGAGCAGGGGACTTTTAATCCCAAGGTGGCGAGATCGAGACTCGCACGGCCCACCAGGTCAACGGTCATTTGCTCGGTCAACGGCGGACCTGATATCGTTGGTCCCAACAAAAGTCCCAACAGATGCAGAAGCGACTGTCTCCTCGGGAGGAGCGGGCGATGGCCGGAAGTATCAGGAAGCGGCCCGACAAGGGAACGGACGCTTTTGAACTGCGCGTCTTCATCGGTCGGGACTCGTCTGGTCGTGTTCGGCACAAGAGCAAGCTGTTCCGTGGAACGAAGCGAGCGGCCGAGCGCGAACTCGCGCGACTCGTCATCACCCAAGTCGACAAACCGGTCTCTGTCTCAAGTGATGCAAACAAAACTTTCGGCTCCATCACCTCGATCAATGGCGCCATCGAGGCG